>NZ_NPEA01000003.1:0-300000 GCF_002812205.1 Leptospira neocaledonica
AATTTGGATCCGTTTAGCTATTACTTTCCTAAGTTGAGACATATTTAGAGTCCGATTTCAGCGATTCTGCAATGGAACTCCAAAGTTTCAAAAACAGTAAAGTACATTTTGTACTTTTTTTTCATTTTAACGTATAAAATATACTTTGTGAAATAGTATCCCTTTCTAAGGTGCTCATATATTAGAAAGAAATACTTTACGGAATCTGAATTCACATTCCGGTGCTATCTACATTAATGCATATTTTTGGGAATAGCTGTATATTTTGTAATTCATTCATAAAATTTACGAGAACCCTTGCCGGTTCTGAATCAATTTCATTGGTTGAATCGAAAATGATAGATAGTTAGGAGAAATCATTTGTCCCTCATGCCTTCTATAGTGCTTCTTTGCTCAGCGGTATTTTTTTATATTAAATCCGATAGAAGAAGGTTGTCTTTAGCCTTCACTTCGATTGCTTCTTTAATGGCCTTATGGTCAATACTATTATTTTTCTTAGAATCTGAACTAAATTTCGGAATTAAATTAGCAATAGCGAATCTAGTGCCAATCCCTCCCCTTTTCATTCCATATTTAGTAAATTATATTATTAGAAACTATTCTAACCCAAATAACCTAACTCCTGTTCCGCGCCTTTTTGCAACGGCCCATACTATCGTAATTATCCTATTTTCGAGCTTTTTTATATTGGGGATAGGATCCCCTTTCTTATTCAATGGATCGTCCTTTTATTTTCACGGAGGATTAATTTATAATCTTTCTGTATTTTACATTTATACGGCGCTTGCATGGGGGATGGGCAGGATTGTTTATAATATGTTCCAAGGAAGCTATTTTGAAAAACTTCATTCAATCTATCTTTTTACGGGAATCCTATTTTCCTGCCTCTTCTCAGTCGGTTTTCTTTTATTTAGCCCTTCCGAAGAATTGATCCATAATTCCATTTTGGCCATTGGATTGATCTTCTTCTTATGGTTTAGCTGGATACCTGTTACAAAATATAGATTATTTAACGTAGATATAGAGGACTTCGGAAAAAATCTCAGAAGTCCTAGGATTTCGTCCATTGTAATTACGATCAATCGGTATCTATTGAATAAAATTGATCCGATTGGATATAAAGAAATCTGCGACAGATACGAAAAACTAAAAGCCGAGGAGCTCAAGAATATTCAGATGTCTGGCATTCAGCGTCTTTTATTGGGTAAAATTTCGCCGATTAAATACTTGGCGGAGACTTCGGAGAAGATAACCAAACTATTTTTCAATTAGATCCGCAAAAGAAAGCTTTAATGTTTTAGTTCCTTAATTTCCTCGATTTTTATTCTTAAACAAAAAAGTACTTTTTATACGTTTTTTACTTGATTACGTATATTTTATACATTCTATTAAACCGGTATTAAGCCTGAAAGAATTAAAAAAGTTTAATAATACAGTAAGAAAACTCTTAAAAGCGAACAAGGTAGTTGAGAAAAATTAAATGGTTACCCGAATGGAAAATAGTCCCTTGTCAGAAATCATAGATATTTCGTCGGATCCAAAACATATACACGATCAGGATCCTATAATTGATCCCGAGAAGGAGCCAGAGGAGGAAAAATTCTACAAAAAACAAGAGGAATCCAAAGAGAGGATCTTTCGTTCCGCTCTTAAATTATTTGCAGAAAGAGGATTTTTCGAAACAAGGATCCCTGAAATTTCCGCTCATGCAAAAGTAGGAGTCGGTACAATGTACCGTCACTTTAGAAATAAAGACCACCTATTCAATGAGGCGTTTCGAATCTCAGTCCGCGAGTTCTCTGAGTTTTTAGATAATTCTATCTCTAAGAATTTATCTTCGAAAGAACAGTTTTTTGATTTTTGGAAAGGGCTCGGACTATTCTCACAAGGCAAATTCGACCAGTTAATCATGATAGAAAGAAATCTATCTTCTTACATACTAGATGAAGAAAGCACAAAAAGTGCAGCGGGCTTGAAACAAAAAATTTCAGAATATTTTGCACCTGCTCAGAATGATATAAATCTAAGCCTACTTTATCCCTCTCTCATTCTAGGCTCTTTCATTGGAATCTTACGTTTTCATCGGATCCAGGAAAATCATATAGAACCTTCTCTTTTGGAACAATCTGCCGAAATGTTATGGGATGGATTTTCTAAGATTCGTCAGTCTCCAACCTCTAAAAAGAAAGAAAAACAGACAAAAAAACCCTGAAATGTGGGGATGGAGCTAGTTTTTTTGTCGGAGGCTTCTCCCTGATAAGATAGATATATAGGTGTTAAAAACTTATTTACCAGACGGAAATAGATGGGAGGATAAATTCGTCCTTTTGTTATAAACCTCTGGTCAAGTTAGCAATATGCGGGCTCACTTTTTATTATTTTTACTCGGATTCGGAATGTTATGTAAACCTATAGAAGTACATAACCCGGCCATCCCATTTTCGGATGCTTGGTGGGAAACCACCTTTGTTCGTTGTATCTTAGGAGAATTGGACGTATGCCTTCCAGGGCCCGCAATCAGTGGTAGCCTCACTACAAAATTTGTAAGTAATAATCCAGGAGCAATTTCTTCCTCTGATCTGACTTGGAAATCGGATACTGCCGGACCGTATGATGTTCGGATCGATGCTGACTCCTGTACAAGTGGCGCAAGCTTAATTACAGGAACTGCCATTGCAAATACAGACAATCTAGCTACGATCGCTGCAAACATTCTTCCTTTGGGGGCAAGTTATATTCGAGTTTGTGTTACTGATCCGGAAGAAGATCAAACTGGGTCAGGAATTTTCAAGATTGTTCGAGATGATACTTATCCGACTGTGAGCACAAATCCTACTGGGGGTGCATATACTTCTTCTCAAAATGTTTCGATTCTTTGTTCGGATACTGGAGGCGCAGGTTGTGATAAGATAGCATACGTTACCGATACTTCAACTCCTGATATAGACGGTGCGACCGGGACAGTGAATACAGGAACACAATATTCTTCTGCCATCAATGTTCCTGCAAACAGTACTACATCTTTCAAATATCTAGCAAGAGATAAGGCAGGGAATGTATCCGCCGTTTCTACTTCTGATATCACCGTAGATACAGTAACTCCTACCATTTCAGCAACCAATCCAAGTGATGGTACAACTGGAGTCGCTCTTTCTCCAGGATCAATTAGTCTGAGTTTTGCAGAGCCAATGAACACAGGTCTCACGATGAGCATGACTACTGAAATTTATGATGGAACTTCATGGGTCACGATTCCAAATAACAATACGATATTCGATTGGCAGGATTCTCAAACCTTAGTCATTACTGTTAGCTGGACCTATTTTCCGGAAGAATCACAGATCCGTTGGACCATTCCCTCCAGTTCTTTGCAAGACGAAGCGGGAAATGCAGTCAGTCATCAATCAACTTTTACTACTACGACTGGAGCCACTGTTACGGGATCTCAAGTCTATTCCGGTCCAACTACTCATGGAACTTATACTTTGGATGTTACAACTACGGATACTTCTACTGGACTTGTTTGGAAAACTTGTTGGGAAGGAAGAAGCGGACCTGGTTGTGCCTCAGGCTCTGCAACGAATATGTCTTGGGGATCTGCGTTAGACGGATGTGCCTACCTGAACACCATACATGGACCAGGAATAGGTTATGCGGATCGGGAAAACTGGAGACTTCCTAGAGCGGAGGAATTATATTCTCTGGTAGAAGGAGGCGCGGATCCTTTTATCAACACCACTGCTTTCCCAAATCCGGTATCTCCGGCAACATGGACCGCATCCAAAGGAATTACAGGCTCTCCAATGGATCAGTTTGCTAGAACAGTGGTGTTCATGTACGGAATCCTGAACCAATTCGATAAAAGTCTATTCTATGCAGTACATTGTGTAAGCGACTGATCTCAGTTAGCTACTAAACTAGGGTGATATCCTTCTGGGGTTTCGTATCCCATAATATCTAAGATCGTAGCAGCTACATTTGCAAGTCCAGGTTCTTGTAGATCTGTTCTTAATTTAATCTTATGTTCAGGATCCAAAACGCTAAAAGGAACAGGATTTAAGGTATGAGAAGTTTTAGGAACAGGTTTACCTTCCTTATCCATCTGCACATTCCCTTTTTTGTCCAATTGGTACATCTCGTCCGCATTCCCATGGTCCGCACTTACTAATAAAACTACATTATTTTTTTTGCATGCTTCTGCAAGACGACCCATACATCCGTCCAGAAATTCCATAGCCTTGACGGTTGCCTGATAATTTCCCGTATGGCCTACCATGTCTCCGTTCGGAAAATTGATCCTATAGAAATCAGAATGTTTCTCGGCTAAAACTTTTTCGAGTTCCGCAGTGATGGCTTGCGCTTTCATTTCAGGTGTTTGGTCGAATGGAATTACGTCGGAAGGAATTTCCTTATATTCTTCACTTTTGGAATCAAATTTACCGGAACGATTTCCATTCCAGAAAAATGTCACATGCCCGTATTTCTGTGTTTCGGATAACGCATATTGGTTAATCCCGGACTTGGCCATATATTCTCCCAAAGTTCGATCGATCGCAGGTGGAGTAACTAAAAAACGTTCGGGCAATTGTAAATCCCCGTCGTATTGCATCATTCCTGCGTAACACACTTCTGGAAAATTCCCTCTATCGAATTTATCGAAATGTTTCTGAGTAAAAGCCTGGGAAATTTCGATCGCTCTATCTCCTCTGAAATTTGTGAATACTACTGAATCTCCGCTGAGAATTTTTCCGACCGGCTTTCCGGATTCTTCTACTACGAAACTAGGAAGATATTGATCGATTACTGCCGGGTCTTCTTTTCTAAAAGTTTCGATCGCGGTTTTTGCATCAGAAAAAGTTCTACCTTCTCCATGGACATGGATCTTCCAGCCTCTTTCTACCATGGCCCAATCCGCTTCGTAACGGTCCATGGTGATAGTCATTCTTCCTCCGCCTGATGCAATCTTTACGTCGGCTCCTTTGGATCTAAATGTGGTCAGCCATTCTTCGAAAGGGATCAAATATTCTAGCGCTGATTTTTCAGGCACGTCCCTTCCGTCTAGAAGAATATGCAATCGGATCCTTGGGACCTTCTCCTGGATCGCCGCTTGTATCAAAGACTTTGTATGATCGATATGTGCATGAACATTTCCGTCGGAAAACAAACCGATTAAATGGAGTGTGGAATTTTTTGTTTTAGTATTTTCTACAATTTCTTTCCAAGCTTTTCCTTCGAATAACAGTCCTTTGGCGATAGAATTGTTGACCAGCTTAGCACCCTGATCGAAAATACGCCCGCATCCTAATACATTATGACCTACTTCGGAATTTCCCATATCCTCATCGGAAGGCATACCTACTGCAGTCCCGTGCGCTTTCAAAAGTATAGTGGGAGATTCTTTCCAAAGTTTATTGAGGAAAGGAAGGTTGGCGCCAGCGATTGCATTCCCGAATTCGGGTCCTTTTGGAGTATAACCTACGCCATCTAAAATTACGAATAATAGCTTTTTGGGAGAGAAGGGAGTCTTTTTCTTCAGTTGCATTCTATTCCAGGAAAGCTCTTCCCCATGCTTCGTCAAGAGGATTCATGTAGGGACTTCGGCATACACCCTTCGGTTTATGCAGGTTTTATCGAAAAAGAAGGAAGATTTAGGTTTTTCGGTGGAAGCGTTTAGAATGCATTATATGATGGTTTTGAACATCCGCAGGGATACTCATATCCTTATGCGGATACTTCTCCGCAAACTATATGCTAAATTTTTAATATTTAATTATTTATAAACAAAGATGAACGCAAAAGGTCCCAAACCCTTAGATCCGCATACAGGCAATGTAGCCGTTCCTAACTTCTTAAAAGTTAAGAAGTTAAACGAAGTAGTGAGTTATTATATGAACGACAAGATAACTCACTCTGTCTACAAAGCGATTCAGGCAGCGACATCTTTCAAGAATGTAAAAAAAAGGCAATTATTCGAACCTCACCATAAAGTTCCCGAAGTAGGAGAATTAGGTCCTAAGGATATAGATCTTCACTTAAAACGACTTTTGGAAGATGGAACAGTTTCTCAACTTGCTTATCTGATCAGCGATAGTGCAGACAAACAACCGGAAGCACTTCCATGTTACGCTACTTTTCCGGAATCGGAGTCCCTGGATTTGAGTAGGATTTATCTAGAACTTCTGGATTATTCCGTTTCTTCTCTCTTAAGTTATCTAGATCGAAAACCGGAAACAGGTAAGACCTTACTTTGGGAAAATTTGGAATCGGATCTAGAATGGGGAGCCAGAAAAGAAGCACCGTTCCCCCAGCTATTTTTATACTTAAGACAAGCATTCCATAATGAACATTTCAGGATCCCGGCCAATCCAGAGTTCATTAAGGATTTCTTATTTGAATTGGAGGACGATCTTCATAAAAAAGGAAGAGTCATCGACGTACCCGGATACGGACTATTCGGAATTAGAAGTTCAAAAGAAGCAGTTCAGATCATGGAATATTTGGATGATTTTATTCAATCTAAAGGAACAAAACAGTTACGTCATGTTCTCATGGAAGAATTTCAGAAGATCGCTATGGAAGAAAAATTATATTATTCTAATACTTCCAATCCTGAGACCACAAAATTTAAAACAGAAAGAGCGGAGGCATTTGCAAGAGCACTTTCCGGCAGTCCTAGCCCGGGAACCCCTGGGATGCTGAGTGTGGTTTTAGTCCGCAGTCTTTCGGAACTTGCAGAAAAAGAACTTCATAAACAATCGGCAGAAAGAGATCGAAACAGATTCCATGATATTAAAAAGAACCTTCTCTCCGAATCAGGTTCTTGGGAAAAGAAGGTTCTTTTAGTTCCCGATAAAGAATTCAAATCTTATCCGGAAGAATTAAAGAGAATGTTGATAGACGATTTGGAAATCGGTTATTCCACCTGGGAAACTAAAACCACTACTATTCACGCATTCTTTCATAAAAATGCAAACAGTGTCAGACAGATCATTTTGAGCTTGGGTGCGGCCACAAACGTAGAAACTTGGAAAATCCTATGTATCAGACAACTTGTGGAATCCAATGAGCCTCAGATCAAATCGATATTCCGAGAACCGGATTTGGTTAGAGCCTATGGAAAAGTATTAAGAAAAGGTTATTTAGATTATTTCCCGTGGTATTATACCATTCTCGATCTTTTAGGAATAGGAAGGATATTCCAAGATGTATTCTTTTCCCAGGCTAAAGAAAAGATCAAAGGTCAACAAAACCAACTAAAGGTTCGCAATCACGAGGCTTCCAAAAGAGAAGAGCAGGCAAAAATCCAGGAAAAGATCAAAGAAGAAGAGAAAATCCGCTCTGCAGAACAAAGATCTAAAATTTCTTCTGCAATGGATGAATTTTATTTTAAGCGAAGCGTTCCACCTACTGCCTCCGAAATCCAAGGAAATATAGGCGAATTCTCGGCTGATCTATATTATCAAATTTTGGACCGAGAAAAATTCGTTTTTATTCCTTGGGAAAAAGGAAAAGAAAGAATGGACCAGATCCTTTGTTACCCCTCAAACGAATCCTTTAGAAATAAGGCCAGAGAATTACATAGAATACTATCCGAAAGAATGGAAGTCTTACAAAACAAGGTTCGAACTGCAGAGGAAGAAGATTCCAGAACTAGAATCGCAAAAGTAATTAAACATGTGGATGATTGGTTTGCCTCTCATAAGTCTTCTTCGGATAAAACGACCCCTCAAAAAGGAAAAGTGGACTCTGACGATCCATATGAATCTTTCCGAAAAGAAATTGATAAAGTAAGAAAAGTGGATAAGTCTTAAAGAATACTTTCCAACTGGCAAACGCCGTTCACCTCCTATACACTAAAAATTGGGACTTGAGAAAGTCTCTTCGATAAATTTTTTCCGAAAAAGTGAGCAAAAACTCGCAAATTGATTTGTGATCTCTAAAAAGAAATCATCAGACCTGGAACTATGAATTCGAATCCAAAGTTTTTTTTCAGATTTATCTCGATCGTATCGTTATTCTCCGTATTCTCTTTTTGCAATCAAGCAAACCCGATCAATTTGGACGGCAGCAGCAGTGCTGCCGGCGTTCTTTTGAATGTTGTTTTACCAAATATTATTGGAGCAGAGGTAGTTCCGGAAAGCCTTCCGCAACTTTCTTCTAACGTTATGTATGATGCAGGTAATACCTATATAGACCTGACATTTTTGGAGCAAAACGCTGTAGACGAAAATTTTACGATGCAGATCGAAAGTTATACAACTGCGTCTTCGCCTAGCTTTGTAGGTTACAATACATTCACTCTTCCTGCGAATACAGGTACCCAGTCCATCGGTTTTGCATTAAACGCTGATGACGATAATTGTTTGGATCGTGCAGGTGATAAATTCAGTTTCAGAATTACGAAAGATTCCACGGGAGATACTTTCGTATATGATGTAAACGTAAAGGACGGAGATTATTGTATTTTTGAATCTTCTGCCAAAACTCTAGCTCAACTAGGCGGGCTCGGAGCAATGGACAATCATTGCAAAAATTTGGCTAGCGGAAAAGGTCTACCCAGAAACTCCTCTCATTATAAAGCGATGGTAGGTGCTCTTTCTAGTACCTACGGAGATAGAAATCCAGGAGAAACCTTATCTTCTACTTCCTTCTTCCGAAACAATAAAAGGTATGTTCGTAAAAAAGGGGATGGAACTTGGGTAAAAGTTTTTTCCATCACCGGAATTTGGCCCCCAAGTTCGGATTTTGATAATCCATTGATTGATTCTGGACAATATTGGACAGGAATGCATTCGGGCTGGGGAAGAATGGACAGTAATACCTGCCTAAATGGTTCGGAAAGCTGGACAGATGCTAGCGGTTCATCAAGTGGAAACTTAGGTAGTTCTAGTATAACTACCGGAGATGCGGCCTATACGACCCTATCTAGTTGCGATTCTCCAATGGCCCTGCCGTTTATTTGCGTTTATTCTCCTGACTAAACCAAAAAATCGTTCAATTTTTTTCCAGCCCGGCTGTTTTCATACTTTATGGGGTATTTTCCTCTAAGAGATCGGGTGGGTGCGAATATGAAAGGATCTAAATCATTAAGGACAGCTTTCATTCTATTATGTCTTACTTTATGGTTTTCCAAGTGTAATAACGCGGAATCCACCCCTCTGGATGGAAGTAAGCCCAGTTTAGCAGGTGCGATCACTATAGATCCTTCTATTTTCTGGGATATATTCACTACACTTCCTCCTTATCCAATTGACCCACTTTTAAATGAGGGGGAAACCACTCTCAGTGTAGATGAAAACGATGCTGCTGACATTATGTTCGCAGTGCAGAACCCTCCGTCCGACGGGAGCACCATCCAATATAGATTTTATACAAACGCAAATATCACCTTCGTCACAGATTATAATCCAGACCAAGGCGGTTATCAAGATTATCTTACCTTAGATTTTGGTCCGGATCCTCAAAATGCAAATTTTGATTACAAGAATGGATTTCAGATCAATTCCCAAGAGGATGATAACTGTATTAATAATTATTACGATCTGGTCGCAGTACACGTTGCCTCCGGAATTTCCCAAACCTTTAAAGTAAAAGTAAACGATTCTGATAAATGTATCTTCGTAGCTACGAATAACGGAGCCGGTTATGCAGGAAACTTTGCTAAAAAGGCAATTGATAATGCAATATTCGCAGGCCCACTCGAAGTTGCTGACGATATCTGTAATTCAAATGTTCCGGACGGTGTTAACAAAGATGTGGCTTATAGAGCAATGCTTGCGATAAGTTACAGTCCGAGCGGAAATTACAGAGACCCTTCCGTTAATTGGGTTTTCAGCACGTTCAAAAGATATTTTAGCCAGGGCGGTAAGAAGTTAGCATATAGTTTCACTTCCGGAAATACGATCGGATTTGCGAATGCAGCTCAGTGGACAAATTCTCTTGGAACTTCGGGTAAAATTTGGACAGGCTTCAGTTCGATAGATTGGACTACGGATACTCCTGTGCTTACCCAATGTGCATCGTTACAAATAACTGGAGCTCCTTATTCTTCTTGGTATTCTTCCACTGCTACAGGAACCCAAGGAGTTCTTACTGCAGTGAATGGAAACTCTATTGCAGAGATGACGAATACGGATCCCGCTATAGTAATTCAAAATTTATGTTCTCAAAAACGTAATATCGTTTGCGTAGGACAATAATTGTTACATCTGTAGCAATCCGTTTGACCAAAACTTTTTACGTTCTTTCGAAAAAAGTTTATCAATATCTTTCTTTATAGTATATATTTGGGCCTTGTTTCCTTGAGCGGAATCTAAGAGGCCCAAATGTATTACGCTCATTCTCTACCTTTTCTTTTTCTGATCGTATCATTCGCTTCTATTCACTGTAACAAGGCGGATAGTATAGATTTTGATAGTAGTAAGAGCCCAGTCACAGGGGCAATCATGATCGATCCTACTCTACTTATCGGAATAGGAACTCCTGCTGTACCATTACAACTTGTGGATTTTCCTGGCGCTGCGGCTCCGAATACAGTGCCGGAACGTTCTGCGACTTCTAATACAGTGACATTGGAGTTGGTTACTCCATTAAATCCTGATGCAGCAGAAACAATCACATTCACATTTAGCACGAATCATCCTGGTTCTATCGAAATCAGAAGTATTGCAGGAAGTAACGATAATACTTATACTTTTGATCCTTCTCTCCAGGCGTACCAGGCAACAATCTCTCTCTATTTGGATGATGCAGATTGTATAGAACAGAAATATTCTATCATAGCAATCGATTCTATTACCAATGTTCCACAACTGATTTCATTTGATACAAAGGATTCGGATAAATGTGCGTTCGTGGCGACTAACGATGCAAAAGGTTGGCAGGGGAATTTTGCATTGGACGGTAAGCTAAACGATGATGCTAGAGGTTTTGCTGATGCTGCTTGTAATTCTTCTTCCAGTAAGCCCGGTAATTTTCCGAGCACTATGACTTATAAGGCTCTATTGAGTGTGACCGGTCCGAGTAACGGGGCCAAAACGAGAGGCATACAGTACAATGATTGGCCTTTTGCCGCAAGTACCAATTATTATTTCGGAGCTCAGAATAAGAAGCTATTCACTACCGATTCTGGCAGAACATACAACT
Organism: Leptospira neocaledonica; assembly: GCF_002812205.1. Classification (NCBI taxonomy): domain Bacteria; kingdom Pseudomonadati; phylum Spirochaetota; class Leptospiria; order Leptospirales; family Leptospiraceae; genus Leptospira; species Leptospira neocaledonica. The sequence continues at coordinate 11,146 of NZ_NPEA01000003.1, forward strand.
TTAATCCTGAACTTTCTCAAGCACTCGGCAGCAGTCTGATTTGGACAGGTTTGTTGAGCACTTGGTCAGATGCGACTTCCAAAATACTAAGCGAATGTGCCGGGACCAACCAAGCAGGTGGCTTAGTTTCCTGGTCTACCAATTCGGTCTCGATTTCAGGGATCGTCGGAAATTTGGCATCTACAGATTCTAATCTAATCTCTAAACAGACAACACTCGGGCTACCTGATTACAATCTATGTAATAAGTTTAGATACTTCCTTTGTATAGGACAGTAGCCTTTTTCTGAAACGAATAAAGCCAATCTGACAGAATCTAAAGGGGTATCTCAATTAGAGATCTTCCATTTTCGAACGAACCTGCGATTTACATTGTATCTCAATACATTTTAGTAAAAAAATTATTCCCTGTAAAAAAAGGAATCAAAGTGCTTAACACCGATTGTTGCCTTTGTTATGGGGAAAACTATCCGAATTTTCCCTGCTTCGCATGGAGAACTAAAATGAAAAGATTCCAGAATTCAAACAAAACCTTAAATGTATTTAGCCTATTCATTCATGGATGTTTTCTATTCTCATTTTTATTGTTACAAGCTTGTAATAATGCAAAGGCAATCAGTATAGATGCTAGTTCTTCTGCAATTGGGGCCTTACTTTCGGACGGTAATTTTGGTATATTCGGCAATTTTGGAGATCCTGGCGGAACCTCTCCTGCCGCTACTTCTGCGGTTAACATTTCTCTCAGCGGTTATGTAAATGTGACCTCTAATGATCTAAATCTTACTTTATCGGATTCAACCGATAGCACAACCCAAACCCTAACATTAACTGCAGATGGTTCTTATGCATTCTCCACAGAACTTACTGATGGTGATTCTTATTCGATCTCATTAGGCACTTATACCCAAGGACAGACCTGTAGTATCAGCACAAATGCAAGTGGAACCGCAGGTACGACCGGAACAGCTACGATAGTCTGCGAAAGACAATTAGCGATCGCGGCAGGATGGAAATCAAATAGTGGAACTCCAGCCTTAAGACTATTTGGAGTAGATCATTCCGGACCTTATTCGATAACTAAAAACTTTGCCGTCACCGTGGGTGGAGCACCGAGTTCTGTAGATCCAGAATTGGTCTGGAATGGAACCAATTATTTACTTGTTTGGAAGTCAGCCGACACCACGATCAAAGGACAATATTACGATATAAGTCTTACTGCGGTAGGGTCAACATTTACAATCTATACTGGAGCCGGTGTAACGATTGGAAAAGTTTCTGCCGCTTATAATCCGAGCGGAGAATTCGCAGTAGTATGGACAGAAACAGCTTCTATAAGAGCTGCAAAATACCAGAGGATTAATGCATCTACGGGGGCTTTGGTCGGAACCGCGACTACGATCGTCTCCTCCACTAGTACGAGTTATTCTAATGCGGATGTTGTTTGGAACGGTAGCAGTTATACTACAGCATTCCGTCAAAAAACAAGTTCGGATGCTTACTCATTGACAGCCTTTAGTTTTTCGACTGGATCGGCTACTTCCGTAAAAACTTATACTGCCACAAACGGCACAGATTCGCTTGTTTTAGATTATCCGTCCTTGCTAATGCAAGGTACCAATACTTGGCTATTCTATAGCCAGACAAACACGGATGGATCCGGAAACGTAAACTCTTCTACTTTAAAAAGTTCTAAAAACTTCCAAACTACTCCCGCAACAATGATCACAGAAACAAATCCTTATGGCTGTGACCCAGTAAATAGCAGTGGAGATCAATATATGATCCCTTCCGTTGCGATTGCAAATAGTACAACTCTATTGCTTTCCTATGACTCGTTCTGTGCGGATATGGGAGTGTATAATGAAGTGTCAGATCTTCCGGTTACAATCGCTTCCGGCACTGGCATTGCAGGAAGTGTGACAAATTATTCTTATTCACAAATAACCACAGGAAGCACCATGGGCTCTTCGATTACTTGCAGAACTACAACTTGTTTTATGAGTGTAGGAGATGAATACGCAGATTTCATTTATCTGTTCGACCCGGATTTTACTGGAGGGGATAATGCAACCAAAAATGTTTACTCAGACAGTTCCGGGGGTATTGAATCCCCTGTAACAGTAATCCAATAAATAAACATACATCCTAAAAGACGAAAAACTCGGGCCACCCATAAAGTGATCCGAGTTTTTTTATATAGATAGAAGCAAACCTTCTAAATCGAAATAATATTTTTCCAATCTTTAATATCGGATCTCGTATTTAAGTTCTCCATTCCAACCCAAACCATTGCCACCAACTGTCATAGGCTGGTAAGAAGGAGCAAAGCTGAATTTAAAACCGGCGCTGGGCCCTTCTGCAACTCCTTGCTCCGCTTTTACCCCTAAATAATAGGAGTAGAAGAGCTGTAATCCGTAAGCAATCCCGAATAAATATTGGTAATTATTGGATTCTTCTGCAAGGCCTTGGTAATGGTTGAATGCTCCCTTATTCACCAAGAAGGCTCCGATCAAACGTTGGCCGGTATTTGCAGGCAATGAGAGGACAGGATCGTTCAATGCGTATATGAAATAATTTCTTGCATTCTCCTCATAAGCACTTTTCGCAGATCCAAAATCGTTCTGGGCCTTAACTGCTAGATAAGCTGCCCCCAAAACTGCTACAAAGGTCGCTGAAGCTCTGTATTTTTTGTCTGCCTTCCAAATCCCCCAACCTGGAACAACTGCAGATCTAAGTGAATAATCCCAGCGAGGCTTTTGATACCATCTCTGGACCACTTCTTCCTCGATTTTTTTAGGTTCCTCTTTAGGTTTAACAATAGGATCCTTTTTCACTTCTGGCTTAGGCGTATCTTTTAAGTTCAATTCCGCAATCTCGGTCTTTGGAATGGTTAGAACCTTTCCATCCACTTCGATCTGGACTTCCGTTCGGGTTTGGTTTACTACCTTCCCCTGGAGTACCTTTCCGTTTTTTAAGGTTAGACTAGAACCAAAAAGGGAATGGGTAACAGTTAGTAAACAAATTGCAAAAAGCCAACGATAAGGCATGTTATCTTAAATCCCTTTGGTTTAGGACTACAGACACTAAAATTGTCTGGCTATAACCGTTTTAAAACTGATTGCTTTCTACAAGAAAAAACCGAATTTACTTGAAAAAAGACCAATAGAAAAAAATTTCTATTCTACCGTGTCTGAAACCTTGTTTTTCGAAAAACTATACAATAAAAATAAGGATCACTTGTTTTCATTTATTCGGCGCTCCGTCCAAGATGAATCCACAGCCTTGGACCTATTACAAGACACTTTTTTGAACTTCTTTAAACATTATTCCGGCAAGGAATTACCGGATGAGCAAGTCTCTAGGATGATCTTATTTAGGATCTCTAGAAACCTAATGATCAATCATGGAAAGTCCTATTATCAAAAGAACGTTGCTCTCGTTGGAGAGGAAACTTCTTCTTTATTCAGCTCCAAAGGACAAGGTCCTGAAAGTCAGGTCCTGGACGAAATGGAAGCCCAAAACCTTGGAAAGATTGTAGGCGAATTATTAAACACCCTACCGGAAGAACAAAAGACTGCTATAGAGCTACGTTATTCCCAAGGTTGCAAATTGGAAGAGATAGCCTCCGTATTGGACTTATCCGTATCCGGGGTTTCCAGACTGCTGGAAAGAGCTGAAAAGCAGCTTTTACAAGAAGGAAAGAAGAGAGGCATTCAACCTTCTTCTTTCTTAAAATCCTAGGATTTTCGCAAATTTATGTATTTCGAACAAGTGATTCATTTCGTCAAAAAAGCCATCCGCACTCAAAAAAATGAGCAAGGTACCTGCCTTCAGTTTGTTGATCCAACTGAGCGGGCAGGACAATGTGAAGCGGCCCGGAACTAAAGGATACGGTAAAGAGGATGGAAAGAATGAACCCTGAATTCCAAACATTCGCAGAGCTCCTCAAAAAGTCTCTACCGAATTCTAAGGCACCGGACTTTGATCCAAACTGGATCGGCATGTCCCCTCGCTTCTCTGTGGAGGCAAATATCATGCAATCTCCTACTAAGGACAATGTAGTTCAACTCGGCTCCAAAAATAAAGTATGGTTCTTAGCTGCGGCAGCAATCTTATTCGTAGGAATTGGAGCCGGAACTTATTTCACTATTTTCAAGAAAGAAGCCGCACCTGTAGTCGAAGGCACCCTGCTTAAAGCAGCAGTCGTATTCGTTAAAGGCGACGCGAAGAATATAAAAGAAGCTCCTGTCGCATTACATTTAGGTGATATACTTAGCGAAGGCGACAAGATCGTAACAGGCAAGGGTGGGTCTATCGATATCGGTCTGACCGATTCCAGTGTGATCCGTTTGAAAGAAAATTCTGAGCTAGTTCTCAAAAGTTTAAGACAAACAGATGCTTCTCAAATCAGAATTTCCTTAATGTCAGGTAAAATTCTGAATTTAGTCGAGAAGGAAAAGAAAAACGCAAACTATTTCGTAGATACTCCTACTGTGGTGGCTGCGGTTCGAGGAACTTCTTTTGAGGTGAACGCTTCCGATAAAGAATCTTCGGTCTTCGTTGTCGAAGGTGCGGTCGAAGTAACACCTTTGATCCATGATAAGACAGAAAGAGCTTTGATCACTGGCGGATTGATCATAGTCACGGATGAAAAAGTTCTCGTGATTGAAGATCAAAAACGTGCTAAAGAAGAAGGCCCTGAATACGGCGACATGCGCAAGAACTTGAGCGGCCTGGACAAAGAAGTTTTAGCAACTACTCAAAACTTAAAGACTGCTAAAACCGAGCAAGAGCTGGAAGAACTTTATGATAAGAGTATCGAACATATCATAATGAAAGATGGCCGCGAGATAAGAGGTGTTGTGGTTTCTCAAAAGAAAGGCAAACTGATCGTTCAAACTCTGAAAGGATCTTATATCCTGGACGAGAACTCGGTTGAGAAGATTATCTATTAATAAAAATCAATAGATACTTTCTAAAATTAAAAACCCGGGAAATTATAGTCCCGGGTTTTTTTATACCTACATGTTAACATGCGAGCTTTAAAAACTCGTCCTTAGAGATTGATTCTTATACGGACCATTCTCCTAATTTTTTATCAAAAGAAAAAGAGCCTGCTCCTCTGAACAAAAGAGAAAGTGCTGCGGACACTGCCAAAATATGGTACTCGAAACCTTCTCCGCCTTTGTCCCCAAACCAATTCATAAAAAAGCCGTAATCTCTATGAGTAAAACCTGCGACGGTCAATATGATTGCAAGTCCCAAGGCCCAGAATCTGGTCAAAAATCCGAATACAAAGCAGATCGTCCCAATGAATTCAAAACTAATCACCAGAACTCCCAAAACATAAGGAGCGCCCAGTGTCTCTGTAAAATAATCCATTGCAGCATAAAATCCCGAGCCTTCGAACCAGCCCAATGCCTTTTGGGCTCCATGAGGAAAGATACAGATAGCAAGGCCTAATCTTAGGAATAGAGGCCCTAAACCTTCTTTCGTTTGAAATAAATTATATAACATGCCGAATCTGCATCCTAGTTAACTTAAATCCGGACATATTTCCATTCTAATTTATCTTCCCTGCCGACAAGGGGCAAGCTCCAGAGCCAAAATAGGTTGTCGAAAGGGGTATTTCCGTAAATTTTGGCAATACGAACGCATCGGAAGGTACCTATGTCTGAAGAGACAGCCGAAAAGAAGAACAAAAAAATCAACAAGATGAGCGCCGGGGAGCTTGACCAAGCTCTGAAAGACGCAGTCGAGAAGATGAACGGGGAAACGAGCAAGTACGTACAACATCTTAAAGCGAGAAAAGAAGAACTCGCGAATAAGAAGTAAGCACTACTTTAAAAACCCTCAATAACCTCCGCGGACTCGTGCGGGGGTTCCTCAGAATTTCCTTGGACCATGCTACAATTCATCGATATCAAGCACCGGTTCGGTAGCTCCACACTTTTCGAAAACTTCTCCTGGCATATCAAGCCAGGCTCTAAGATTGCTTTGGTAGGACCTAACGGTTCCGGCAAATCCACTCTATTCAAAATGGCCACTGGAGAACTGAATCCCGAAGAAGGGATAGTTAGCCGCTCCAAACATACCGAGATCTCTTTATTCCAACAGATCCCTGATTTCAATTTCGAAGCAAGGGTGATCGATACTGCACTTTCTAAACATAAACATTATAACGAATATATAAAACGTTCCGAGGACATTCATGCAAGAATGGATCGCACGGATCATGATTCTCCTGAGTTTGAGGCTTTATTAGAAGAACAAAGCCAATTGGAAGAATACGCATTTACCTATGGCGTTCATGAATTAGAAGCCCAGGCAAAAAAAATCATTGGTGGTTTAGGGTTTTCTAATGATCAAATGGAGAAGAAGGTAAAAGAATTTTCTCCCGGTTACCAACATAGATTGGGGCTTGCGATTGCAATTTTGAATCCGGGAAACCTTCTTCTTTTGGATGAACCTACCAACCATTTGGATCACGCCTCTAAGGCATGGCTCGCGGAATATTTAGTGGATACGAATCGTTCTTTTGTTCTGGTTACTCATGATCCAGAATTCCTGAACGCAACTACCGATACGATCGCAGAATTAAATCCTTCCGGTGTTCTGGAATTTAAAGGAACTTTGGAAGATTACTTCGAACATAAAAACGAACTTTTAGATAAGTTAAGGCTTCAATTCAAAAAAGAAGAAGCTTATTTAAAGAAAAGGACCGAGTGGATAGAACGTTTCCGTTCTAAGGCCACAAAGGCAAAAGCAGTCCAAAGTGTTATTAAAAAATTGGAAAAAAGGGAGAAGGTAGACGAACCCGAAGATTCTTTCTGGAATTCCAAAACTGAATACAGATTCAATTACACTCCTTGCGGAAATCTTTCCTTCCGGATCGAAAACGCATCCTTTGCTTACGAAAAAACGGGGAAGAATATTTTTTCCAATGCTGAACTCCATGTTTCTAATGGAGACAAGATCGCGATCATAGGGCCGAATGGCGCGGGTAAATCCACATTCTTAAGAAATATATTAGGAATTCATAAATTAACCGAGGGCTCGGTCACTTTCGGACCCAAGACAAAAATAGGCTACTTCTCCCAGAACCATCATGAGCACCTGGACCCGGAAAAAAATCTTTTAGAAACAGTCCTTTCCGTTTATCCAGACCTTCCGGATGTGGAAGCAAGAAAACTATTAGGCTATTTTTCTTTCAGCGACGACAGAGTTTTCAAAAAAGTGGGACTTCTTTCCGGAGGAGAACAGAGCAGACTGAGATTGGCTCTTTTGGTAAGATTCTCCTCTAATACTTTATTTTTGGACGAGCCCACCAACCACTTAGACTTAGTGGTAAGAGATAATTTGAAACGGGCACTCCAAGAATATCCCGGAGCGGTTTTAGTTATCTCTCACGATCCTGATTTTTTAAAGGATCTATGCACCAGGACTGTTTCCGTTTCGAACGGAAAAGTAAAAGATCTGAATACCAGCTTTTCCGATTATTTAAAATTCCCTCCGGAAGAATTAGAAGCCGAAGGCGGCTTTACGGTCAAGACCCCGACTGAAAATGCAGGGATCGAAAACAAGACCAGATCCCAAAAGAATGCAGATAAAAATCGGGTGAAAAAAATCCAAAAAGAAATAGAACAAATCGAAGCTAAGATCGCTCTATTAGAAAAGAATAAATCGAACTCCGAGGAACTTCTCGCAGATCCTGAGTTTTATAAAAAGCGCAGTTATCAAATGGAATTAGACAATTATAACGAGACCAAAAAAGAAATCTCTCGCTTAACCGAAACCTGGGAAAAACTGCAAATCGAAATGGAAGAACTTTCCTCCGTAGTATAATGATCATAAAGGAGACTAAATGAATCCGAAAGAATTAAAAAACAGATTAGATGCCAGAAAATCAGGAAGTGATGATTTTTACCTTCTGGATGTACGTAACCCGAACGAACAAGAGATCTCCACAATCGAAGGAACAGATCTTTTGATACCGGTTGCAGAACTACCTACAAGGATCGGAGAATTGGATTCTTGGAAATCTTCCGGAAAAGAAATTATAGTATATTGCCGTTCCGGAGCAAGATCCGCGAATGCCTGCGGAGTTTTAAAATCCACAGGTTTTTCCAAAGTATTTAACTTAGAAGGCGGTATCCTATTGTATTCGGACGAAGTAGACCCTTCTCTAGCTAAATATTAAGAATTCATCATCTACTTTGATAAAAATTTAGAGATAGCCGGAAGAACTATTTCCGGCTTTTCTATATGAGGCAGATGTCCTGCATCCTTTACCAAAACGAATTCGGCTTTCAATAGTTCTTTCACATATACTCCTTTTTCCAAAGGAGTAGTACGATCCTGATCTCCCCAAAAAACCAAAACAGGTTTTTGAGTTAAGGCCAAATTTTCGAATTCAGGCTTTGGCTCGAAAGAAATAATATTTCGGATAGTAGAAAGGATAGCTCTTCCGAAACCTTTAAAACTCAGTTGGGTTTCGTATTTTTCCACCCAACCGCTCGGAACCTTGGAAGGATCCACAAAATCTGTAGAGATACCTTTGGGTAAAGAAGGAATATAAACAACAGAATTTAAATATTCCCCGATCAAAGGAATAGTCAGAGGAAATGTATTCGTTTTTGAAGTAAATGGATCTACTAAGACTACTTTTTTCGTTCTATCCGGATGTTTGGAAACATAATGAGCGACTATAGGCCCCCCCATAGAAAGTCCCATTATATCAAAAGATCCGCTTATATGCAAAAAATTTAATAAATCATCAATCTGAGTAGTAAACAAGTCCAGATTATAAACTGTATCCGGTCTGTCAGAATATCCTCTTCCATAAAGATCAAATCGCAAAACTCGGAAACCCGCATCCGTAAGTGATTTTTGAACAGGGTCCCAGATAAAATAGGGAGTGGAAAAACCGTGAACTAAAACTACAAGATTTCCTTTTTCAGGTCCAGACAATTCATAATGAGTCCAACCTAAGGGAAGTTCCGCAAATTGCCCGGAGGCTTTGGAGCGAATCGACTCGTTTAATTCGATTGTTTCTCTCGAGCGAACAAACGGCAAAGCGGTAAGTGCGATCAGTACAAGTACCGCTAAAGCGAGGAGAAGTTTCTTTCTCATTCTTTGTCTAAAAGTATTTTACGGAAAAATAAAAAGCCTTCGTCCAGAGGATCGCCGATTCCTCTTTTTTTCAACATTCCAGTCATGTCCAAAACTATGATCCCGTACATCCAAGAATACATTGTTCTCGCGAGAGAAGGATAATCTTCTTCTTTGATCTTGAACTCTCCCGATCTAACGCCCGCTCGGATGGTTTCCAAAAATACGCGGTAACTGGTCGGAAGTTTCGGGAATGCTTTTCTATGCATATGGCCATGAACAGTATTGAACATTACCTTATGCAGCTCTTGGTTATTCCCAGAAAAATCATAATAAGCCCTTGCGATCAGGGTTAATTTTTCATAAGAATTTTTTCCGTTCAGTCTGGAAGCTCTCAGAGTTTCGGTTAACTGAGCTTCTCCCTGGGAAATGATAATTTTGATGATATCCTGTTGGCTCTTGAAGTGAGAATAAGGGCTCGCGACACTACAATCCAACTTTTCGGCGATCCTTCTCATGGAAAGCCCGTCAATTCCCTCTTCGTTCAGTATATCCAAAGCCGCCTGGACGATGGATTCTTTATTTAAACTATTTCTAGTGCGCCTTCTTGGACGCGGAGCAGCTACTGCAGTCATATTTTTTGCCTTCGGGACACTCGAAAGCCGAGAACGGCTCGAGTATCGTCCCCATTGTCCAGTTATCCCAAAAATGGGCAGGATGTTCAAGAGTTTCCTTTTCAAATTTGGGGATTTTCCTAGTATAGGATACAAAAAAGATAGAAACGGACCCCTAGAATGAAAGCAACCGCCTCTTCCAAGGTCAAACCAAAGACCAAAGCCGCAAAAACTACACAACAATCCCCTAAAAAAGCCACAATCAGCAAGACCAGACCCCAATCCCCTAAGAGACATTTTCCGGCTCCTTGGTCATTAACAGGAGAAGGATTCCTGTTCCCGTTGTTTGGTAGGAAGTCCTACAATTCGGAAATGGCATTTTTGGATGAAGAAGATCGTAAGTCCTTCAAAGGAGGACTCGGCTCTTTGATGTTAGTGAATTACGAAAGATCCGATGTTGGACCTTATTACGAACTTTTGTACATTCCTGGAAATTTCGAACACAAGGATACAAATTACAAAAGGATCACCCGCATTTTTGTATCCAGCCAAACTTCCGTCGAAGAAGGAATTCGTAACTGGGCCATCCCGAAAGAAAGAGCTGATTTCATTTGGAAAAAAGAAGGCCGAGTAACTAAGATAGAAGTTTCCAGAGATGGAAAAACTTTTTTCAAAATTAAAATCCGAACATTAGGTTTTAATTTTCCTGTAAGCACTTCTATTCTCCCTTATGTTCTTTTGCAAAAAGCGGAAGACGGATCCAAACTAAGCACTGCATTTATAGGCACAGGTAAAGGAAAATTCGCAAGGATAGAATCCGTTTGGTCGGATGAAACTATCTTTCCCGACTTTATCAAAGGTGGAGGCATAAAAACAGGAATAGGAGCTTCTCCTTTCCATCTCACCTTCCCTGTCGCAGAAAATGTTGAATAAGCTGAATATTCGAATTTAATAAAATACTTTTATAAAGATCCGATAGGAGTCCTGTTATGAAGATATTCCGTTTAACGATTATTCTTCCGTTCTTATTTTTACTCTTTTCCGAGCCTACATTCTCCGGAACAGCAAAACCTCAGATTAAAGATTTTAATTTCGAGGCTGGAATGTCAAAAGTAGATATCACAGGACCTCCAACAGGGATCATGTTCTGGGGTTATGCGCAAGAAGGGCAAAAAGGAGAAGGTATACATCTCCGGCAATTCGCAAGAGCCTTAGTAATCAAAGATCCAAAAACCGGAAAAGTATTGGCCTATGTGACAGCCGAATTAGGCGGAGTCCCTCACGAGGTGCAAAGAGACATCGTAGCTAGATTGAAGAAGGAAGTGGATCCTAATTTTAATTTCGCGAATGTGCTCTTAAACGCTTCTCATACTCATAGCGCTCCTGCTGGATTCTTCCATTATATTCAAAATTCCATATATACCACTAAATTCTTTCCCGAATATTATTCTGTGATCGTAAACGGGATCTTTCAGGCGATCAAGGATGCTTATTCCAAAAAAGAAGCTGCCCAACTGTTGATCGGAAGTGCAACCGTAGAAGGCGCAGGAGTGAATCGTTCCTTAGTGGCATACCAAGCAAACCCTAAGGAAGAAAGAGACAGATACAATTCAGATACAGACAAAACAATGATCCAACTCTCGGTGAATACCAGAAGAGGTGTGATCGGGATCGTAAACTGGTATGGAGTGCATACCACGAATATGACCTTCGACAATCATTTGGTATCTACGGACAATAAAGGATATGCTTCTTATCTTTCCGAATCGGAAGCCGTTAAAAGAGGACAAAAAGATTTTATCGCGATCTTTGCACAGGCTAATGAAGGAGATGTGACTCCTAACCTGAATCTGAACAATACAGGTCCTGGAAAAGATATGTTTGAGAGCACAAAGATCATTGGAGAAAGACAATATCTTGCGAGTTCTAAAATCCTGAACGATGAAAATCCCAGAGCCTTACCTTCGGGGCTCAACTATGCACAATCCTTTATAGATATGCCAAACTCGATCGTTCGTAAGGAATTTTCAGAAACAGGAAAAGACGAGAGAACCTGTCTCTCCGCTTATGGATATGCTCTAGCAGCAGGTTCTACGGAAGAAGGTGGAGGACATTGGCTTTTCCATGAAGGGATGAAGGATGAAGATAGAAAATTCTATATTGATTGGCTAGCTGCAAGATTACTGCAAGCTCCAAGCGATGAGTTGAGAGTTTGCCAAAAACCTAAAGCAATCCTATTTCCGATGGGAGAAACAAAACCGGATCCTTCTCTTTCTCAAATTCTACCCTTAGGACTCGCTACCATCGGAGATTTTGCTTTAATTATTTCACCTAACGAAGTTACTACGATGTCCAGCAGAAGAATGAAAGAAACAGTCAAAAAAGTTTTGGGATCGAAAATCAAAGAGATCGCACTTTCCGGGCTGACCAACGATTTTGCCGGTTATATCACTACTAAAGAAGAATATTCTACACAACAATACGAAGGCGGTCATACTCTTCATGGACCGTTTAGTTTAGATCTTTTTAGACAAGAATACCACAGACTTGCAAATGATCTTTTACAAAACAAAGTAAGTAACCAAGGACCTTTTCCTAAGGATCTGAGTGCTTCGGTTGTAGGAACAGATATCCCTCATAGAGAAAAGATCTCTTCTTTCGAGCCCAAAGTAAAAACGCCGAATGAAAGTATTACAAAGATCGGAGAACTCGTTTCCTGCGAAGTAAGTTCCGTAAATCCAAACATTTCTTATCCAAAACAAAAATCCTATTTTAATGTGGAAAAGAAAGAAGGAGACAAATGGATCACTACTTATACTGACTCCGACTGGGCTACTAAATTCTATTATAAAAAATCCTTCTTACCTTTGTTCGACGATCAGATCCGGCTAGTTTGGGAGACGGATAAGAATGATACTCCTGGAGTATATAGGCTGAAACATTCTTCCTTCTATATTAACAAGGAAGGAAAAGAAGTCCCATTCTCCGTTGATTGCCCCGAATTCGAATTAAAATAGTATGACTCGAAAACGACGTAAAATGGAATGGTAGTACACCGTATTGATCTGCAGTTAATGACTGCGTAATGTTAATATTTATAGGACTGGAAAAATGGAAGAAGCAGTTTTGTTGGACGGAATCCGCACCCCTTTCGGAAATTTCGGCGGAACATTAAAAGACGTAAGCGCAGTGGATTTAGGAGTATTAGTTTCTAAATCCTTGTTGGAAAGAACAGGAGTGAGTCCTTCCGATATAGGTGAGTCTATTTTCGGAAACGTGGTACCCACCGGAAAAGAGGCTATCTACTTAGCAAGACATATAGGACTCAAAACCGGATTACCTATCACAGTTCCAGCTTTGACCTTGAACAGGCTTTGCGGTTCCGGAATGGAAGCAATCATACAAGCAGCTAAAAAAATCTACTTGGGAGAATCTGAAGCGGTTCTTGCAGGTGGATCCGAATCCATGAGCAATGCACCTTATGTTGTGCGTAACGCAAGATGGGGAATTAAATATGGTTCTGCTGAATTCGAGGATTCATTAGAGCAAGGATTAACCGACCAATATGTTGGTCTCATCATGGGAGCTACTGCAGAAAATCTTGCTGATCAATATAAGATCAGTAGAGCAGAACAAGATGAATGGGCTGGAATTTCTCAAACAAGAGCAGAGAAAGCTACGGTAGAAGGTAGACTAAAAGAAGAAATTCTCGCTGTAACCGTTGGCGGAAAAAAACCGGTTACATTAGAAAAAGATGAATTTATTAAAGGTGCAGCTTCTATCGAAAAACTTTCAGGCTTAAGACCTGCATTTAGGGACGGCGGAACTGTCACCGCGGGAAATGCATCCGGTCTGAATGATGGAGCTGCGGCGACTATTATTACCTCAGCTTCTTACGCAAAAAAGATAGGTAAAAAACCTTTAGCGATCATTAGAGGATATGGACATGCAGGATGTGATCCTGCGAAAATGGGAATCGGACCTGCATTAGCAATTCCTATCGCATTGAAAAAAGCGGGCTTAAAACTTTCGGACATGAGCCTTGTAGAAGTAAACGAAGCATTTGCAGCTCAGTATCTTGCAGTCCAAAAGGAATTGGGCTTAAATCCTGAGATCACTAATGTAAACGGTGGAGCGGTCGCAATCGGACATCCACTCGGAGCAAGTGGCGCGAGAGTGACCATCACTTTGGCTTATGAACTTAGAAGAAGAAAGGCAAAATACGGAGTCGCTTCTCTTTGTATCGGCGGAGGTCAAGGGATCGCCCTTATTCTGGAAAACCCAGAAGCCTAATAATAAAAAGACTAGGTCCCGCTTTGGTTTGCAGGACCTAGTCCAGTTCTCACTTCCCTAGTTTACGCTTTTATAATCTTTTTTCCAATTCGAAAGTTTCTGCCAAAAGTTCGTAAGAACGAACCCTATCTTTAAAATCGTACGTGATAGTAGAAACCACTACTTCATCTATTCCATATTCTTGGGTCAGATCGAAAATCCTTTTTTTGACCGTATCAGGAGTGCCCACAATCATTCTTCCCCGATTATGTAGTAACCTGACCCTTTCCATATCCGAATACACGTACGGTTTAATTTCCTCATAAGAAAGTATACCTTCGCTAATTCCTTTTTCAATATTTAAAAGTTGTCTGTCCATTACAGCCTGTAGTTCTTCTGCCTTCTCTTTTGTATCCGCACATAACACAAAAATACCAACGCTTGCTTGAGGAGTTGGAAGGCCTGCAGAAGGTTGGAATCTTTCCTTGTAAGCCTTGATACTCGCAAATCCTCCGGTAGGATTGATAAACTGGGCAAAAGAAAGAGCCATCCCGAAATGAGCCGCAATCAAAGCACTTTCTCCACTCGAAGTTAATATCCAAAGTTCAGGACAGGTTTCCGCAACCGGGATCGCTTTTACTTTCTCCTGAATGGAATCGGGCTCTGCATTATCCGTCAAAAAATCTCGTAAATCCATCAATTGTTGGATAAAATCATTCTGAACAAAACTGTTAGAAGGATTTAGTATAGCAGCCGTTAGTCGATCTCCACCGGGTGCCCTACCGAGTCCAAGATCTATCCTTCCTGGAAAAAGAGTTTCGAGCATCCTAAAATTTTCGGCCACCTTAAGAGAGCTATGATTTGGAAGCATGATCCCGCCGGAACCCATACGGATCCCTTTCGTTTCGCCGGCAAGATGAGAAATCAAAACTTCAGGAGAAGACCCGGCCAGTCCCAGAATATTATGATGTTCTGAAACCCAATATCTGTGATAACCCAATCTATCGGTAAGCTTCGCAAGTTCGATCGTCTCTTGGACCGCCTGAAATGCGGTCCCACCTTTGCGGATCGGAGACTGATCTAAAACACTTAATCGGATCATATCAGAATGCAGACTTGACCACACCCCCATCCACTCGGAGTGCAGCACCATTCGTTGCGGAGGAAAGTGGAGAAGAAAGATAAACTGCAAGATTTGCGACTTCTTCTACTGTTGCGAATCTTTGTAAAAGAGAGGTAGGTCTCGCGTTTTTGAAAAATTCTTTTTCTACGGTTGAAGTAGAAACATTTTGTTGTTTTGCAAGATCTTCTAAAAATCCTTCTACACCTTCGGAACGAGTTGGTCCTGGGAGAATAGAATTTACAGTAACATTGGTTCCTTTTGTAAGTTCAGCAATTCCTCTGCCTAAAGAAATCTGAGCACTTTTTGTAACTCCATAATGGATCATTTCATTCGGGATCTGAATTCCGGATTCACTGGATATAAATAAGATCCTCCCCCAATTTTTTTTGAGCATAGAAGGTAGATAAGCTCTGGAAAGTCTGACTCCACTCAGAACATTCACTTCGAAAAATCGGATCCAATCTTCGTCTGGGATCTCTACAAAATCTTTAGGTTCAAAGATCCCAACATTATTCACAAGAATATCAACATTAGGAAATTTTGATGCGATTTTGTTTACTTCTTCTTTGTTAGAAAAATCCGCCTCGATTCCGAGGAGATTTGCTTTGGGGATTTTTTTGTGAATGGTAGAGATTGCTTCTTCTACTCTTGCTTTGGTTCTTCCGTTTATAATTACCTGGGCTCCTTCTGCTGCTAGGCCTGTGGCGATTGCGAGTCCGATTCCGGCGGTTGATCCGGTGACTAATGCGATTTTATCTTTGAGTTGAGTATCCATGTATTGTTTTCCATTACTTAGACGAAGCTAACGCAAGACTAGGCAAAAACGGTTTTGGTCCATGACTTGGTCTTAGGTCGGCTTCAGATTAAATCTTAAGATCAATAGTAAGATATTTTACAACAATTTTCGGGTTGTGCTAAATTCAAAAAATCTTTTATACTTAGCCAAACAAATGATCTTCAGTAAAGAAATCCAATCCCCTTTAGGAATACTTCTCGCAGGTGCGGTGGAAGAAGGTATCTGCCTTTTGGAATTCACCGAAAAAGAGAGATTGGAACTCCAACTTACTCGGCTGAAAAAAGTTTTCGGTGAAGATATCCAACCGGGGGAAAGTAGATTTTTCCACCAATTAGAAGATCAGCTTAAGGAATATTTCGAAGGTAAAAGAAAAGATTTCGATATCCCTCTTGTAGTTTTAGGTACTGAATTTCAGAAAAAGGCTTGGGAAGCTTTACATTCCGTTGTTTACGGAAAGACAAATTCTTATGAGGCTCAGGCGATCCGGATCGGAGACAAAAATGCGGTCCGTGCAGTAGCAAAAGCGAACGGAGAAAATCGGATCGCTATTCTGATCCCATGTCATAGGATCGTAGGAAAAAGTGGAGATCTAACAGGATATGGCGGAGGGCTCTGGAGAAAAAAATTCCTGCTCGAATTAGAGCAAAAATTCTCTGATTCTCCTACCTTACCTTTTTTCCGAGATGAATGACGGATATTATACTCCCGGGAAATGTAACCCCTTCGAATGGAGACCAACCACTTTTACTTTTTATATCTTCTTTTTTGAATGTAGTTGGAGTATTAAAATCCAGAACTGTAAAACTTCCGCAGTAACCTTCTTCAATTTTTCCGAAACCTTTTCCGTATTCTTTCGGCAAAAACTCAGCTACAAAATCTCCCGGGTTTTCTGCACATATCTCCGAAATTTTTTCCAAAGAAATTCCTGCCGTCTTATGCAACCAAGTTACAAATAAAGAATAAGTATCCAGTTGAGAAATACCGGATGTTCCTTTTAGTTTTTCCTCTATAGAATGAGGAGCATGATCCGTAGCTAAAAAGTCGATCCAACCTTCTTTTACTCCTTGGAGTAGAGCCACTTTGTCTTCCGGTCCTCTTAGAGGTGGATTCATCTGAAACCAATGACGATTTTCATCCGTAAGCATGGTTCGATCAAAATAGAGATGAGTAGGGGTTACTTCACATTTTACTTTGACCCCCCTTTTTCTAGCTTCGATGATCTTCTTTAAACCTTCTTCCGTAGAATAATGGCATAACTTTCCAACGAGCTCATATTTTTCGATTAGATAGAGTGCAAAGTCCGTAGCTAAAGTTTCGGCAATAGCGGGCCTTCTATCTTCATGATACGTTTCATTCTGGCTCTTTTCTAAAATTTCAGGATCTTCACAATGAAAGCTAACATTACAACCTTTGTAATGGCGAATCGTCTCTTCCAACTGCTCGTTTGAATAAAAGAATAATTCTCCAATAGAAGGACCCATGAACGCCTTGTAAGGAACATGAGCTTTTAGAGGTTTTGTATGAGGACCTATGCCCGCATACAAAGTGATCCGAACAGGAGAATGATCCGCGAGTTCTCTTTTTTTAGAATAAGTAATATCGTCAGTAGGAGGGATCGGATTATTTGGCATGTCCGCGATATGGATTACACCTCCGTTAATCGCAGCATTTCCTGCAGATAAAAAATCTTCCTTATATTTGTGTTTTCCCGATTCGTCTTCTCTTGCATGTACGTGAATATCGCCGAAGCCGGAAAAGATTACAAATTTTTCAGGATCGAATACAAGCTCTTCTGCATTAGAAGATTGTAATATTTTGTCTTTTTGAATGGAAAGTATAAGGCCGGTTTTCGGATCCAGCTCCACCGTCCCCATAAAAGATCCTTTGGAGTTTTGGAATTTTCCCGAAATTTTTCGAATCTGAGCAGCCATTAGCCCAGTATATCTCAGGCGCCTTTTTTTTCTATCGCATTCAAAAGTTTTGTAACTGCCGCAGAAGGTCCCTGCTCTTTACGGATCTGGACTGCAAGATTCCTAGCCTCATCCAAACGATCCGTATGATAATACATATCCGCCAAATGCAGATTGTTTTGAGTATGTCCCTCGGAAATTGATCTCAATTCTTCCGACAAACGGATGGCCTCTTGGATATCCCCGGTTTTTTTAGCACAATAAGACAGGATAAAAAGCATCTCCGGATCTTTTACAATTCCCATCTCTCTCAATTCCCGGGCCGCCATATACGCAGTTTGGTAATCTTTGATCTTCAAACCTAATTTTAAGATCAGCTTTGAACGAACCGGATGTGAATCTTGGCTTCCTTGTAGATCGGAAAGGAATTTTCTCAATTCCGAAACTGAACTGGTTTTTTTGATCCGATCCGAAATTTCTTTCCAGGAAGAAATTCCGCCACTCGATCTGGGCCCAGCTTCGCTCCGACTAAAAGAAGAAGATTCGGAACCTTCTTCCGTTCGAATGGATTGGATCATTCTATTAAATTGATCCGCTAAACTACCGATCTCATCCCAAGCTTCCGGATGTAACTCTCTTTGCAGATCTCCTTCGGTAGCAAGCTCCAATGCGGAATACAATCTATCCAAAGGATGGATCACAAAGAAGGAGAAAAACGAATTGATCGCTATGGAAAAAAGAAGAAGACAAACTAAAAACGCAAGTACCGGTTTTTTCAGTAATCCTGTCTCAAAAGCCAAAAATTCCTGATACGGGATACCGATCTCTTTTATCTGGGTTTTACCGGGAGATTTTTGGATTACGGAATAATAATATTCTCCCATTACGAGTCCTGGGATCCTTCTGAAACGAGGTTCTCCTTCAGGGATCAATTCTCTCATTTGGTCCAACGCAAAACTGCGCAATGCCTCTCCTTCTGCAGAAGAGTTTTTCACTGAACCGGAAAGTATTTTTAAGAATAAAGCGAACTTCTCCTCTTTGCCGTCAGGAGATATTTGTTCCAAGATCCCATCGCGAATATCTTTAGGAGGGAGATTTCTGATCTTTTTACGGACCTTCTCCAAACTTTTCGAAAAGTTAATTAAATTTTCAGAATATTTATCGGAACCTTTCAAAGATTCCGCAACCTTTGCATAAGAAGGAAATTCCTTATTCAAAGAAGAAGGATTATTCCAAATAAAGGAAAGGATCAAATCTCTTTTAGATTCCGCAAAAAAAGAAGTTTCTAATCCTCCGGAAGCGGTCAGGACAAAACCGTCGTTATCTTGCACGGAAAGCAAATAAGAATCAGGTGACAAATCCTGAGCCTTTAATCTTTCCTTAACCGTTTCGTTAAAAGATTCCAATCCGGGTTGTAAGAAAAGCCAACTACTTCCTTGGAACACGAATAATATTAATAATACGATCCCGAGTAGAATGGGAGATCTAAGACTGAAGGCTTCTCCGGAGGCTCTTAAGTGGATCAGCCAGGCCAAAAACAATGCAGTCAAAAAGATTGGATTCCAAAAAGAAAGTCCGATGGATCTATCTATAGGATAAGCAATCTCCTTCAGATGAAAAAGTATAGTAGTGCCGAGAAGAAGTAAAAAAGGTACCCAGAGAGAAAGAGCCATCAACTGTATATCGGATCTATGGGCTTGAAAACCTCTCCAAACCCCGAAGAGTAATATTACAGAAACATAAAGAATCCCGAACCAAAATATAACTCTCTCATCGGCCCTATGGATTACGTCGAAGACACCTCCGCCGAAATCGTAAACAGGTTTAGCGAATATTGTTCCAACTATATGAAGGACCAAAATGCTTAAGGCCAGAAAGTACCCTGCGCCTAATAAGATCCTTCCAGTCTTTTCTGAGGCTTGCGAATTCAGCTGGAAAAAATATAAACAAAGATGGGCGCAAAGCAAAAATGCGGAAGGTAAAGAAACCCATCTATGTAAGAAAGAAAGAGGATGGAAAAAAGAAGTCCCAAGTAAAAAGGAAAGCTCGAGTAACGCGCAATATAGGAATACCCAGCCTAGATGAAGAGTTGTTTCATACTTTTCCTTTCTAACTAGAAGAAAAAAAGCGCAGAGCCCGGAGAGAAGAAATCCGGTAAGATAACTGACGCTGGAAAAAGTTAAAACAGCCATGATGAATGGATTACATCATTTCACACAAATGACTGCGAATTTGTTTGTGCTGGGACTTGGAGAAAAATCTCCACTGCTCAAGTTTACGGTCATATAGTCCCCTTTGTCTCCAGCCGCACTTGTAGACCAAAACAGTCCGATAGTTTTGATCTTTTTATCTGCCCTTTTGGAGAATGTTTTAAGCTCTTCTTTATCAGGAAGTCTCTTTCTTCTGGAAGAACAATAACGAACTGCATCTTCCCAAGCTACAGGAGATCCTGCTTCTTCGTCCCAACCATGTTTTCCATAAACAGGAGTCTTATCTAAATATTCCTGAACGATAAAATATCCGAAAAATACGATCAATGCGGCTGCGAGAAATCCAATAACTTTTACGAGAGTACCCGAACTTCCTCCGGGTTGAGGAGCCTTCATCGGAAGTTCTTTCATCGTTTCTGAAATTTTAGTAGCTACGGTATGCTGTTGGTGGCGATTCGAACGACCATGATCCGGTCTTTTTTTCTGCTGATGACCGCGGTTTCCTGCACCTGGGTGTTTATGGGAAGATTCTTGTTTTTTATTCCCGGAAGTTTTGCGGGGAGGCTTACGACGGTTCGCCATAAAGTGGGTTATCCTTTCAGTCGATGGATTTGGACCTATTTACTCTAAAAGGCCCTAGACGAATTTTAAAATCGTCCGTAAAAGAATCTCTACCAAGACTAGCTCATTTAGTAAAGAAAAAACCGCCAGCTTGAAAGGAAAGCCCCTAGTCATACTTAAAAAAGGTCGAATGTTTCCAGTATAGCCGAAAGGATTGTCCCAGAATGCAGACGATTCGAATCGGATTAATTGGTGCAGGTACAGTCGGCTCAGGAGTTCTTAAAATTCTTTCGGAAGAATCCGCAAGATTCGAAAAAGAATACGGTATATCCTTAAATGTACATACGATTTGTACCCGAACCCCCTCAAAAATCGCCCCTATTTCGAAATTATTTTCTAAAGTAAAAATAACAGACGATTACAAACAAGTGGTGGGAAACCCTGAAATCGATACGATCATCGAACTTGTAGGTGGTACAACAATCTCCGAAGAGATCGTATTGGGAGCTTTGCAATCCAAACAGACCGTAATCACAGCTAATAAGGCGCTTCTTTCCGAAAAAGGAGAGATCATCTATAGAACTGCAGAAGAAAATCATACCGAAATTGGATTCGAAGCTTCTGTGGGAGGTTCTATTCCGATCATTCGAGCAATACGGAATTGTCTGGCAGGAGATAAGATCCTCGGACTTTATGGGATCTTAAACGGAACAACTAACTTTATTCTTTCTAAAATGGAAACAGAAGGGTTAGATTATAAAGAAGCTCTAAAACTCGCTCAGGAAAAGGGATTTGCAGAAGCAGATCCAAGCTTCGACGTAGAAGGTATTGATACCGCTCATAAGATCAGCATTTTAGGATCCCTGGCCTTCGGAGAAAAAATTCCTCTACAAAACATAGTCGTCGAAGGTATAACAAAGATTACACGACTCGATATCGCATTTGCTTCAGACCTGGGTTATAGAATAAAGTTACTCGGTCTTGTAAGAAAATTGGACGGCAAGGTAGAAGCTAGAGTCCAACCGGTAATGATCCCAAAACACCACGCATTCGCAAGCGTGATGAACGAAACTAATGCAGTGTATTATAAAACAGCATTTGCGGGCCCGGGTTTGATCGTAGGAAAGGGCGCAGGCGCTTTGCCTACTGCTTCTGCAGTGGTTTCGGATCTGATCTATTACGGCTCAAGACGTGGCAAAAATCTTCCGATGGAAAAGAACAGATTTCCAAAAGCATCCATATCGGAAGCCAACCAAACAGAAGCCAGATATTATCTGAGATTTAATACCTTGGATCAACCTGGAGTTTTGGCGGAAATTGCGAAAGATTTGGGAACAAACGGGGTATCTATTTCTTCTGTCCGTCAAAACGAATCGGAAAAGGAACCTGCAGAAGTTGTAGTGGTCACACATCCTTGTGTGGAAGCTTCGATTTCTGCATCTTTAGGTAGGATAGATACGTCCGAAGTGGTTTTAGAACCCTCTGTTGCTATCCGGTTGGAAGACAAATTGTAAGAGCCTGTCCCAGGCTCTTGAAGCCCGGGATCAAATAGTTATCGATAACATGAATTATGGGACGGACTATAAAATTATGAGCGAATTTCCCTGCACATTGTCCTTACATGAAGGGTTCGGGGAATCACATTTGGATTTATTTTTGGATATTGACGGAAATTCTCGTCTAATCACCTTCGGAACAATCGCATCCTATTGGGATTTGCTCCAAAGTGGATCGAAAATAACTTTTCAAAGAAAGAAAGATCACAGAAGGATCTATCTGGACTTAGAAGGCGAAATCGAAGAGAAGGGGCAACTTAGGATACTTTTTCGTGGGTCCGCAAAAACGGATTCCAAATCGGAAGAAGTCTCCGGATGGACGGAATTGACAGCCACCATCAAAGACGGAACAATGATTCTTTAACGCGGATCGGGACAAAATGGCAAAAACGGAATTCGAAGGTCTATACATAGAAACTAAAAAAGACTCTGTCGGGGACAAAGAAGTTCTAGTCGTCATCATGAATGGAAAAGTGACGAACTCAAACGCTTTCGAAATTTCCAGAAAGATCAATTTCGTTTTCGACGAAGGAATCTATGAGATCATCTTGGACCTTTCATCTTTGGAATATATCAATAGTGTTGGTGTTGCGACACTTTTAACCCTGATCAAAACCGTAGACCAGCATAACGGAAAGATCGTGATCGGAGGTTTAAATCACTTCTTAGAGAATGTGATCCGATTGATGGAATTACCTAAAAAAGTGGCGATCTATCACACCCTGGACGAGGCCAAAGCAGTCTTTAAATAATACTTTCTTGTTTAGAAAGAATATCCAAATATTCTAAAATTCCTTTGGCAATTGTCTCCTTAGAAGCGGGACCAATTTCCTTTTTGGAACCTTCTTTTCCATAAACAATCACACTGGTATCTAAATCACCGAAACCCTTAGAGTCTTTACCTACATAATTGCCTACGATAAAATCCAGATTTTTCTTCCTAAGTTTACCAAGCGCATTTTGGTCCAATAAATCGGTCTCTGCGGAGAAGCCTATACGCAGAATATCTTTCAGATTTTGGGTATGGATCTTTTCGTGAACGGAAACGAGTATATCAGGGTTTTTAATCAGTTCCAGAACTAAGGTATCACTACCTTCTTCTTTTTTTATTTTGGATTCATTCGCATTTTTAGGGCGAAAGTCCGCAGGGGCAGCAGCCATAATTAGAATGGAAGAAGAATCCACTTCTTTCAGAACAGCATCCCTCATCTCGAGAGTCGTTTCTACCTTTATAATTCTTGCACCTTTAGGTTCTGAATACTTTGGTTCAGTCAATCCTCGGATATAAACAATATCTTTCACTAAGTGAGTCGCTTCTTGGGCCAAACAATATCCCATTTTTCCGGAGGAAGCATTTGAGATAAAACGTACAGGGTCGATCCACTCTCTAGTGGGTCCCGAAGTTATTATGATTTTTGAATATTTACCCAAGATAAAACATCTTAATGAGAAGTTTTTAGATATAATTCCAGAATCCTTTTTTGCATTACCGGAACATCGGCAAGTTTGCCGTAACCTTCGTCACCACAAACCACTACTCCTTCCTGAGGATCTAAGATGATCACTCCGTCTTCTTTCAAACGTGCAAGATTTCTTTGTGTGGCAGGATGAGTGAACATATTTGGATTCATTGCTGGAGCAACTAATACAGGACATTTCGCAGCAAGATAGGTAGAAGTTACAAGATCGTCCGCAATTCCGTTAGCCATTTTTGCAATAATATTTGCAGTAGCCGGGACCACTGCGATCACCGCCGCGCGATTCCTTGCATCAATATGAGCCATTCCATGCTCATACTCATCTACCTGGACTTTTTTACCGGTAAGAGCCTCGAACGTGATCGGACCTATAAACTTGGTGGCATTTTCCGTCATGATCACGGAAACAGGATAACCTTCTTTGGTAAGATTACGCACCAGTTCGCAGGCTCTAAAGGCTGCGATACTTCCGCTGACCGCGATCAAAATATCCTTTTTGTCCATACTTACAGATTCAGAACCATTCGATCAGATTTACAACTTAAATCGCAAAAGAAGAAGGAGCAGAAAGCCTCGTAAAACGAACGGTCATGATCTTGTTCCCATCCATTTTTTCTACGGTCAGCTTACCTTCAGGAATCGCAACTTCGGTCCCTTCTTTGGGCATATCTTCTAACTTCTCTAAAATAAAACCTGCGATGGTACGAATATCGTTTAGCTCTTCTTCTTCGATGCCTGTTAGGATCTCTTTTAGTTCGTCGAGCTCGGTTTCTCCGTCAATATCGAATGCATCAGGAGAATGTGATGGAACAGCATCCGTTTCATGATCGTCGGTTTCGTCCCGGATCTCGCCGAAAACTTCTTCCACTATATCTTCCATAGTAAGTAATCCCGAAACCCCACCGTACTCATCGATCACGATCGCCATATGTTGTTTTGCGAGCCGCAACTTCTGAAGGACCTTTTCTATCGACATACCTTCCGGAACCACGATAGGAGATTGCATGATTGTAGTTACTTTCGCTTTTTTGTTCCGTTTAGATTCGGAAAGCCATGCGAGATACGCCTGAACGTGGATAATCCCTACTATATTATCAGTAGTTCCATCATACACAGGATATCTGGAAAAATGATGTTCTGCGATGATAGAAAGAACTCCATCCATTTGACTGTCTGCAGGAATCCCCACAATACTGAGTCGATGAGTCATCACATCCTTTGCCAAATGTTCGGAGAACTGGAAAGTGTTTTGGATGATCTGAAATTCTTCCTGGTCTATATTTCCCTGTTTATTCTGCTCCTGAATCAGGATCATCAATTCCTCTGGGGAATGGATGATACGATGAGAGTCTTCCTTAAACCCGATTCTTTTCAAAATAAAAGAAGTCATTCCATTTAAGAAAAACGTAATAGGGAAAAATAAATAATAAAAGAAGAATATAGGGGCGCTTGTTACCAAGGCCAAGGTTTCCGTTTTTTGAATAGCAACAGTTTTAGGAAGAAGTTCTCCCAAAAGAATATGCAAAAATGTGATCAATGCAAACGAGATCGCAACTGCCACCCCATGGACCGTTAAATCGGAATCAGGATAACCTGCGTAATGAAAAATAGGCTCTATCCAACTGGACAGATAACCTTCTCCCACCCAACCTAAAAGTAAACTTGCAATTGTGATCCCCACCTGACAGACAGAGAGCATATCGTTCAACATGCTGGCCGCTTTTTTAGTGAGAGCCGCCATAGGTCTGCCGTCTCTGATCAATTCTTCCAAACGAGAAGGTCTGATCGAGACCAGGGCAAATTCTGCGGACACGAAAAATCCGTTTGCAAAAATAAGAAGAAGAATTACGAAAAATCCAATCACGTCCATTAACGGCAAGATCTTCCGAATGTAAGATTTAGGCAGATTGCTAGATCGAAAGAATAAAACAAGGTGGGAAAAATATGGCTATGGTCCGGAAAAATCCGGCTTCTACTGTCGGGGTCCATCTATCTGTGATACCATCCCTGAAAAACGATGCATTGTCGAGTGTTTTGGAGCCGAAAAAATGAAAATTTCCCCTTTTACCGGACCCGGTTTAAACGGGTTACTCAGCGTTTCGGACCATTTTTAGGACTCTAGAATTCAGGTTCGGGTCCCCATTTTCATTTGCGAGTCTTTCTAATAAATTTATGTCGGATTCCGACTCAGGATTCCAATATTTAACAAAATAAAGGCGAGAAGTTCCGGCGGATAACCAGAATCTAGCCCAGTCCAGAAAATCTTCGGATTTATCTCCCCAACCGGAACCATTAAGAGAATCCTTAGTGAATGCAATCCTGTCCGGTAAATTTCTAAAATCCAATCTACGTTTTGCTTTTCTGAAAGATATAGAATCGGATCCACAAGACCATTCATAATCCCTAAGACCATTAGGAGATTTAGAAGTCACTTTCATATTCCAAACAAGTAACGCAGACTTCCCTTGGAGTAATTTAGATCCATCATAATATTGTAATGGAAAGGATTGCCAACCCAAATGACCTTCCCCTTCCGGAAGGTTTTTAGGGAAAAGATTCTCACAAGCAGGACCGAATACTTTTTTAGCAGAATCTGATTCCTCTCTTTTATCGAATCTTAAAAATAATTTAATCTCAGAATCAGGGAATTCCTTTCTCAGATATTCTGCCGCTTCTACTCCAGGTGAATTCAGATAAATTTGAATTTTGTCCTTTTTGGAAAAAGATTCCATCGTATTTCTTAGAGCAGATTGAGCAGTATAACTGGAAGGATTATCCGTATTCAATTCTCTTGCTTCCAGCTCGGAAGAATCGCCGTCTTTATGAAATAGAAATACTCTCTTATCTTTCACAAAAACAGCAATAAGCGGATGAGTTAACTTTTTGAAATTTGCATTTCTGAGAGGATCCGATTCTTCCCTAATCCGAGAAAATTCCTTGGTTCTCATTTCGGACCAAGCGGATTTCCAAGGTTCTCTTCCAGGAGGATAAAAGCCTTTATATCTAGAAATTCTAATATGGGTCTTAAGGATCGCAATATCCGGAGGAGAATCATCTTCTTGAAGTTCCGAATTTTCCTCGTAATGAATCATAAAAGAAAGTAGATCATTCGTATAACCGTGTCTGGTATAAAAATCAATGGCAGAGTTCTCTAAACTTTTGCTTCCGAAAGAAGGAGGGAGATAATTTTTGATCTCGAAAGTTTTATCGTCCGTAATACCGGAAGCAGAAATTTTAAGAGCTTGGTCTAAGAAACTTTTCACTCCTCTTAAGTTAGAAGATTCCTTATGAGAAAGAAATAATCCATTCAAGCGGATCCATTCCTCTTTATAAGAAGGATCTTCTTTTAAAATTCCGCCGGCTTTGGTGAACTCAATGATTGCTTTCCTGAGATTATTGGTTTTTAACTGCAAAAACCCGTGGAGCAATGTGGCAGAATATTCTACCCTTCTCCATCCCTTACTTTGCGCTAGAAAACTTAAGTCCATGGCAAGTTTGGAAGCTACTTCGGGTTCGTCTTCCGAAAGTATTTGAATAATTCTTAATTTAGTAAATAGATCATCTTCCGTTAGATTTTTAGGAGTACTGACCGACTGCAAAGCATCCACTGCTTTATGAGAATTTTTGGATTTCCAAACAGCGACGGACACCAAGTCGCGAGCACTATTGATCGGAATAGGTTCTCCTAAAAATGGATGAAGTATCTTAGTAGACCAATGTAAAAAATCCAAATTCAAATAATATTCCAAAGCTCTTGTAGGTTCACCTTGCAAATAGGCAAGAGTTCCTAACTTTAGATATAATGAATTTTTATAAGTGGGAGCCATCTCCCCTTGTCTCTCAATAATATACTTTAAAACTTTTTCGGCGGAATTCGGATCCCCATCTACCAAGTAGTAATATGCTAATTTTTCATAAGAATGAGAGAGCATTCTTCCGCCCAGATTTTCGGATACAATTCCTATTTTAGAAAATTGGATCGCATCTCTTGCAAATCCTAACTCGGAAAGATAATCCGCAATATTTGGGAGAAAATTAGATAAAAAAGGAATATGTTTTAGCTCCTTCTCCTCCGGATCAGTAACTCCGGGAAAAGGAGAAAGTATCCTCTGTAGATTTGTATATTCCCGATCATGGTTCGGATCCGAAAGTTTGAAATCCGCCATATAACTTCCGAGACGAAGTGTTCTACAAAGTGAATAATATTGTTTTTTAGGAGAACATTTGATTTTATCTGCAGGTTTTTTATAGAGAAGAACGTTACGCGTCGATTCTACTAACTCCTTTTGATAAGTATCTCCTGCAGGAGGATTCCAAACTTTTAGAAAATTTTCCCCGTTCGTTTTTTTGGAAAAGTAGATATCCTGGAAATAAAGTAGAAGAACTTCTGCAAAACCTAGATCTTTTTCCTTTCGGATAGTATTGATCAGATTGGAAAATTTCCCGGAATCTTTATTGAGAAGTAAATACTCTCCGGCTAAAAGTGCAAACTCTGATTTTTGGACTGGATTCAGGCCTTCCGGAAAAGAATTAAAATCAGTTTCTTTTGTAAGAACGTTTTTGCCATCCATCAAAAGATAAAAATTACCCGGAGAACCGGTCCAACCGTAGTCATTACGGGTCTGTGCGGAAAGAGATGTACAAAAAGAACAGAATGAAATTAATAAAAATGGAATATACTTTAAAATTAGGCCAATGCCGCCTATTTTACGAATATTTAAAATTGCATTTTGCAAGGGAATCGATCGCGATTTAAGTCCGGTTTATAGACCTTCTCTTTTTAAGTCACGGCCCATTAAATCTCTAACAACCTCCTTGGGATTCTTATGCTCGTAAAGCATTTTATACACCTCGGTGGTGATGGCCATTTCTATGCCTAATTTCTGGGATAATTCGAATCCACTTTTTGCGGTTTTTACGCCTTCTGCAACTTCTACCATGCCGCCCAGGATAGATTCCAGACTTTCTCCTTTTCCCAATCTAAAACCAACAGTCCTATTTCTGGAAGCATCTCCACAACAGGTTAAGATCAAATCTCCCATTCCGGATGGTCCTAAAAAAGTAAGAGGGTCAGCACCCAATTTAACTCCAAGTCTGGAAATCTCCGTTAGTCCTCTAGTGATTAAAGCGGCTCTTGTATTCTGCCCGAATCCTAATCCGTCGGAAACTCCTGCAGCAATCGCGATCACATTTTTTAAGGAGCCGCCTACTTCTACTCCTACCACATCGGGTGTCCAATAGGTCCTAAAATAAGTGAAACTGAATATTTCCTGTACCTTTCTTGCTGTTGCTTCGTTTTTAGAAGCGATACTCACAATCGTAGGTACACGTTTGACTAATTCTTTTGCAAAACTAGGTCCGGAAAGATAAGATAATCTACTGTGAAATTTACCGGGAAGTTCCGCTTCGAAAATTTCGGAAACCAGCCTGAGACTTCCATTTTCTATTCCTTTACTTGCGGAAACAATAGGTGCCTTTTCAGGAAGGAAGGATTTAATCTCTTTTAAAATATCAGTGATTGCATGAGAAGGAGGAGCAGAAACGATCATGTCTTTGTCGCGGACGGCTTCTTCTAAACTTGTGCTTCCTTTTAAATTTTTAGGAAGATCTATGCCCGGTAGATATTTTTCGTTCCGATGGTTCTCGTTAATCTCTTGGATCAGTCCAGAGTTCCTTCCCCAAATGGTAACCTCATAACCTTTGTCCGCCAGTAACACACCTAAAGAAGAACCAAAACTTCCAGATCCGATAACGCCGATTTGCATGAGATACCCTTTCCCCGACTAACCCTAGGGAGTGATGATCCTGACCTGGAAAGCCTAAACGGCAAGAAAAAAAAGAACGGAAATAGGAAGGCCTTTGCATTCTTATTTTGGCATAAAATAGAAATGAAGTTTACCGACCAAATCCGGAGGATTAACTTTGTTCTTCCATGCTCGATTTGCGGAAACTTTCGGGATTCAATCTTTTAGATTTTCTGACGGGAAAAAATTCCTTCGAAGAAAAAGCCTTAAGAAGCAATTACAGGATCGCCGTTTTACTTCATTCTTTGAATAAGGTTCTGCAAAAAAAAGTGGTAGAAGGTACGGAAGATCTGGAGTCCCTAGTGATGGATTCCGGTCGGGGTGTTTTATACCTTTCCGGACATTACTCTATCCAAGGACTGGCCTGGTCCAAAATTTTAAGAACGAATCATATCAGGTACAAACTCTCTTTACGACCCGTGAAGGTAGACGGAAACAGAGTTGTGTTTAAGATCGAAGCATTTAGGCTCTACGATCATAACCCAAGGTCAATCGATCCGATACGAATTTTTTCCAAAGTTTTCAAATTCCATCGAAAATTAATTTTAGAAGAGATCGTCGAAGAAATTCCGGAAATACTATCCCTTACGGATATAGGAAATGAGATCCGAGTCGACTTAAATTATTTTTTAGCGGAAATTCCGGAAGTGGCAGGAGCTGTCACCGTCCAAAAAGTAATCCCCGAAAAAGGAAATGTATTCTTATTCGTGCGTTCCAATACGATTTTAAAACCGCTATTGGATTTTTTTGGTCCGGACTATCTGAGAATAGAACCGATTTCGGAGAACGAGGACAGTATGCTCATGCTGTGGAGGGATTAGAAAGATTGGACATTATCGCGGGTTTTTCAAGAATCAGTATAGAAAGGGTCAAACGGCTTTAAGTCGTTTAACATATAATTTAGGATAAGTCCAAATGAGGATCATTTACCTCACCGATATCCACGACGGACTCAGAGGATTGAAAGAAGTCCTACTAGGAACCGAATGCGACTTGTACCTTTTCTCCGGCGATATAATCTACAAAGCCTTTTTCAACCCAGAACGTATCATCGAATTTGTAACACTCCAAGAGGACATGTATCGGATCATGGATGATATCAAAGAAGATATCAATCCTTACGATTATGCGACAAGAGCGGTACGTTTTCCGGAGAAATACCAACCTAACGTGGTAGAAAAATCCCACGATTACAGAAGATTATTCCACCAAGCCGCAAAAACGATGAAGGAAAAATACGAACTCATCGAGATCATCATCCAAAAATATGCGAAAGCACCTGTCTGGTTACTACCGGGAAATTATGATATAGATCTTCAATACTCCGCGTTATATGAAAGAGACCTGCATAGAAAGACCTTCGATATGGAAGGATTAAAATTTGCAGGTTACGGTGGAGCTCCTGTCATCACTTCGGGTATTCCCGAAAAATTAGCGGTTAAATTCCACGAATACAATCGTAACGGAAAAAATTATAGCGAACCCGAAGATTTCTTTAAGGAAGAAAATCCGGACATAGTTGTAATCCATAATCCTGCGTATGGATTCTTAGATAAAATCCCAAGTTTTGGACATGTAGGTTCCCAAGGGATTAGAAGATATTTAGATGATTATACCCCTTCTTTAGTGGTCTCCGGTCATGTTCACGAAGACCAAGGGATCGTAAAAAAAGGAAAAACAGTGTTTTTGAATCCTTCTAATTTTGGGCCGGTGGATTCGGTTTTCGGATTTCAACCCGGAGGCTTCTTCTCGGAAATAGAATTAGAAAAGGATCTTGTAAAAAAAGTAAAATTGAATAGACTATCGGATCACTCAATTCGCCAACTTTTAGAGGTCGATTGCTCTGGAGACAAGTTAGGGCTTGTCCATGTAAGCAGCGATTCGGAAGTATCGGCGGAAGATTTTATCCGATAGCTTTATGACTCTTCCTAAACTCAGTTCGAACTCCAATATACAAAAATTCGTAGGTTTGAAAAAGTTTTTCAGATCTCACGAGACCGGAGTATCCAGAGAAAGAATAGAAGATTTCAAAAAATTTAATAAACTCATCAACTACGGCGGAGACGAAGTAGCATTCGATATCCTGGGTTCCTTAAATTTCGGCCAGGCCACAAGTGATTCCGACACAGACATTGTAATGTATACCAGATGTGAAGAAGGTAAAATGGGAGAATGTGGACTGGAAAATTGTTATAAAATTTCCCTGTTCAAGCATATGTTCCTAAATCTGGTTACCTTTGAACATAACTCTCAGGCATATAAATTAGAGATCGTGGACTCTATCAATCTGAACCAATTGGAAAAAGATATAAAAGATAAGAATGCAGATTCTGCCTTACTCATCCGTTTTTGTTTTTATAGATCCATTTGTAGAGGGGTGAATCGTAGGCTTCTTCATAAATACGAAAACATGATCTCGGAGAATCTTCCTCTTTGGGAAAAAATTTCCGAATCGTTAGAAGAATGTTTCGAAGGTATAATCAAGTCTTCCCAACATACTTACTCTTTCCATAAGTACGCCGGAAGATTAGCAGATAAGGGAATTAAATTGCCGGGCTCTATGGCGGAGAAAATAAAGGATTATCTAAAACAATGATCACTTTTCTCACCTTAGTCGCTTGTTTGGCTGCGGCTGCGATATTCTTCCACGTATTATATACGGTAGATACAAAACGTTTGGATAAAAAAGCGTCCAAACGACCTAAAGATAACGAGTATGGAAATCCCAGAAAAGTATATGGTGGAAATTGGGATCCGAATCTTCCTCGCCCTAGACTTTGCCCTGTATGTGGTCGGTTCTTGGATAAGAATGAATATTTATACGCAGTACTTTTTGAGCCCGCAACACCTGGAGCAAAACGACAAGCTCGGATTTATGGTTGCCGTTATTGTTACCTAGGATTGGATGATTCGAGTTCGGCTCCAGAGGAAATGGTGCAAAATTCTCCTCAACCGAAACCAGTCCAGGATGAAGAACTCGGTCTCTGATAAAAAAAATTCTAATATTTCCCTAACTAGCTCCATCGGAGTAGTAAAAGGTGTTGGTCCTAAAAAGCAGGAGGTTTTGGAATCCGTTGGGATCAAAACCATTCAAGATCTTTTAGGATGGTTTCCTCGTAGATACTTAGATCGAAACTTAACGGAGAACATACTTCTCAAGCAGGGAGAATCGGTTACCTTAATTCTGGAGGTGATCGATTCTTATCTAGCTCATGGAAAAAAATCCAGACTGGTAGTTTCTGCAAAAACAAAAAACAACGAACCGATCAGTTTAGTCTTTTTTAGAGGGATCCAATTTTTCCGTAGGGTTTTTCAACCTGGGATTCTTGTGGCTGTTACCGGCAAGTTGGAATATTTCAGAGGATTCCAACTCATGCATCCGGATTACGAAGTTCTATCTTACGGTGGAAATTCCGACATTTCGGAAGACGATCTTCCGGAGAGTATCCATACAGGACGGATCATTCCACTTTATCCTACAACCGAAGCCATGAGAGATGAACATCTTAACTCCAGGGAGCTCCGGAAACTTATCCATTTTGCATTAAAACTTTTGGAAGGTAGAATCCAGGAAATTCTTCCGGCTCAAGTGGTCAAAAAAAGAAATCTTATGGATCGAGCTCAGGCTTATAATGAGATCCATTTTCCCACAGAAGACGAACAATTGGGAAGAGCAAGGACCAGATTTAAATACGAAGAATTATATTATTTTAATCTTCTGATAGATTACAAACGTTCTCAAAGAGCAAAAATACCTAGAGTTCTTTGGCCTCTTCCTGAATCCAAAACCGCAAACGATCTGATCAAAAATCTGCCTTTCGAGTTGACCCCGGATCAGAAAGAAAGCCTGACAAAAATTTCAGAATGGACCAAGTCGGACACTCCTGCTGCAATCCTATTACAAGGAGATGTGGGGTCCGGAAAAACCCTTGTGGCACTTTTGACTGCCCTCAAATACACGGACAATCAGGTCCAGGTTTGTATGGTGGCTCCTACCGAAATTTTGGCCAGACAACATTACCAAACCGTAATGAACTTTTTAGGCAATATGCCTTTCTTACGAATAGAACTTTTGGTCGGAAAAGAGCCCAAAAAGACCAGGGCAGAAAAAATATTCAGAATCAAAACTGGAGAATCTCTCTTTATCATAGGAACTCATAGCGTTTTCCAGGAAGATGTGACTTTCAAAGATCTGGGGCTTGCCATTATAGACGAACAGCATAAGTTCGGAGTGGAACAAAGAGAAACATTAAGAGCCAAAGGAAAAAATCCGGACATTCTTGCTATGACAGCAACTCCTATTCCAAGAACACTTTGTCTCACTCTATACGGTGATTTGGAATTAGTGACTTTAAAAAATCGTCCAGCCGGAAGAATACCGATCAAGACCTTATGGTTTACCGAAAGCAAAAGATCTGGAGTTTATAAATCCATCCAAAAGTACGTCTCTCAAGGAAGACAATGTTATATAGTTTACCCATTGGTAGAAGAATCCGAAAAATCGGATCTGAAATCTTGTATAGAAGCTTATGAAACATTAAGAAAAGATGTTTTTCCGGAATTCAAAGTGGGACTTCTCCACGGAAAAATGGAAACTTCTGAAAAAGACCGGATCATGAAATTGTTCCAGCAAAACGAGATCAATATCTTAGTAAGTACTACTGTAATAGAGGTTGGAGTGGATGTTCCGAATGCTTCCGTGATGGTCATTGAACATTCGGATAGATTCGGGATCTCTCAGCTTCATCAGTTGAGAGGGCGTGTAGGCCGGGGAAAACACGAGAGTTTTTGTATCTTAATTTCAGACTCCAAAATTACGGAAGAAGCAAGATATAGAATACAGGCCTTAGTAGACTCCGACGATGGATTCTTCTTATCGGAAGCGGACTTGAAATTAAGAGGCCCAGGAGAATTGCTTGGGGTAAGACAAAGTGGACTGCCAGACTTTAAGATCGCTGACTTACGAGAAGACAGTCAATGGATTGAGATTTCGAGAGAAGATGCAGCTCAGTTCGGGAATTTAGGAGATCTGGAAAAATCGGAAATCGTTTCTAGATTTTCGGAAGGCGCTTTGTTATTTTCGAATTAATAAAAATGTTTCCCGGCCGGCCGAAATTTCAACCGACCAAAAAACATATCTCGTTCTAAAGAATTAATAGATAAACGGAATGATTGTCGCTCTAGGATTCAAATCGCAGGTAAATCCTCCGAGATCCACAGTCAGCAAGTTGATAATCAACGCCTCATTTGCGCAATCGTCCACATCCGATTTATTATAGTATTTATCTTCTTCTACTTTTGCTAATTGAGGAGCAAGAATAGAAAGAACTTCAAAGCCGCTTACTGCGGATCCAATAACTGCACTTGTCAAAATGATACTTTTTGCTTCTTTTCCATCAACGGTATCCGGATAGGATAAGCCGACTGCATCGAACAGAACACAATTGAACGTTAATACCAGAGGCAGAAGAAGAGTGATGATTTTTTTCATCCAGGGTTCTCCCAATTTGTTTTTTACAAAAAATTTCCAATTAGAGCTTAACTTCAACCGAATTTCCTAGGTAATGCAATACAAATTTCCGGATTTCAAGGCAGGGGTTTGTCATAAAGTCCCAGAAATTTCTGTAGTAACATTTGTGTCTTTAAAGGGATTTGGATCATTAGAAAATCCCTTTTCCCCAAGTCGGCAAAGAAGAATATGGAATTATGCTATTCCTATTCCGATGTTTAGTACTAGTTCTGATTTTTGGTATCTTCTCCCTAAACTCCCAAACGACAGACGAAACCTATCAGGGAGTCTCGGAAACTTCTTACCTGATCGGAGATTTTCCTAAAGAAAAAGCTCTCGTGTCCTTTACAAATCCTGGAGATACAAGACAGTTCTTCTTAAGAAAAGAAGCCAAGGCCGCTTTCTTAAAATTGAAACAAGAATATAAAAAAGACAATCCCCAAGAAAGGCAAGAGCCGTTTCTAATTTCTGCTCATAGGTCTTTTTCGGATCAAAAATCCATTTGGGAAGATAAGTATTCGGGAAAGAAGAAGATGAGAGAATCTGTAAAAGGCAAAACTCCTTCTGAGATTATTTCTTTAATTTTAGAATTTTCGAGCGCTCCCGGCACTTCCCGCCATCACTGGGGAACAGACATGGATATCAATGCTTTGGAAAATTCTTACTTTGATAAAGGAGGAAAAGGGGAAACATTCTATCATTGGATGAAGAAGAATGCTCATAAATTCGGATTCTGCCAGCCTTATTCAGCCAAATCGGAAAGAGGTGGAAAAGGTTATAATGAAGAGAAATGGCATTGGTCTTACGCTCCGCTCTCCAACAAATTCCAAAGAGCCTGGGTGGATGCCTATAAAAAGGGAAAATTAAATTTTAAAGGGAAATTCCAAGGATCCGACTTTTTAGGAGACCTACCCCTGGAATACGTGACTTCTATCAATCCGGACTGTGCCAGAATCGAGTGAATATAAGAATGCGTGTTGGAGTTCCAACACGCAGAACTTTTAATTATCTGTGGTTCATGACTCCACGATCACTGTTCCTAAAGAACTTAATGATCTGAAGAACTTCAGGAGGATGACCTGATTCCTTTTCCAGTTGGTCCAAAGCAGTTCTATAATTTAGACCTGAATGATAAATCACCTTGTATGCGTTCTTAATCGCCGATCTTGTCTCAGGAGAAAATCCGCCTCTTTTCAGACCCACAGTATTTAAACCGATGATCGTACAAGGGTTTCCGTCAGCAGTAGCAAAAGGAGGAACATCCTGAACTACTTTAGAACAACCTGCTATCATCGCATAATCGCCCACAAAACAAAATTGGTGAACCGCAACTAAACCAGAGATAAATGCTTTATTACCAACCGTAACATGTCCTGCCAAGACGAGACCGTGAGTTAGAATATTATCATCTCCTAAAATACAGTCATGGCCTACATGGGCATTCCCCATTACGTAGTTTCTATTTCCGATAATAGTGGGAGAATCCACCTTAGTTCCCTTGTGAATATTGGAATATTCCTTAAAAGTATTATTATCTCCGATGATCGTTTTGCTAGGAGTGCTAGGATCAAAACCTAGATCCTGAGGACCTACTCCGATTACCGCTCCATGATGTACTTTGTTGAATTTACCTAATTTAGTACCTGCGAAAATTCGGGCTCCGGTTTCGATTACGGTTCCTTCGCCGATTACCACATCTTTTTCTATAATTGTATACGCACCGACTTCGACGGATTCGTGTAATTCCGCTTTCGAATCAACGATGGCTGTTGGGTGAATTTTCATTAAGTTTCGCCTCTTAAATCTTCCATAATACGAAAATCGACGTGGATTTTTTATTCAAGCTATAAATAATTGGGGTCGGTAAAGGGCTCAGGGCTTCGTCGAATTTTGGAAGCCGGATCTAAATACCAAACGCGGTTCGGGAAGGAGAATTCTATGTTGGTGGATTGGTCTCGTCTAGATTCCCTAAAACAAGGCGATGATGAAGATGATATTATCTGGCTGGAAGAAATGGTACGTTCCTTACGCAAGAACATGAACAGTCGTTTAGAGAATATCAAAACCTTCACTGACGAAAAGAAAAGCGTAGAACTCCAGGCAGAATTACACCAGACAAAAGGTGTCGCCGCAAATTTCGGACTCGCCGGAGTTCAAAAGAATGTTACAGAGGCTGAACTAAAATTGAAGGAAGGAAACTTAGAGGCCTGTTTGGCCCTTTGCCAGGAACTTCCGAGCCTTTGGGAGCAAACCAAAAAAGAATTAGCTCCCAAATTTCCGGAATAGGCCCGACCTCGGACTTATTTTTTTCCCTTACGTTCCAAAAAATAAGAATCTACCTTATCTGTTAGAGGTTTAATTTTTTCCTCATAGGTTAAAATAGCTTCTACCGTTTTTTCGTATAGAGACATGAGAAGTGCCTGAGCCGCATCACACATCTGTTCTTTACGGAACTCCTCAACATGTAAGGTTTCCGTAATGGACCCATCCGGGTTGAATGGAAGAGAAGCCAGCAAATTGGAAACCACGATCTTATCATCTCCAGCAACATGGCTTGGGTCGAAGATCACAGGAAGAATTGTCTGGTTCTTAGCGTGAGTAATCACGTTCAGGTCCGGAGTATTACGGCAATATCCTTCCTTGATGAAAAGAGTTTTCACTCCTCTTTCACAAAGAACAATATTCAAATTTCCTTGATTAGCAATATATTCTGCAGCAGAGAACCATTCGATAGCTTCGTTACCGAAACCTCTTTTTAAGATGACAGGTTTGCCCGTACGACCTACCGCTTCTAAGAGTTCGAAGTCTTGAGCATTTCTTGTTCCGATCTGGATCATGTCCGCATGTTTGGAAACTTCTTCCGCCATGGTATGGTCCATAACTTCGGTTACATAAGGAAGGCCGGTTTCTTCTTTTACTCTATCGAGTAATTTGATTCCGTCCCAACCCATTCCTCTCCAATCAGTCGGACGAGTTCTAGGTTTGAATGCTCCACCTCTAAAGATGATACGATCCAAGATCCCGAATTTTTTACCGATCTCTACCGCTTGTTTTGCGATAGTAACAGTTTGCTCATAAGTCTGAGGAGAATCTGGACCAACTAGAAAAATATGTTTCCCTGTTCCGAACTTACGAACTAATCCGTCTTTTCCATGAACTTCTACAATTCGGTTTTCGCGATGGACCACTTCTCCGTTTTTACCGGCAGCAGTGCGTGCGATATTTTTATAAGGCAATGATACGTTCCAAATTCTAGTCACACCAGGAAGTTCTTTCACATAACCTTCCTTGTCGGAGATCTTACGGGTATCCCCGATAAAATGAATGGTATCGGATACGACCGCTCCGCGAATGATCTCGGTGGCGTTCCCACATTCGGAGGCCAAAGCCTTTATTTTTGCTTCGGTTTCCGGATATCCCTTCTCCAGTTCGACTATGTCCACGTATCTTCCGTCCTATCTTTGTTCGATTTTACAATCGGGATTGATTCTCTCTCCAGCCTTTACTTCATACACGGAACGTCAAGAAATCCGCAGAGAAAAGAGTTTAATGAGAATGTTCCGGCCCCGGAAAACTTCCATTTCTCACTTCCTGAATATAATTTTTGACTGCGCCAGAGACATCGTCGTATCCATTCAGGAAAGTTTTTAAGAACTTAGGCTTAAAGCCCTTATTCAATCCAAGAAAATCGTAAATTACCAGCACCTGTCCATCGGTCGCCGCTCCCGCTCCTATCCCTATCGTAGGAATTGGGACAGATTCGGAAATTTCTTTAGCAAGAGTAGAGGGTATTAACTCGAAAACAATGGAGAAGGCTCCGGCATCGGAGATCCCTTTTGCTTCGCTTATCAATCTGGCCTTATCTTGTTCTGCTTTTCCTTGGATTTTATGTCCTCCGAAAACGTTCACGGATTGAGGGGTAAGGCCTATATGTCCCATAACAGGTATACCTATTCTTTCCAATTTATAGATAAGTTCCAGAATCTCCGGACCGCCACCCTCGAATTTTACAGCGTCACATCCACTTTCTTTCATTACCTTTCCTGCAGATCGGATTCCTTCTTCTAAAGAAACCTGATAGCTTAGAAATGGAAGGTCCACTACTACAAATGTGTTCGGAGCCCCTCTTCTAACGGCCTTTGCATGATAGATCATCTCGTCCAAGGTAACCGGCAAGGTGGTCGGCTGGCCTTGGTAGACTACGCCAAGAGTGTCCCCAACGAGAATACAATCTACGCCGGAATCTTCTAAAATTCGAGCGAACATAAAATCATAGCAGGTTAATACTGTGATTTTTTTTTCTACGGGTTTCGGTCCTCTAGGAAATACTTTGCTAACATCTCTCATGTCATCCCTCCAAAGGATTCCCGAAAGCTTGGATTAGGGAACCTTCTCCGAGTTCATTTAAAAGTTCTAATATAAAAGGACGGGTAAACAGACTATGATGAGGAAGATGTAAACCCTTCTCATGGACTTTCATATCGTCGATGGATAGAATATCTATGTCAATGACTCGAGGCCCCTTGTCTATCGTTCGGACCCTTCCCATTTCATTTTCTATTCCGAGCAAAAAATCCAAAAGTTCTCTGGGAGAAAGATGAGTAGAGATCTGTATAATTTGATTTAAAAAATCAGGTTGGTCGGTAACTTCTAAAGCTTCCGTATTTAAAGCAGTACTTTTTTTTAGGACCATTACTTCAGGATGAGCGCTGATCTTTTGAATCGCATCCGAAAGATACAATTCACGATCTCCTAAATTCGTTCCCAAACATAAAAATGCGATGTGATTATTTTTATCCAT
Source organism: Leptospira neocaledonica (assembly GCF_002812205.1). NCBI lineage: Bacteria > Pseudomonadati > Spirochaetota > Leptospiria > Leptospirales > Leptospiraceae > Leptospira > Leptospira neocaledonica. The sequence goes on from NZ_NPEA01000003.1 coordinate 50,890, forward strand.
CAATGAGTTCCGAAGGCGCTATGACTTAGACGGTAATCAGGACAATCCAAATGGATTTGTTTTGCCATCTCCATTAATCTTGAAAAAATCCTTCCTTCTGCTTTATCCTTCCAATCACTAGGAGGAATATTAGAAGTGAGAATGGTTACTTTCTCTTCTTCATATCTTGCATCGATCAGATCGTACAACTGAGAATTTGCCCAATCGGATTCTTTGTTTGCTCCAAAATCGTCTAAAACCAAAACTTCCACATCGGTGAATTGTTTTTTAATGGTTTGCTCCATTCCGTGAAGTTCACTTTCTTTTTGATAACTATCTCGAATGGTAGAAAGAAAATCACGATTAATCTTTGCGTATTTGCATTCCAATCCGTAACGAAGAATGAGTTCGTTTAAAATAGCACAGGCAAGTAATGTTTTCCCTGAACCTGTTCCACCCCAAAGATAGAGACCCTGTTGGGCTCTCTCTCTCTCTTTCCATTTTACTACGATATCGTTTGCCCAGTCATGAGCGGCCAAGAAAGAAAGTTCGGTGGTATCCATTCTATCCAGGGTTCTATACTTATATCTAGCAGGGATCCCCGCCTTCTTTACCAAATATTCTACCCTGCCGAGTTCCATCCTAGCGTTATGACAGACGCAAGGTAACATTCTATTTTGACTTTCGTCGTAGACCATATAAGGAGCCTTACCACCGCAAGGACAAGACTCTCCGACGCAGGAACAAAGTAACAGAACTCCAGAGCTGGAATTCTTTACATTCTCTTCCAAAAGAAATCCGACTCCTGCGCAGAATTTACAACTGGGAGAACCTTCTCTGATTAGGGTTAAATTCTTTAAATTCATGGTCTAGATCCAGACTGGAAAAAAGGAAAGTAATAGAAAGAAAGAAATCTAAGGACCTATCATTTCCTAGGAATTCCTAAAAATCTGCTGACAAGTTCTGCTTTAAGCAAGATCCTGGAGGAGTATCCTGAACGGATTTTGGGTACAAAATTAGCGAAAAATGATAGAATTTCGCTAATGGATATTGTAAAAAGATTCTCGTTTATGTCCCTTGTATAGGAAAAATGGGAAATTTTTTCTAATCCAGGTTTATATCTAAAGGTCCCTGACCGATAGATAAACAGAAGAAAAGGACTTTGCTGTCTTTTTTCTAAATCCTATCTTTGAAAGAGAAGGCACAGGTGTGAGCACTATGAAGGTGATGAAGACTATATTCGTTCTTCTGGCCGTGGTCGGACTCAACCTCTCCTTGTTCGCACAGAACCAAGGGGGGCAGGATACTACAGATGCCAAGGCGGCAGCTGATAAGATCGACGAACTGCTGAAAGGTGAGCTCGTTCCGGAAGACGACGACAAAAATCTAACGGAAGAAGCTAAGAAACGTAAAAAAGAAATCCAGGAGCAGGAAGCGATCTGGAAGAACCCTGACTTCAAAGGTTACGACAAGAACTTCCAAGAACTCCATCAGCTTTCTAAGGCTTTTGCGAACAATAAGTTCCGCCTGGCCCTAACTAGCTATCAATCCGGAGTGAATACCGTCCTCAAGATGAGGGAAGCTGTTGAGCAGTACCGTAAAGAGGAAGCGGAGAAGAAACGTCTAGACGAGAAATGGTACTGGCAAAAGGTCGACCGTAAAGCTCGCGAGGATCGTGTCGTTTCCCGCCAAAAGTTGGAAGCAAAACAACAAGCATTGAATTATTTCACCAAGGCAATCAACCATTTGGATGAGATCAAGAACCCGGATTTACGTGAACGTGCCGAGTTCAAGAGACTTCTTTCCGATGTATATAGATCTTGGATTGTTACTGAATACGATCTACAAAACTTACCTCAGTGTATTCCTATACTGGAACTCTACATCGAGGTTAATGAAAATGAGAAAGAATACCCAGCTCACAAGTATCTTGCAAGCTGCTATGCTTTCGAAGAAAACATGATCAAGAAATATGGTGGAGCAAGTGAAGACCAGATGTTCAAATTCCGTCACAAGAAAAACATCCACCTTCTCCGCGCTACCGAGCTGAAATACGGAAAGGATTCCCCGGAATACAAACACATCGTTGCTTTGATTAACAAAGACGAAGTGATTTCGGTTCGCCCATAATCCTCTCTTTTCATTTCAATGTAGGAAAAAACCCCGGTTGGACAAACTGGGGTTTTTTTATTTCTAAAAGAATTGTAGAGATTATTGAAAGATCAGTTTAGCTAAACCTAAGTAAATAGGAAGAACAGATGCAATGATCACAGCAACCATCCATCTCGTTTGAGAAGCGATTGATTTATGAATATTTGCAATTTCTTTATACACTTCTTTGAATTGTTCTTGGATCCCTGCAAACCCTGCATGCATCTCTGCTCTTAGTTCCGCAATTGCGATCCATAGCTTTGCGGTTTCTTCCTTTAATTCCATTCTGAGTTTGTTTGTTTCTTCTTTAAATTCTAAACGAAGTTTACCAGTCTCTTCCATTAGTCTTTTCTCAAATCTTTCCGAAACGAATTCTTCCATAAACTTTTTTCCTCCCGAATTGGCTTGATTTAAAAGACTAACAAGAGCCTCTGCACCTTCTTCGCCTAAACTGTTCCTGAGCGCTTTGGGAACTAATAGTATTGGTTCTGTCATAGTCTATTCATCCTATAATTGATTTTCAAGCGAGTTGCTTTGGAAGAACGGGTCTGAGAGAGAAAAAGTGGTTCGCACTTTTTGTAAGATTTGAACGATCTGCTCTGGAATATTGATTCCAAAAGAAAAATTGGAATACAAATAGAATGAAATTCCTTGCTGATTCCGGAATTCATTAGTATTTCTCGGTATCAAATTCTAAGATCGGACGATCCTTTTCGAGAAAGATTGTATTCTATATTTCCAACAAAACACCGGAAACTCCGGAAAGATTGTTTAGAGGAGAGAAGAAGAATGGTAGCTCAGACATTGGAAAGACCGAGCCTCAATCAGAACTCCCAAGCGGAAAAGGTCTATGATGCGGTCATCATAGGAACCGGATTTGCGGGACTATGTATGGGGATCCGTTTGAAACAAGCGGGAATAGAATCATTTGTTATTTTAGAAAAAGGAAATGGGATTGGAGGAACCTGGAGAGACAATACCTATCCGGGGGCAGCCTGTGATGTTCAGTCCCATTTATATTCTTTTTCTTTCGCACCTAAATCGGATTGGTCCAGACTTTTCGGACCCCAAGAAGAAATCCTAAACTATATGAACCAATGCACGGACTATTTTGGAATCCGTTCATATATTCGCACAAATTCAGAAGTAAGCGGTGCCTGGTTTGATGAAAATACAGGTCTTTGGGAAATTAACACTACGGGAGGGAAATCCTATAAAACAAAATCCGTCGTGAGCGGCACAGGCGGTTTAAGCAGACCCGTTCTTCCGAATATCAAAGGGATTGATACTTTTAAAGGTGCAAAATTCCATTCTGCAAAGTGGGATCATAACTATAATCTCCAAGGGAAGAAGGTAGCAGTGATCGGAACAGGTGCAAGCGCGATCCAAATCGTTCCGACTATTGCTCCAATCGTAGGAACACTAAAACTTTTTCAAAGAACTCCAGCATGGATCATCCCAAAACCGGATAGTAATATCTCAGGTTCGGTAAAGGGGATCTTTAAGTTCATTCCTCCATTGAGATGGTTGTTTAGAAAAGCGATCTATTGGTTGAACGAAATCGGCGTATTAGCTTTCGCAATCAATCCTAAGCTGATGAAAATTTTCGAAAAGTTCGCTAAAAGTTTTATAAACAAGAGCATTCATAGCGAAGAACTCAGACAAAAACTGACCCCGAATTATACGATCGGATGTAAACGTATCCTTCTTTCCAACGATTATTATCCGGCCTTGAATAGAGAAAATGTTGAATTGGTTACAGATGGCATAGAAGAGATCACCGCTTCCGGAGTTAAAACGAAAGACGGAGTTGAACATAAGGTAGATGCGATCATTTTTGCCACAGGTTTCCAAGCAGCAGAAGCGGTTTCGCCATTTGAGATTAGAGGCAGAGGTGGAAAACTTTTGGCAGATGTTTGGGAAGACGGGGCAGAAGCATATTTGGGAACAACTGTTTCCGGTTTTCCGAATCTATTCATGATCGTAGGCCCAAATACAGGTTTAGGTCATAGTTCTATGATTCTGATGATAGAATCCCAAGTACAATATGCTCTCCAGGGAATCCGTTATCTACTTAAGAAAAACATAAAGTTTATAGATGTTCGCAAAGACGTTCAGGATCGCTATAATGCAGAAATCCAAAGACGTCTAGGCAAATCCGTCTGGTTAACCGGAGGATGTGTAAGTTGGTATAATACCAGCTCTGGTAGAAACACGACTCTTTGGCCGGGATTTACTTTCGAATTTAAGGCCAGGACATTCTTCCTTCGTCCTAAGGATTACGAATTCGTTCGTGTGGATGGAAAGGCAAAAAAACCTGGGATCGGCTCCAGAGTTTCTATGGTTTTAGACGCGACCTTCGGTTAAACTAAAGGGTCCAGTATACCAAGATTTCTCGGTTACCTTCTCTCCCGGTAATCGGGGAATCTTCCAAACCTATCCTTCTTCCTTTAATTTCATTTTTCAAAAATCGCAAAAAAGAACGGATCGTCTTCCAACGAATCCAAGGGTCCCTTAAGATCCCTTTGTCCAAATTTCTGGACTCAGTTTCAAATTGAGGTTTGAATAGACTGACTATATTCCATCGAACTTGAGGATTTTTAGATTTGAGTTCGGTAAGAACAGGAAGAACCGTTCGAAGAGAAATAAAACTTAAATCCATAACTAGCAAAATTTCGTCGGGAAATTTTCTGTCAGTTTTTTCTGCCCATAAAGAAGATAATAATTTCCAGCTTGTATCTCTTATATGAAATCGATCTCGAACTGAAACCTTTGGATTCATCGCGATCTTGGATGCCATCTGTCCATAACCGACATCGAAAGCAAACACTAGATCCGCTCCTTCTTCCAAAAGAACTTGAGTGAATCCTCCGGTAGATGCCCCCCAATCTATGCAAAGCTTTCCTTTAACGGAAATATTCCATTTTTCGAATGCAGCCTTGAGTTTATAGGCACCCCTACTCACATATTTCGGGATGATCTCTCTGATACGGATCTCTACAGATTCGTCAAATAATGTGCCAACCTTGTCGGACATTCTGTCGTTCACGAGAACTGAACCGGATAAGATCAGACTTCTGGCCTTGGAAATATTCTCGGCCAAACCCTTTTTCAAGAGTAAGTCATCTAGCCTAATTTTTTCTTTTGCCAATGTTAGAAGGTAAGGATTTAAAGAATTCCGGAAATTCGGAAACTTCATTTTTAGAGGAAGAAGAATCCAGATCGGATCCTAGTTCTTCCAACTCGGAAACTAAATCGAAAACCATCCGTTTACAAGTTTCCATTCCATACAAAGAAGGATAAGTGATCTTTCCGGATTTTCCGTCTTTACCGGGAGTTTTTCCCAGATCTTCCTTAGTTCCTTCAATATCCAAAATATCATCCGTGATCTGAAATAATAATCCTAACTTGGAACCGTATTCGGAAATAATATCTTCTCTTTCTTGGTAATCTTCTCTCAATCGATTTCCCATCAAAAAAGAAGCCTGGATTAACGCTCCGGTTTTCAATCTATGAGTTTTAGAAAGTAGTTCTTCTTTTGTTCCGGTTAAAGAAGAAGGATTTCTTTCTAATAGTAGATCGTACATTTGCCCGGAAACCATTCCCGCAGCCCCGGCACCTTTTGCCAAAGTTCTGACTAGATCCTTATGCAAATTTTTGTCAGAAGAATCGATCTGGGTTAGCCAATCAAACGCGTATGCCTGTAAAGCATCTCCTGCAAGGATAGCTGTCGCTTCTGAAAATTGTTTATGAAGAGAAGGTTTTCCTCTTCGGAAATCATCATCATCCATACTGGGAAGATCATCATGGATCAAACTATATGTATGAACAAATTCTAATGCAGCTCCGATAGAAAGAGAATCCCGATCTATCTTTCCGAAAGATGCAAATGTAAGAATAGGTCTTAATCTTTTTCCCCCGGCCCTTAGGCTATATTCCATTGCGGCCGCAAGTTCGGGAGCAGATTCTTTTTTAAAATATAGATATACTTCGTTTTCTAAATAATCTTCGAAACGATCCTTGGAACGTTTTAGTAATTGAGAAAGTTCGTTAGTTTCCGTTCGATTCGTCATTTTCCTGATTCGACAGTAATCACCACTTTGCCGGTAGTATTTCCAGTTTGAAAATGCCGGACCGCTTCCGGAAGATCCACAAAAGGATATACGGAACCGATATGAGGTGGTTCCAAATTTAATTTCAAAAGTGCTTTGAGATGAACGGTTAATTCGTCAATTTTCTCATATAACCAGATCAGATTAAATCCCATCACTGCTTTATTTTCAGATACAATTTCTAAGGTATCCACTTTCGGCCTGGTCAAATATCTCCAAGCTAAAGTCAGCCAATTGACCTTGTCTCCCTGGCTCATAAAAGAAGCGGAACCATAAACAACCATACGACCCATAGGAGAAAGAGCATCGTAGCTAGCTTTGAAAATTTTACCGCCAATACATTCTAAAACTAAATGTAATTCTCTTCCGCCAAGTGCTGTTTTTAATTCTTCGGGAAAACGAGAAGAACGAATGATCCACGCATCATACCCTTCTTTTTCCAGAAGAGAAATTTTAGAATGATTTCCTACGGAACCTAAGGTCCAAGCACCGAATTTTTTAGCGATACGATTTGCGTAAATTCCTACCCCACCTGCAGCGCTATGAATTAAAACATTTTGGCCTTTTCTAAGATCTCCTAAAGGAAGAAGAGCATAATAAGCGGTAAGTCCTTGGACTAAAAATCCAGCTCCATGTTCGAAACTCCACTTAGGTGGAAGTGGAAAAATATATCGAGAGTCGATATTGATATAGTCAGCGTAAGCTCCAAAGCGGGTCACTCCCATGACCTTATCGTTCTTTTTGAAATTTTTGACTTTCTTGCCTACAGCGATAACCTTACCGGAATATTCCAAACCTGGAATAAAAGAACCTTTAGGTGTCGCACTATACAATCCTTGGATTGCGAAAATATCCGCAAAATTCAGACCGATAGCACGGATCTCTATTGTGACTTCATTGTCCCCAGGAGGAGGAAGTTCCTCTTCTCTTCTTTCCAGAGAATCTAAGGAACCTTTGGTATCGACTCGATAAACGGAGCGAATCATGAGGGCATTCTGCTCTTTTAATTCCTATCCTAAAAGGAAAAAACAGTTCTGAACGGAGGAAAATTCTCCTCCGTTTCTCGGTAAATTACTTAGAAGGGAAAATTTCTTTCAGAAAATTTTTCAACTCCAACCAGGAACGTTTATCCGCTTTTTCGTTATAAGCAGCTCCTTTTGAGTTATCATTCCCTGCTTCCTTAATGGTGAAAGAATGAACTGCGCCACCATAGGAAACGAATTGCCAATCCACGCCTGCACTTCTCATTTCTTCTTGGAAAGCTGCCACTTCATCCGGTTTTACGAAAGGATCGTCTGCTCCATGAAGAGCCAATACTTTACCCTTAATGTTTTTAGCGTCGTCCGCCTTAGGAGTAGACAATCCTCCATGAAAACTAATGGTTCCTTTTAGAGGAGCTCCACTTCTCGCAAGTTCTAAGGCAGTGGTCCCACCAAAACAATATCCTAAGATTGCTAGGCTTTTAGGATCTACACCGGTTTGGGACTTTAATGCGTCTAACGCAGCCTGCCCTCTGGCTCTTAATAATTTACGATCCCCTTCTCTAAAGGAAGCTGCCAATTTTGAAGCTTCTTCCATGGATTTAGGACGTACACCTTTTCCATAAATATCCGCTGCGAAAGCTACATATCCTAACTCTGCTAACTGTTCTGCTCTTGCTTTTGTGTTTTCTCCCAGGCCCATCCAGTCATGGACAAGTACGATACCTGGAGCTTTTTTGACTCCTTCCGGATAAGCAACAAAACCTTCTAAAACAGTGTCGCCTTGTTTATACTCTACAATTTCGGATTTTACCTTTGCAGATAAAACATTTGTCGCTAAAAGAAATGTTATACTGAACCAAATGATCTTTTTCATTCTTATATACCTCGGGAATTCCCGTATAAAAAATAATTTAGATATTAGACTGATTCGAAATTTAAAGCAAAAAAACTAGGATCAAAAATAAACTACTCTAAGATCCAAACCACCGTGAGTGATGTGAACTGTTTGTAATTTAGAATGAATTCCTTTCAAAAAAGAAGACCAGGTCTCTTCGTCAGGACACAGAACGAATCCAGAGACTTCGCAAGGAAGCTCCCACCAAGTTTTTAGAGTTTCTGCGATCCGTTTGTACAAGCCTAAATCGGAACCTTTTTGTATTCTTAAACCATAAGGTGGGTTGAGAGGCATCCAGATTTTTTTCGGTTTGCCTGCAGATTCCCAGATCTCTTTAGGAGATAATGAGAAGAAGTCTCCCTCTTTTCCGATAAACCGATTTTCAGGACTCAAAGGAAATTGTTTTATAAATTTCTGATATTCTTCTTTTCTTTCGTTTAGATAGGAGAAAACTTCCGATTCGGAATCGTTGTACCAAAATGTGAATTTTTTACTTTCCTCTTCCGGTCCTATTTTACGTTTTAAAAATTCCCAACTGGGTGCAGGGAACTCTTTCATTTCCTGAAACATATAGTTCCGATCCAAATGAGGAAATCCTAGTTGAAAAAGTAAGGAAGCAGATTCCCAAACAAATGTCCCGGAACCTGCAAAAGGTACAAAAACTGCATCCGGTTCCGGCATCTTCTTCTTTAATAAATGTAAAAGAAAAGCGGCGGTATCTTCCCTGACCGGAGCGGACTTAGATAAGGGTTTAAAATTTCCTCTTTGGAAAATGGGGGCGCCTGCCAAACTCAAAGAAATTACGATACTATCTCCTAAAGCAAGTGAGTTTAATTCTGTGTTTTTAGAATCAAAATCCCCCGATGAGGAATAAGATTCTTCCCAAAAAGAATATAATTCTTCTCTGGAAATTTCTTTTCTTCCACGGACCTGAGGATGGAAGTTTATTCCCCAACCTTCCGGTAAGATCTCATTCTCTCTTAAAGATTCTATGAGACCGGAGAAGGAAAACTTTTCATCCAAAGGGAATTTGCCCAGGTTCAATCGAAAATCCCTGGTCCAGGGAATTCTCACCAACACTTCTAGTGCCTGACGAAAATTCGTTTTTTCTAATACGAATTTCTCCGGAAAAACTTTAAACTCGGGAGTATGATTTCTGGGAAGAAATGGATTAGAAACAATTTGAGAAAGTAGAGTTTCCGTTTCTCTGGCAGAACCAGGAGGAATCAAAAATTCCCATCGAAGAGGTTTGCCAGATTTAAACTTGGAGATTTTCCAATCCATAGAGATATCCTTTTAAAATCGATTCTCCAGGAAAGGAAAAAGTCCCGGATCCCTCTTACTTAGAGCTTAAAGCGGAAACTCCTGCTCTAGCAACCTGTCCGTCCTGAGTTGATTGAGCACCTGAGACTCCGATCGCCCCTATAATTTTTCCGTCCAGAAGGATAAGCTCTCCTCCTTCTAATGGAAAAACTCCCGGAACGGCCAAAAGCCTGAGACCAATTCCTCCTTTTTCAATCGCTTCTTCTAAGGCTCGGCTCGGCCTTTTGAAATTATTTGCAGTCGAAGCTTTTCCCTTAGCGATCTCTATGGAACCTATCTGAGTATTATCCATTTTCTGGAGTAATACCAAATTTCCTCCGGTGTCTACTACCGCTATCGCCATATTCCATTGGTTTTTCTTTGCCTCAGCTTCCGCGGCAGCGATTACTTTTTTTGCCTGTTCCAAATTAATATTCGGTCCATAACTTAATGGCTGAGCTTGGAAAGGGTTAACAATTCCGAAAAATAAAAAGCAGAATGCCAAAAACTTGGGGAATAAATTTACAAATATTGAATGTTTTCTTTTCAAAAGAATTCTCCTTAAACGCAAAAACGCACTTTCTGATCTCTCAAAAAGGACTATAGGGGTTAGATTTTGGATTTTAGTCTTGGGCCGATCCGGTGAATGCAAGACAAAAGCTAAGGTAGGACAAAAAACAAAATTGTTTTTTGTAGAAAGAAGCTGCCGAAAGCCTCCGGCAACTCCTTAAATTATGAAATGGAAAGATCTATCTGTCAATTAAAAAGAAGATCCTTCCACTTTTCTATTGTTAGAACTCTGGGGAAACGAACTTAGCTTGGCCGGCACGAGGACGAATCACAAATCTATATTTTCGTTTTGCGATTTGTTCCGGGTTGTACCAACGAACTTGGTAGACTGCCATTCCTTTTCCGGAGTTAGAAGTTTTTCTCACTTCTATATCGACTCCTTTATCGTCTACAGGTTCTCCTTCGTGAGTTAATTCTTTCCAATCCGACGTACCCTCTTTGTATTCGATGGAAACCAAAGATTCATGTAAGGAAATTTCAGAACGACCCACATCCTTATAACGGAAGACCCAATGTTTTTCTAGGTTTTCTTCCGCTAAGATTAGCTCAGGAGAATCTACTAATTCTCTTACACCTTCTGATTTTTCAGTTTCAGGATAACGATCGGAACGATCCAATTCGTAATCCCAAGAAGCAGGGAATGCTTCTTTTCCTCCTGCTGCAGGAAGATTTTTGGTCAGGTCAGCAAGATGAGCCTGTAAGAATGGTTGAGTGCCCGGTCCGTAAAGAGTATGACCCCCTTCATAATGTTGGCGGGTATATTCTTCAGGAGTAGTTACATAACCGAAATATCCGTTTGCACAACTGATCACAGACGCGTTTTTAATCGGTTGAGAACTGGATTTTAATGCCTCATCTACGAATCTTTTTCCGGACTCTTTGGTAACTTCGAAGGGAACAGGAAGAAGAAGTGTATCCGCAATTTTCACAGATTGCAAAAGAAGTTTATGAGGAAATTTCGATTTAGGAAGAACGATAGGCTGCAGATATTTGAAACCTACGATTCTTTTATGACCTTGGCATCCGCCTGTCAAAAACCAACGAGGCCAACCTTCTGCAAAAAAAGGTAACCAGTTCAGAACCGGAGTAAGTCCATCTTCTGCTCCGCCAGTTAACGCAGTTCCCACATACGGACGATCACAAACTTCTGCATCTCCTATCTTTTGAGTTTCATACAGATCCACTTCTCTTGTATTAAAAGAAAGATTTGCTTCGGTACTTAAAGAGTTTTGCAGGGAATCAAAAAGTTTTGCCGCTTCTTCTCCGATTGCTTCTCCTATTCTTCTGGATTCTATGAAACCTTGCATATCTTCGCGGTAATCAGGAGAGTTATCCCCATGAGTGGAATTATTCAGAGCATGAATCGGATCCCAGCTAGGTTTAAAATCTTTACGGATCTTCTTCTCTAAAATTCGAGCAGGATATGCAAACACATCCGCGTTTGCAACATCATTGGAATCAGGTACTGTGGTTCCATGAACGGAGAATGTGGAAAATGCTCCGAGAGGTTTATATCTTCCGTCTTTGTCTTGTGCATCGATGCGGATCATCACTAAATCAGGATTGATTGCTTGGTATTGGATCTCAGGTTTTAATTCTTCGAATCCTGAGTTTTTATTTGCACGATATGCGTCCAAGGATCTGTTTCTAGTTAATCCCCAAATAGCTGTTTTTCCGGAAGCTATCTTAGCAGGTTTTGCCGACTTATAAGCTTCTTCAACGCCATTGGTTAAACGATCCAATACGAAATCGGTCCAACCCTTATCGAATCCCGGTTTATTGGAAGCGAACTCGTTATAAAAATTATTATCATAGAAATTAGCAGGAGCAGAATGAGTATGAGTTCCTGCAAATACGATCCCGCCAAATGAAATGTCAGTCTTGGAAGCCAAACGTTCTGCAAGCAAGTGATGGATCAAAAGAGAACCTGACAAAAGATCACTTTGGATCAGCACAACAGGTTCATTTGCATCTTTTCTAATATAGAAAATTCTAGCATAAAGACGAGTGCGAAAACCTTTTTCGGTTTCTGCCATTTTGGAATAACCTGCCAAAGGTAAACCGGGAGGAGGAGTTAGGTCCACCTTGGAAATTCCTGCGACCAGTCCTCTGGTTTTGGAAGCAACTTCCGGTTTTTTATACGCGATCTTATATTCGGCGACGGTTCCGCAAGCGACTGCGGAAAAGATCAGAAGGATCGAAACTAGGTACGGTTGTATTTTCTTCACAATTTGATTCGGGTTCATTCCCCCTCCGGGAATTCTTTGGTTTTTTTAGCCTCTACTTGCTATCAGAAGGGTAAGTTCTTAGCAAGAATTTTCGGATATGAGTATGGTATCGATCCGTCTTACAAACCAATTATATTCTCCAAAAATAGCTCGGATTTTTGAGCCTCTTATTAGTTTGGGATAAAATAAGAAGTAAAAGATCAGGAATCTTCTATGACCCAACCGGGCTTTTTACAAAGACTTAAATTTCATTTTTTCAATTTCTACCCTCCCTATTTTGGTGCGGGGATCAAGGTGAAAGCCTTGAACAAAGAAAGAACTTTATTCTCCACCACAATGAAACTCACATCTTTTAATAAGAATTATGTGGGAACACAATTCGGAGGATCTCTCTATTCAATGTGTGATCCTTTTTATATGTTGATCCTGATGGAACATTTAGGATCCGGATATTTGGTTTGGGACAAAGCTGCAACTATACGATTCATCAAACCTGGAGAAGGAACTGTAAGAGCAGAGTTTCATATCCCTAAGGAAAAAATCCAAGAGATCAAAGAAGAAACAGATCGTAAAAGAAAAATGGACGTTACATTCACCGCCCAGATCGTCGATGTGAAAACCGGCAAACTTGTGGCCGAAGTAGATAAGGTCATCTATGTCAGAAAAAAATTGAAAGAGTAAGATATAAAGTCTGCCGCCCAAATTTCGTCAGTATGAGATTTGTTGGAGTTCCTACCAAGCCCGGGACCTTCGACTCGGATGATCCTAAAGAAAGCCCTTTAAATCTTTTTTAAAGGGGCCTAAAATTGTTTTTCCCTAGGGACTACGATGAAATGATGGCCCCAAACGCTTATGTCCCAATGGAAAACCACACCTCTGTATGAGGAGCATAAACTTTTAGGCGCCAAGATGATCCCTTTCGGCGGCTGGGATATGCCTGTTCAATATTCAGGAATCATCGCTGAACATACGGCGACTAGAGAAGCTGCCGGTCTCTTCGATGTTTCTCATATGGGAGAAATTTTTATCGAAGGCCAGGCTGATATTATTCTAGGCTTCCTCGAATCAGTTACCTGCAATTCTGTTTCTTCCTTAGCTAACGGACAAGTACAGTATAACGCTATCATCAATGAGAATGGCGGACTGGTCGACGATATCACTCTCTATAAGTTCAGTGATCAAAAATATATGATCTGCGCAAACGCATCTAATGTGGATTCCGTTTACGAGTATCTGAAAAAATACGTGCCGAGTTCTGCAAAGTTGGAGAACCAAAGCGCTTCTTGGCATCAGATCGCAATCCAAGGTCCCAAAGCAGATTCCATTCTTTCTTCTTATTTCAAATCGGATCTAAGCCATATCGGATATTATAAATTCGTGTTATTCCCCTTTGCGGGCGAAGAGATCATTCTTTCCAGAACAGGTTATACGGGCGAAGATGGATTTGAAATTTATAGTTCCAATGCTACTGGTGTTAAAATCTGGAAGGAACTTATAGAGTTCGGAAAAAACCAAGGACTTCTTCCTGTAGGTTTAGGTGCCAGAGACACACTTAGGATCGAAGCAAAATATCCTCTTTATGGCCATGAGTTGGACGAGAATAGAAGTCCAAACCAATCCGGGATAGGCTGGATCGTAAAAGAAAAACAAACGCAGTATCCTAAATACCAAGAGATTATCTCCGAAAAAAAAGAAGGCCCTAAAAGGAAGATCGTGGCATTCGAACTGCAAGAAGCTGGAGTCCCAAGAGAGAATATGCCTGTTTTAGATTCAAACGGCAAAAATATCGGGATTACAACTTCCGGTACCTTCTCCCCTTCTTTAAAAAAAGGAATAGGACTCGCACTCATCGATTCTGAAAAGATCCAACATGGAGAATCGATCCAAATAGAGATCAGAGGACAGGCAAAGTCCGCAATTATATTCACCCAATCTTTCATTCCGGGAAGCATTCGGAAAAATTAAACTAAGGATTTTCAAATGGCAGTAACTAACGCACCTCCGGGCTATAAATTCACAGAAAAACACGAATGGGTAAAAGTAGAAGGAGACACCGCATTGATCGGGATCTCAGACTATGCACAAGCGGCACTTGGAGATATCGTTTTTGTGGATCTTCCAAAAGTAGGAAAATCGATCAAACAACTGGATACATTCGGAACAATCGAATCCGTAAAGGCGGCAGAAGATTTATATGCTCCTATCAGCGGAGAAGTAGTCGAAGTTAATGGAAACCTCTCCAAAAACCCGGCTGCAGTGAATTCGGATCCTTTCGGTTCTTGGATGATCCGAGTCAAAGGGATCAATTCTTCCGAGTTGGAGAAATTATTAGATCCCGAATCTTACAGAGAATTAGTCAGCAAACTGGATTAGGAAAATAGAATGAGTACGGCAACTTGGAACGAATCCGGCAAACAAACTGAAATGAAGAATCCACTCGATCCTTTAGATACTTTTCCCAGAAGGCATATAGGCCCTGATGAAGATCAGATTAAGGAAATGTTATCCACTCTGGGATTGTCCGGGTTGGAAGAATTGGTGGCAAAAGCAGTTCCAGAAGGAATTCGTTTGGAAAAAGCATTGGATCTTCCTAAGGCTTCTACCGAAAGAAAGATCTTAAACGATCTGAAAAAGATCGCTTCTAAAAACAAGTTGTATCGCTCTTATATCGGATCTGGCTACCAAGCGAGCGTAATGCCTGGAGTCATCCAAAGAAATATTCTGGAAAACCCGGGTTGGTACACCGCCTACACTCCTTACCAGGCAGAAATTTCGCAGGGTAGACTAGAGGCTCTTCTCAATTTCCAAACCATGATCATGGATCTAACCGGTCTGGAAATTTCAAATGCTTCTTTATTGGACGAAGCGACCGCTGCCGCAGAAGCAGTATTCTTAGCTTTCGGAATTCGCAAAAACGAAACTTCTAAATTACTTTTTATCTCCGAGTTATGCCATCCTCAAACGATTGATGTGGTACGCACAAGAGCACTTCCTCTCGGGATCGAAGTAAAAGTCGGAAATCATTTAAATGCAGAATTAAACGAAGATTATTTTGCGGTATTAGTACAGTATCCTGGAACGGAAGGAACCATTTATAATTACGAAAGTTTCTTCCAGTTAGCTCATAATGTTGGAGCTCTAACAATCTGTGCTGCGGATCTACTCTCTCTCACAGTTTTAAAAGCTCCCGGAGAATTCGGAGCAGATATCGCAGTAGGAAGTTCCCAAAGATTCGGATTACCTTACGGATTCGGTGGACCTCATGCAGGATATTTTGCAACCAAGGATGAATTCAAAAGACATATGCCCGGAAGACTTGTCGGAGTTTCCAAGGACAGCCAAGGAAATCCAGGACTCAGACTTTCTTTACAAACAAGAGAGCAACATATCAGAAGAGATAAAGCGACTTCTAATATCTGCACCGCGCAAGTTTTATTGGCGGTTCTTTCTTCTATGTATGCAGTCTATCATGGACCAAAAGGTCTGAAAGATATCGCGCTTAGAGTTCATAGATTAACTGAAACATTGGCAAAAAATTTGGAGAAGGCAGGCTTTACGATCCAAAACAAATCCTTTTTCGATACAATTGTTTTAGATTTAGGATCCAAGGCCCAAACTTACTTGGATGCTGCTTCTAAAAAAGAGATCAATTTCAGAAGTTTAGGAAATGGCAGAATTTCTATCGCCCTAGACGAAACTGTAGAAGTTTCCGATTTGGAAGATATTCTTTCCGTATTCGGAATCTCCAAGATAGATCTTTCCTTAGACAGGATATCCATCCCGAACGAATTTATCCGAACTTCAGAATATCTTACACATCCTGTGTTTAATTTACATCACACAGAAACGAAGATGTTGAGATATATTAGAAAATTAGAATCTAGAGATCTTTCTCTAACAACTTCCATGATTCCTCTGGGTTCTTGTACAATGAAACTCAATGCAACAGTAGAAATGTTCCCAGTAACCTGGCCTGAGTTTTCTAATATTCACCCATTCGCGCCTGCTTCCCAAACAGAAGGATACAGAACTGTATTCTCTCAATTAGAATCTTGGCTTTCTCAGGTAACCGGATTCCCGGGAATTTCTCTACAACCAAATGCAGGTTCTCAGGGAGAATATGCGGGACTTCTCGCAATTCGAAACTATCATATTAGCAGAGGAGATAAGGACAGAGATATTTGTCTGATCCCGATTTCCGCACATGGAACCAACCCTGCTTCCGCTGCGATGGTAGGATTTAAAGTGGTAGTGGTTGCCTGCGATTCAGAAGGAAACGTAGACTTAGAAGATCTGAAGGCAAAAGCAAAAGAACATTCTAAAGATCTGGCCGCATTAATGATTACCTACCCTTCTACACATGGAGTGTATGAAGAGCCTATTAAAGAAATCTGTTCCATCATTCATGAGAATGGAGGACAGGTTTATATGGACGGAGCGAATATGAACGCTCAAGTAGGGATTACAAGACCTGCGAATATCGGCGCTGATGTCTGCCATCTGAACTTACATAAAACTTTCTGTATTCCTCACGGAGGAGGAGGCCCTGGAGTCGGACCAATCGGAGTTGCAGAACATCTGAAACCATTCCTACCAGGCCACCCTCTTGTAGATAACGGAACAGGTAACGAACATGGTGCAGTCTCAGCTGCTCCTTGGGGAAGTGCGAGTATCGTTCTGATCTCTTGGGTGTATATTGCACTTTTAGGAACAGAAGGATTGGAACAGGCTACTAAAGCTGCAATCCTGAACGCAAATTATATCGCGAAACGTTTAGAAAGCTATTTCCCCGTCCTTTACAAAGGAAAGAACGGATTCGTTGCCCACGAATGTATCCTGGATGTAAGACCTTTCAAAAAGACTAGCGGCATAGAAGTTGAAGATATCGCAAAACGTCTGATGGACTACGGCTTCCATGCACCTACGATGTCCTTCCCTGTGCCTGGAACTTTGATGATAGAACCTACAGAATCTGAGTCCCAAGAAGAATTGGATCGTTTCTGCGAAGCAATGATTTCCATTCACTCAGAAATCCAAGAGATAGAGCAAGGTAAAGCTGATCCAAAAGATAATCCCCTTAAGAATGCACCTCATACTTCTGCGATGGTAATCTCTGATAGCTGGAACCATGCTTATTCCAGAGAAAAGGCCGCTTATCCTTCACCTTGGACTAAAGAGCATAAGTTCTGGCCTTATGTAGGAAGAATAGATAATGTTTATGGAGATAGGAATCTGGTTTGTTCCTGCCTACCTCCCGAAGCGTATCTTTAATTTTTCGGTAAAGTCAGAAGATAATAAAAAAGACCGGGGTTTTTGCTCCGGTCTTTTTGTTTTCAAAAGATAGAAAGTTCAGAATTAATCGTCTTTCTTTTTCTTTTTGGATTTTTTAGACTTCTTGGAGTCTCCGTCATCATCGTCTTTGTCTTTTTTGGATTTCTTGGAATCCTTTACGTCATCCTCATCCTTATCTTTTTTAGACTTCTTTGACTTTTTAGATTTTTTGGAATCTCCATCATCGTCATCGTCCTTATCCTTCTTGGATTTTTTGGACTTCTTAGAATCAGAATCGTCGTCTTTATCTTTTTTGGATTTCTTGGATTCCTTAACGTCATCCTCATCCTTGTCTTTTTTAGACTTTTTCTTCTTTTTAGGCTCGTCTTGGTCGTCGTCTTCGTCCTTATCTTTGGACTTTTTAGCCTTAGACTTTTTTACAGAATCTCCTGAATCGGAAGCTTTACCAGGCTTCGCCCTGCAATAAGCATCTACATTAGTTCCGTCTTGTTTGGAATAACCGGAAACCCAAGTACAATCCGAATCGGATTCACATTGACCTTTGGATAAACCTTGGCATTGGGATTCTGCAGAAAGAGAAGTCCCACTTAAAATAAGCAAACCTGCAAAAAGAATACTAGTGATGAATTTTAAAAGATATATCGGTTTACGATACATTCTATCGGCTCCTAAATCGAATGGTTCGACAAGGATCTAGATTGAAAAAGAATTTGCGATCCTGAAATATTCCGGACTGAAAAATATTTATTGATCCGTTTACGATCAAACGGATTGAGATATTCACTAAAACGAAATTAATTTCCTATATTTCAAAAAAATTATATTAGAATCGTTTTAAAAAGGTGGGTCGGGAGGGGAATTCCCCCCGACCAAGCACAGTCAGGAATCAACCGCCATAGTACATCAACTGGAACCCGTATATAGGATATAAAATGCCCATCTAATCTAACATTAACTCCCCGGGTCCATACCTTCAGAGCGGTCCGCATTCTACTATCGAGTCTTGCACTCGTCAAGCTTACAAAATAAATCTGATGCAAAATTTGGAAAAAAATTTCATTTGGAAATATCTTTTTTCGAACAGTCGATATTCCACAGGCGATCAAATAGATTATATTCACTATTTGTAATGATCTTTAGGTAAATCGGCCGTATTCCAAACTTTATACTAACTGTTCAGAATTCCGATTTTTAATGGATCGATGGTCGATAAAATCCAAGGGTCTGGATTGAAGTTTTAATTTTTGGAAAGAATATCCCGGGAAATAAAAAAGGCCGGATTTGAATCCGGCCTTATATGATTGCGGTAGAAACCCGGCAACGTCCTACTCTCCCACACAGCGAACCATGCAGTACCATCAGCGATGAGAGGCTTAACTTCCGTGTTCGGGATGGGAACGGGTGTGACCCTCTCTCTATAACCACCGAGAATCTATAACCAGTATTCCCTGCCGACCTCGGAAGTCTACTTTTTTTCAAAGAAAAAGAAGAAGTTTTTAAGGAGAAGAAGGAGCCGAATTTCGGAATTTTTTCCTCCGTCCCGCGACGCAGATCCAAGTTTCAATATTCTAAAGAAAGTGCTCTGACTTCTTCTTTGGAATATGCATCCGGTTTTTTTAATATTTGGACCAATGCTTTGAATTCTCTAGGAAGAAGTTTTCCCGGATGTTTATTAAAATGATATTTGGAAGATTTATAGATACCGTTCAACCCCTTCCCCCAATATACCAAATTCAAATAATATTCCAAAACCCCTTTTTTACCCAACTCCTCGTCCAAGGCTTGTGCGATCCTGATCTCTTTCAATTTGCGAGTTAATGTTTTATCTCTGGATAAAAATAATGTCCGGGCAAGTTGTTGGTCCAAAGTGCTTGCTCCTCTTAATCTTCTGAAAAAAAAGGCAGCTTGTATAATAGAAGATTGTATATCCGCCAAAGAATATCCTCTATGTCTGTAGAATCTGTAGTCTTCTACTTCTACTAAATATTCCAAACTTCCTGGGGGCAATTCCTCTAATCTTACCCAATCATTTTCAAGCGGGACTGACTCTAAATTTTCCGGTAAGTAAACTAGTTTGTTCTCTCTGAATAAGATCCTTTTTTCAGGAAAGGTTTGGTAATAAATAAGAAGAAGGAATACTAATACAAGAATACTTCTGATCCCAAAGAAAAACCATCTATGTAAAAAATGATTTCCTTCGTTCATTGGACTTCAGGATTGTTTTGTTTGTCGTATACCAAGAATACTTCCTGCTCTTTCTGTTCGGAAGATACAAGTTTCCAATCCGCTTTGTCAAAGTTAAGATAAGCGGATTCTCCTCCCGTGATAGAAGGTAAACCGGATTGACCTATAAAAAAAGGAACTATGGTAAGATAAAGTCTATCTACTAGTCCCTTCCTAAAGAAAGAATCATTCAATCTCGGGCCACCTTCTAAAAGTATTTTGGAATACCCTCTTTTTTCCAAATCTTTTAGAATAATCTCCGGATCCAGATCTTCTCCTTGTAATGAAACTATTTCCGCAAACTCGGACAATTCGGACCTGACCTGAGATTCGTTTTTAGAAGTGCAGAAGAGCAGCGGTTTTACTTTAGAAAAATGAAATACTTTTTTATCGGAAGGAAGTATGCCAGTTCGGACAAGTAAAATTGCCCGAGGTTCCTTTTCAGATTCTACGTATCTTAGATGTGTAACCGGATCGTCGTTTAGAATGCTGTTTTTTCCGAGGATGAGCGCGTCCGCTTCGGAGCGAATCTGGTCCATTCTTCTTTTATCATTTCGGGAAGAAAGGCCATACCATTTTCCGTCCGGACGACATACCTTTCCGTCCAAGGTCATCGCCATATTCACGGCTAAAAAAGGACGAGTCATTGAGGTTTAGAAGAGAGGGTTTCGGAAAGCAATTTGAGAACTCTTCCTCTGCATGTACCGCAGCCGGTACAACAATTTGTGTCTCTCATCAATTTACCCAAAGTGTCATTGCCTCTACGGATAGAATTCGTAATATCCTCTTCGGATACTTGGTTGCATACGCAAACCTTTCTAGGCCGCATCAGAGCGTTCAGGTCTATTTGATTAAAATCGAAAGAATTCATCAGGCCTTCTATTTATTGGACGCCGAAAGCAAAACCATCACTCAAGCTAAACATAAGAAGGCTCGAATCAAGAGAATTTTTTCCCATCTGATTAACGAAATATAACGGATTCCAGAAGGGATATTTCTCGTTGACAACCGGACTTTCGGGCTCATCCTCTTCGGAAATTCCATAAAGGAAACCTACAGAATGCAAGTAACCAAACGCGCTCCCTTAAGGGAAATTTTCGGATGGTGCATGTTCGATTTCGCCAATTCTAGTTATACCACAGTAATTATAACAGTCATCTATTGCAGAGTTTTCGCGGAAGTAATCGTTCCAATCTCCTCCAATCCGGCAAATCCTTATGAGGACGGGAATTTTTTATTTGGACTAGCTTTATTTTTCTCTTATTTATTAGTAGTAGTAACTGGTCCGTTATTCGGGGCTATCTCCGACTTCTCCGCTAAGAAGAAAACATTCCTATTCTGGAGTTATATCAGCTGTGTAATCAGCACTGCAGCTTTTTGGTTGGTTACCACTCCAGGTTCTTGGGAATTAGGTTTTGCTTTAATCATTCTTTCTAACTTCTTCTTTGCTTCAGGAGAGAACTTTGCTTCTTCTTTCTTACCTCATTTGGGGCCCAAGGAAGAATTAGGTAAAATTTCGGGATACGCTTGGGGAGTCGGGTATATGGGGGGGCTTCTTTCCGTATTCTTGGTCCAGACTCTGGTGGCACCTTCGATCGATCCCGCAATCTACGGTTCTCTTAGATTTGTAGGACCTCTTACAGCCTTGTTCTTCTTGCTTGCAGGAATTCCAACATTCTTACTTTTGAAAGAATACCAACCGGCTATTAAAATACCGGAGGGAGAAAGTTATCTTACTATCGGTTTTAAACAATTATCAGAGAGTATTAAATCGATAAGACATTTTAAAGACCTAGTCATCTATTTGATCTCCCTATTCTTCTCCATGGCAGCACTTGCAATCGTGATCGCATTTGCATTCTTATATGGGAATCAAGAAATTAAAATCACTCCCGGACAAGAGGCGGCATTATTCGTATTACTTCAATTTTTTGCGATGATAGGAGCAATATTCTTCGGATTCGTTCAGGATAAGATCGGAGCCAAGAAAACTTTCAATATCACTTTGGTATTTTGGATCTTCTGTCTGATCGGGATTTATTTCGTAAGAGAGATCACAGGTTTTGTAAACGGACTAGGAGTGGATATCTCCGTACAATGGGTATTCGTAATCTTCGGAACTCTTGCTGGTTCAGGAGTTGGATCGACTCAGTCGGCAAGTAGAGCGATTGTTGGGGTCTTCTCCCCTGAATCCAAGTCAGGAGAATTCTTTGGTCTCTGGGGTCTCTCCGGAAAACTTGCGGCTGCAATCGGAGTTTTTGCAATCGGTATATTACAGAAAATTTTCGATCTTAGAAATGCGTTCTTAGTGGTTGCCGTATTCTTCTTTATCTCTTTGATCATCAATACGTTTGTGAATGAAAAAAGAGGAATAGAAAAAGCGAAAGAATGGGAAAGAAACGGAGGGAATTAACCCTCCTTCTTCTAAGCTTTTGCTTGAAAATCCGAAACTACTCGTCTATACTTTAGATTGTGGCAGGCACAGAATTCCATACAGAAGACGAGTTTGAGTCCCACCAGAGTCAAAGAAAATTGGCTTTGGCGACTATGGACGAATTGACCCAAACCAAATTGGATCTGTTGGATGCTGGTAAAGAAATTCCTAAATTTCTAAACTACGCTATCTCTTACCTGAACCGTAAATATCTCACAGAAGAAAAAGTGATCAGCGATCTGATCGTTCGAAGAGATTCTGCGAATTAATTATTCGTCATCATCGTCTTTTTCTTTTTCAGCTTCTATTCGTATTTCGGAGATTACTGCTTGGGCCTCGTCAAACATCGGGGTCAAGGTAGAAGTGTCTGCATCTATCTCGCTGACTGTATCTTCTAAATAATATGTGCCTTGTGTGGTTAAGAAAAAGAATCTGACCTGATCCAAGTCAGGATTCGGCGTCCAGCGTACCTTCTTCCCTTGTTTCCAAAGATAGGCATATTTATGGATCAGACGCAGGGAACTTTTTTGGATACGTTCTCTTCCACCACCACCGATGAAAGAAGCTCCAGAAGTTAAAAATATGCTAGCGTCCCCGGAAAGAAATGTGGCTAAAGTTACGATCTCACTTTGAGTCGGCCAATCCATGATAATCCCATATACGACTGTTTTACCATTCGGATTTTGAATGCCTATATCATCGTATTCGGTTTCGAATGCGAGTTCTCTTAATTCTTTGTAAGGTGTGCGATCAACCGAAGGAGTACAATAGGTCAAGACCAGCAATATACCAATTATATTATAAAAACTAAATTTGGATAGAAGGCCCAAAAACTTCTCTGACATGCGAATATACCGCTTTATTTTCCAAAGGATAATCCTTTGGAAAACCTATCCTGATATACATCAGGATAGACTCCTTTTTGCAAAAAGAAGCAAGAGAACCTAAGAAAAATTCCTGAATCCGAAAAAATCAAATCCTTCTTATTTCTTTTTGGGCTTTTTCTTAGGAGTCTTGGTTGCTGCTTTTTTCTTGGGGGAAGATTTTTTAGGAACAGTTTTCTTCTTAGCGGGCTTTTTCTTAGATACTGTCCGTTTCTTACCTTCTTCGCTTATTGTGAGGCTCGGGTCTCTTTCCATGTTTTTAATAAGAGAAGAATGCCTGAATCTAAGTGCTGACCAATCATCGTCGATAGAGATCAATCTTACACCTTCGAAACTAATCTTTCCTAAAGGGTCCCAACCTGCATCCCGGTGAATGGATACATTATATTTACGGGAAGTCTTTTTAGGATAGGCCAACCATAAGAGTCCGTCTTCTATCAAGGTGGTAGGAACCATAGAGGCTATATTGCGGATCTCGACTTCGGTTTGAACGAATGCGAGAATAAGTCTGTATCTTTTTCCGGACCTTAGTGCTCTATCAACTGGAGCCCCTAAACTGGAAAGTGCAGGTTCGAATTCGTAAGGAGAAGATAAAACACAAATCTCCCCTTCGCCAGGTTTGAATTGTAATTTACCGAAAACGGAATGGATAGCCATCGGTAAATAGAATCCTTTTCGCCAAGAAAAGGCAAGCGAGAAACCGAAAACATTTTTTGATCCGATTGCCTATCTATTGGATATTCTTAAAATACCGACCTTCTCCCTGTTCATGGGATACATTATTCTGCCTATGTAGATAACAATTGTTATCCAATGAGTAGGAACTAACGTCATGTGCCAGAGGATAATCGTTTAAGAAGTTTATAGACAAGAGATCCTGCTAGTTTTGCCACAGATTTTCCTTTTTCTACTTCTAACGAAAACCACAGTATACTGTGATATATCTCAATAACAAAAAGGCGAACCGATTGGTCCGCCTTTCCCTTATTCAAAAGTTCTAAAATTCCCTCTTATTGGAATTCCAACATTTTAGAAACAAGTCTCTTTTGGTTGAGCTCAAGATCTCTCAGCTTATGGCGAACATTCTTGTCTACCTTACGTAGGTATTTCTTATATGTTACGATAATCTGTTTTTGTTTATTATAAGGAAGAGGGTTCGTTTCCTCATGTAGTTTGGTCTCCACACTAGGCGCGATGGATTGAACCGGCGTATCTGGCCAGATCAATTCGGTATCATAACTGGAATAATATTCCAATTTTATCTCTTTATTATTATTTGGAGTTCGTTTCCCTTCGCTACCGAGCTGAGGTCCTTTGGGATCCACATTGATCACCCTACGCATTTCTCTTACGAAAATTTCCCCGTTGGAGTTTGTTCGTTTGAATTGCATAATGATCTTTTCTAATTTTTCAGGATTACTTCCCGGATAGATAAAGATACGCGCATTATAAAGATATGTTTTAGGGAAGTCCCAAAAAGATTCTCCGGAACCCATGTCTAATTCTAGATAAGGTTTATTGTCTCTATCTGTTTTTAAGAATTGAGGCAATTCCTGAGGCTCGTCACCGATATATCGTAACGCTTTTTTGGTAGTATCCATCTGCAGGATCTTATTGATCTGATGGATATTCTGAGAAATAGAAGCATGCAAATTATCTATCTCTATATCGGAGAATCCCGCCTTGCGGATGGCTTCGATCTGACGTTCTATTTCTCTTTCTTCCATGGTCAGAATTTTAGGAGCCGCATCTATCTGGATGAATATGGCCAAAAGAGAAATTATGAGAAAGATAAGGGTTTTCATTAGAACTGCCTTCCTTCTAAATATCGAAAAGACTATACCCCATTCTTGATCCTAAAAAGGATTTTTTCAAGGGTTCTTTCCTGATTATGCCTCGAATCTTCCGCCCGAATGCCTATTTCGAAGAAGAACTCCGACTTGGAAAATTATTTCCTAGGGAGTTGGAGGCCAGAAATTCCATTTTAGAATCCTCTTTTTTAGTCCTCGGCTCTTTTCCGGACTCGGCAAAAATTTTAGCTCATTCTCCGCCGGAAGAAAATTGGATCAAATATTGGAAGGAGAAGGGAATAGATATCCCAAAACCTATTCTTCTACGAAATCTGAAACAATCTTTGCAAAAAGAAATCCAATTAGAAGAATGGGGAAAAATCGCCCGTTGGAATTCCAATAACGGAGACTTAGAGATAGATCCAATTCTTGCTGACTCGGCAAAAAAGTGTGGATCTAAATTGAATCAAAATGATTGGAACCAAGAGTTTAATCCCGATTTTTTTTCTTACTCTATTCGCAATCGAAAAGATTGGGAGATATTCCTAAAGAAGGAAAAAGAAAATCTCTCTTCATATCAAAAATTCGTATTTAAAACTGAGTTTGGATTTGCGGGGGCTCAAAAATTTAGAGATATTGCCGGGCTAAAAGATCTAGCGGATCTATTCTTAAATGTAAAAAAAGAACCTTTTAGAATCGAAACCTGGGTGGAGAGAACCAAAGATTTCAGCTTATTATTCTCCGCAAAGAACGGAAAATTCAAAATAGAAGAAGGTACCATTCTGCTCAACGATCATAAAGGAAAATACTCCGGGACATGGATGGGAGAATTTCCAGAGATCGAAAATTATCTTTCTGGAATGTCGGAAACTTTTTCAAAGATTTCCAAATTCTATCCGAATTACGAAGGATTCGGTTCAGTGGATTCTTTCTTTTATCGATCGGAGGGAACCGAAGTTTTACGTAAAATTTCGGAGATCAATTTTAGATGGACCATGGGATGTTTATTGTTGGAACTCCGACGGAGATTTCCCAAAAAAGGAAACGACCTTCTTCTTTTCTTACCTAAAGTCCAAAACTCGGATCCATATTCTAAATTAAAAACTTGGGAGAAGGAAACAGGTTGGGAAATTTTTCCTCTTTCTGCATTCTTTTCTCCTTATCGACGACCGAACCAAAAAAACCTAATTTGGGTTCGTCTTCCGGCAGGAAAAACCCAGGATCCCTGGGAAGAGGCCAAAATTGTTTCGGAAAGCGGTATCCAAGTTATAGGCCCCTGAAATGTACTTGTGATTCTTTACCTGCCTCCGAGACTGGTTCCAATCCCCTCGGGGAACTCAGCCTGCAGATATTACTCAGGTTTCAGGAAAAGAGATGGAACTGTTTCTCAATTACGCGCTGTATATTATCGTAAGTATCGGATTCTTGATTCCCTTCACTGGATTTGTTGTCGGAGCGGGAGCGATCGTAAACGCTACCGTTGCCGGATTTGCCGTTAACTTGCTGGCCCAAATCGTAGAAGAGGATAGACTTAAGGCTTATCTTGAAAAGAATAAGTCTACTTTAATCGGTCAGGCTTTATTAAAAGCTGTCGAAGCAGGTAAGACCAAACTTCAACCTGGTTCGGTTGCTCACGCAGAAGAGCATGGACATGGCGGACATCATCTCATTTCCGTTCAAACTTACTCTCTCGTATTTGCTGCATTAATCCTTGGAACTGTGATCACAGTATTAGTAGCTCAAGTAGACTTTGGAGCATTGAACACTGTAATCGCTATGCTTGTAGCAACCATCAAAGCTTCCTTAGTATTAGCTTACTTCATGCACCTTAAGTATGATAACGTAATGAACAGAGTGATCTTCGGATCCGGGTTCTTGTTCCTACTTCTTCTTTTCGGATTCTCGGTAGCTGACATCTACACAAGAGCGAAAATTTTCGCAGGATTCCCTTACTAAGAAGAATTCAATACTTCCTTTGTATTTCAAAAGAACCGGCGACAACGCCGGTTTTTTTGTAGCCTGAGGTTTTTCTTCCAGCTTTCGTATCCGAATCGAACAGAGGAACTATGGCAGGATATTCAGGCACACCCTTGGCCAAAAAGTTGGGATTCAAAGAAGGCCAGAATGCAATCATCATCAACGAACCAAAAGAATTTAAAGGCTTATTAGAAGGGCTTCCTCCTAATATCACATTCAAGAAGATATTAGCGGGCAGTTTCGATTATATTCATTTTTTCTGTAAGACCAAAGATGAACTCTCTAAAAACTTTTCTAAGTTCCCGGATTACTTGGCAGACAAAGGAATGGTTTGGATCTCTTGGCCAAAGATGAGTTCGGGTGTGAAAACCGATCTAAAAGAAGACACAATCCGAGAAATAGGCTTGAAGACAGGGTTGGTAGACGTTAAAGTCTGCGCAATCGATTCGGTTTGGTCCGGTTTACTTTTTAGAAGAAGAAAAAGTTAAATCAGTAGAAAACTTTCGGAAACTTGAACATGATCCTATTAGAACGTTACAGTCTGGGCTTCCTATTACCTGGGATCATTTTATGTTTTGCCTGTATTGAAAAAGTTCCGGAAGTCAAAAAGACAATCGAGATCCCTGAGTTAGGGTTAGTGCTGAATTATGAAGGTTGGATTTACGAAGAATATGATCCAAATAGAGATAGTTCCGACTCTAATCGCTCCAAGAACAGAAGAGAAGCCTCAAGTGATAAACAGATCAAGGTAATGTTTTATCTTTTTGAACCAGAACAAAACAAAACTTCAGAGATCAGGACCAATATCAATTTTGTATCTGAGCCTATCCCTCCAAAATATTCCAAAGCAACCTTAGAAGATTATGTGGCTTCTATCAGTGGATTGTATTCAAATATATATAAAGAGTACGAAATACTTTCCGTTCCTCAAAAATGTAGTTTCGGAAAAGAGAAATGTATCTTTTTTGAATCCAAGTTTGTTCTTCCGAATACTGCAGAAAAACAACAAATTCGAACCTTACAATGGATCTTTTTTAAAGAAGGTTCAGTATACATTTTTACAGGTACCATACCAGAGTCAGAATTTTCAGAGAAAAATAAAAAAATCCTAAACACCATCCAAACCCTTACTGAAAAGATATAATTTTTAATTAAGTACGCCTTAAAGATTTAGGTTTTTTTTCTTCCGTAATATCTTCGTAGTCTACGAGAAGTTTGTAAATCGAAACCGCGTCCTTCCAAATATGGATCCGCCCTTCTTTGTTTAGATTCCGAACATATTCATTTACTTCTGATAGGCGAGATCTAAAAAAATAGAATAATTTTTTATCTTCTATCGCGATATGACTTACCAGCCAATCCTTTAAGTCCTGGATCAAAATTGCCAGAGATTCAAGTTCCTCTTTTTCGCTTCTCTCTATCATGTCGTTGATGAGCACATTAAATCTTTCGTGTTGTTTCTGGTGATTTTTTTCCCCGATATAATGGAAATTATGCATAATAGCTTCTTCCGTATTAAAATGTTCACGGATATATTCTATTGTTTCATGGATCGCTTCTTTCAATTGAGTGCTTAGAGATTCTGCATCTATTTCTTGCTTTAACTTTTGTTTATATAATTTATCCGTTTTCACCAATAACTGCAAGAGCCATAGATGTTGGATATCCACGATCGCGATTCCCGTTTTGAGCTTATAACGATACCAAAGGTCTGAGATCAGTTTTAGATTTTCTTCTCCCAACTTTTTGAATTCTGAAGAGACCTCCTGTTTTCCGGAGAATAGAACCAATTGGTATAATTTTTCGATCTCATCCGCATAATTAGAAGCGCGTAAATGCCTCTGCATCCAATCAGTGAGTTTATCATCGACATGGACCATTGCAGCATCTACATATTGTCTGTCCTCACTGAGGATATGCCTAAACAGCCATTTTTTTAGATTTTTCAGAAGATCTAAAACAGCGTTTTCGAAATCTCCTTCGAAACTTTTTCTGACTCGGTTCCTAAGAGCTGTAATGAATCTCATATGTTGTAATCTATGTTGGCCGAGCTTTGTATAACCTATTCCCTCTAAGAGTTTTTCTTCCAAAGCGAAATGTTCCGACGCATAATCCAAGGTTTTAGATAATGCATTCGTAAATGTGGCTTCAAGCTCAGATCTACTTCCAGACTCCAGTTTGTCTTCCAAGTCTGCAAGAATGCCAATCAACCAAAGATGTTGTTTATCTATTTCAGGAATTCCTAAAGAAAGATCGAATGTCTTCCAAATGCCTCTGATTTTTTCTATAACCCTTTCGTCATACATGAGATCATCCTTACAGCTGTTTTGCGGAAAACAGTTACAAGGATTTGTGAGTAAGTTTCGGAACGAATCAGAAATCGAACGACAGGAATTGATTTATATCAAATTGAAAGAAGCGAGATATTAAGAGAGTAAATTAGATGCTGTATCTTTTTATGATAGACTTTGCTTCTTCTACAAACTGGAGTTCTTCTTCTTTTGTGAAGGGTTTGAATACATTCTCTTGGAATCTTTTCGCTAACTGTATATATTCCAAACAACCTGCGATGCTCATCTCAGGTTTTGCTTTTTTTTCATAGATGACGATGTCTCCATTCTTCGGGAGCACCATAGCTCTAGGGGGAATTTTTTTACCACCGCGGATCATACAACCGGCAAGTATCATCGCTCCGTCTCCGATTACCGCATCATCCAAAATGATCACACCTATTCCGATCAAACAACCCTTACCGATCTTACAACCGTGAAGCATCGTATTATGACCTACTAATGTATAATCATCTATGAACAAACTACCGGTTGAATCTGTATGAAGTGTGCTATTATCTTGGATGTTTACACCTTCTCCCAGCTTGATCTCATTCAGATCCGCACGAACAACAGCTCCCGGCCATAGAGAAGAGAGAGGTCCCATCTCCAGCATTCCGAATGCAGTTGCAGCCGGATGGATAAATGCTGTCTCGTGGATTTTCATAATTTAACGAAGAGGGTATCCGGAAGAATTAGCAATCTCGATCAGACGATCCGTGATCTCTTTAATTCTTTCCTGGGTTAAGTTCTTATCTTGGCTCAAAAGTTTAAATCTATAAGAAACGGACTTTTTGTTTTCCGGAAGATTTCCACCGATAAATACGACCGTAACTTTTACATCTTGCAATTCAGGGAATTTTTCTTGAACCGCGAAATCGCTGAACTTAGAAGAAGACTCGTTTAGATCCATTACCAAAGAAAGATCGATCTCTGTTTGAGGAAAATGAGAAGGTGCTGCAAAATAATTTTTATTTCGATCCTGAGCCCAAACTTCCAATAAGGAAGCGAATTCGAATCTTCCTAAAATGACCCTCTTTTTAATATCAGCAGTATCCAATACAGCAGGATGTGCATACCCCAACTCCCCTACTTTTTTACCAGAGACGAATAGGGATAGAGAAGCCTTAGGATGGAAATAGCTTTTCTCTTCTATTTTCCATTCGACCTCTCTTAAGTTTAAATGTCTTAATACTTTTTCTACGCCTGTCCTGATATCTAAAAAATCGGACTCTAAGACGTTTAGATCCTTCTCGTTGGACTTCCTACCGAAAGAAACTGCCCAAACAAACCATTTAGATTCGTTAAAAGGTTCTTCCGCTTTTTTATAAGTGCGGCCGAATTCGAAAATTTTCAATTTTTCGAATCGATCCGAATTAAATCGGATATTTTTCAAAAGAGAAGGATATAAAGAAGTCCTTAAATACGCCTGCTCGTCCGGCATCGCATTTAGGATTTTGATAGAATCTTTTACATCTTCTTCGAAAGAATTATCTTTTGAGGAAGCATAAGAATAATTGAATACTTCGTTGTATCCCAAGATTTGAGAGAATGCTCTTTTTAGATGTTTTTCCAGTTCTCTAGAAAAATTACGAGTAGGGGGTTTTACATCGGAAGCCAATGGACGGACAGGAATAGAAGCGTATCCTAACGTGCGACCGATCTCTTCTACTATATCTTCCGGAATGGTGATATCGTAATTCTGTCTGTATTTAGGAACAAGAACCTTGACTGTATCGCCTTTCCATTCAGTACCGAAAGAAAGTTGTTTTAGGATCTTATCCGAAGTGGATTGATCGATCTCTGTTCCAAGTTTTTTATTCAAGAAGCCTAAGCTGACTTCTATTTCTACTTTTTTATCTGCGGTATGAATATATCCGGCAGGCAAACTCGCTTTTAGATCGGGACAACCGTTTTCTTTCAAAAGATTTAATGCTCTTTTGATGATAGGAAGAGTAGTAGTTGCTTCCAGACCTTTTTCGTAACGAACAGAAGACTCGGAACGTATCCCTGTTTTTCTGATAGACTTACGAACAAACTCCCGTGGGAAAACTGCAGATTCTAAAATTACTTTTTTGGAATTGGAATCCACTGCGGTATCTGCACCACCCATCACACCTGCAATCGCCACTCCCTTTTTTGAGTTACGAATGATCAGGATTTCAGGATCAAGTTTAGGAGAAGTTTCGTCTAGAAGTAGGAAACTTTCATCCTTCTTCGCGTAATCCACTTCTAATTCGATCCCACCTTGAGCGGACAATTTATCAGAATCAAAGAAGTGAGTAGGCTGTCCTGCTTCCAATAATAGATAGTTAGAAACATCTACCACATTATTGATCACTCTCACTCCGCATTTTTTCAAACGGGAACGAACAGTTTTATTAGAAGGTTTGATCTGAATTCCTTCAATCGAGGAAGAATAATAAGAATGCGCGTAATCGGTTTCTTTTACCTTAGGGGAAGCTAAGTCTTTTGAAAATTCCCAGTTGGTTTCCAAAGGATTAAATTTGATCGGTAAATTTAATTGAGCTGCAAGTTCTCTTGCGAATCCGAAATGGCTCCAAAGGTCCGGACGATGTGTGATAGATTTATTATCAATATCTAAAATAGTATCTCTGAATCCGAAATATTCTCTCAAATTTAAACCAGGTTTTGCTTCCGGATCGTCCAGAACCATAACACCAGCATCTTCCTCGGAAAGACCAAGTTCTTTTTCGGAACATAGCATGCCGGAGCTCTTCACTCCTCTCAGCTCGGACTCCAGGATTTTTTTATCTCCCAACTCCGCGCCAGGAATAGCCAATGGAACCAAGTCCCCTACTTTTAGATTAGGAGCACCTGAAACGATTTGGATCTTATTTTTACCGTCTGTGACCTGAGCGACTTGAAGTTTGTCTGCCTGAGGATGTTTTTCTAAAGATTCGATCTTAACTAAAACAACCTTCTCTAAATGAGAAAAATAATCTTCGACCCCATCTACTTCACATATAGAAGCCGCAATTTTTTTCAGGACATCCTCGAGGGATACGTCTTTAATAGGGGTAAAATCGCTGATCCAATCTAGGGATAATTTCACGTAAACTGTCTCCTAAGGCCGAATATTTGGCGGAGTAGTTTAACAAAAGCGGACAATGGGTGCCTATGTCCAGCAGTAAAAACAGAGATATAAGAGATCTAAGGTGGATCTTTTTTTAGATCAATCCGAGCCAGGAAGATAGGCTTGGAAAAGTTCAAAACGATGGTGGATCTCTTTTCCTACCTTTACCTTTCTTAACTCAACTTCAAAATCCTCTTTTACTTTTTGGATTTCGTTTTTAGTTCGATTCATTGCCGATTTTTTTTCAGGCCTTCCTTCCCATTTGAAAGCGGCCTCTTGTCTCATCAGTTTCTCTTCTAGTTGGCGTAGAGTGTTTTGATTGCTGTTCCGAATCTTGTATTCTTCTTTTTGGAAAAGATCTTTGGTTTGTTCGTATAATTCCTTTTTTCTATCTTCTAAGGTAAGTTCCAAGGTCTCACAAGCGATCACGAAATATTTTTCGGTATCACCCGGCAATTCCGTTTCGGAAGAACTGAATCGGTTCTCTCTCACTGTTTCGGGAAGGTTTTCTAATACCTTGGAATTTCCGCTCCGTCGGTTCACTTCTACCACGAATAATTCTTTTCTATCTAAAGAAAATTTGAATTCTACTATAAATATGAAGTATAAGAAATTACCGGTCGTTCTATAAAATCCGATCTTCCAGCCTGATCTGTCTTTTAGAAAAGATTGGACCGCTTCTTCGACCAAGGGGTGACCGAATGCCAAAAATTCCAATCCATCATCTGCAAGTGCAAGTTCGGAATTGAATGTGGCTTTCTTCCCTTTATAATTTACTCCATCCAACTCATACACCTGAGGTTTCAAGGTCTTGAGCTTGAAGTTCAATCGATCTGAATACTTCTTAGCGTATCTAACGAAAAAAGTCTCCAAATGTTGATTGGTAAAAGATCTTTCTTGCAGAGTAGTTTTATAATAATCTTCTAAATTAAAATCCAATAATTTAGGAGTAACCAAAGATCCGAGTTTTTCGAAACCTTTTTTGGCGATCCTGATCCTTTGGTCTATCTCCTCTTCTACTTCTCTTAACTTCTTGTTACCTGTGACGAATCTCATGAAGCTAGAATGAAAATCCAATTCGTCTTCGATTGCTCCAAGTAACTCGTCGGAACCTCCGATAGATTCTTCGAAAAGTCTGATCTTGTTGGATAGAACTTCTAAAATCCTCTCAGCAACTGTGTCTTTAGAGGCGAAATTAAAAATAAATACATTATCCTTTTGCCCGAATCTATGGATCCTTCCGATCCTTTGTTCGATTTTTAGAGGACTCCAAGGTAGATCATAATTAAAAAGAACGTTTGCAAACTGAAGATTACGACCTTCTCCGCCTGCTTCGGTGCAGATCAAAATTTCGGAAGTTTTTCTGAATTCGGAGATTGCATCTTCTTTTGCATCCGCACTTAAAGATCCATGAAATAATGTGACTTTGTATTCGGATAGAGTAGAAGCTAAGAAATCCTGTGTGCTTCTAAACTGAGTAAATATTATAAATTTAGGATGCCCTTCTTTTTTGAGCTTTGCAATTGTCTCTTTCAGTTTCTGGCTCTTTCGATCTTCTTTGATCTTTTTGCCCAAAAGAATTAATCTATTTAAGGACAATAATTCTCTTCTGAGATTTGCAAGATCGGAAGGAGCAGATTCATCCAGATCTGAAACGAAGTCTTCTACACCTTCTGTTTCGTCCAGATCCCATTCTTCTAATTTATTACCCACTGCCTGCAAACGATGGAGTCTATTCTCCAACATAAACTTACGTTTGGATAATGCAGAAAGAAGTGCGAATACGGAAGAATCCAGTAATTTCTGGAATACGATCATCACAAATCCGATGGCCCTGTTTTGGGTTCTCATTGCGAGATTATATTCTCTACGAACATACTCGGTGGTCTCGTTATAGAATTGTCTTTCTATATCGGATAATTCTATTTTAACGGTTTTGGCAAATCGTTTGGTGAATCCGCCGACCTCTACCTTTCTTCTTCTTAAAAGGACTTTAGAGATCTTTTCCTTTAGTCCGTTTTTATTTCCGAGAACATAATCGTTTATAAAAGTATGATATGGTCCGAGCAAATTCGGATCCACTAAGTGGACCAGATAATATAACTCTTCTAATTTTCCTCTAAAAGGTGTTGCTGTAAGAAGAAGCAAACATTCACATTTTTTGGCGATCTTCTCCGCGAATAAATAAGCTCTAGTAACCTTATGATAATCCCTTCTTAAACGATGTGCCTCGTCGAAGACTACGATATCCCATTTTGTTTTTAGGATCTCTTCGGCGTATTTTGGATTTTTAATAAAGTCTACGGAAGTGATTACATGTTTGAAATTCTTCCAGTTCTTCTCACCAGTAGCTAAAAAATTCTTTCTTTTAACGATCTCAAAGTCTTCGTTAAATTTGTTTTTTAATTCCTGTTTCCATTGGACAAGAAGCGGAGAAGGAGCAACGACCAAAACCTTTTTGTATCCTCTACGAAAGATCAGCTCCTTCATGACTAAAGCCGCTTCTATCGTTTTGCCCAATCCCACCTCGTCGGCCAAAATGAATCTGGGTCGGAGAGAATTTACCACCACGAAAGTAGATTCTATCTGGTGAGGGAGTAATCTTGTTCTGGAGTTGGATAATGCCGAAAGTTTGTCGTAAGCGTGAGTGAGTTTTAATTCGAATGCTTGTAAGCTTAAATCCAATAATTCCGGATCCGCAAAAGATTCGGTAAATGCAGTCGGATAAGAGCCTATAATTTTAAGTCTGCCTGAATTTTCAGAGACTGTTTTTCGAGTATCTGAAGATGGAAAATAGATCTGGAATTTTCCGGAGTCGGAACTTTCTATTCTTCCAATTCCTAATTCGGGTTCATCCTTGAGATAACAGGAATCCCCCCTGAATCCGCTGGAAGAATCAGATTCGAAATCTAGACTGAGCTGCAAAGTAGAGTCCAAGATCAAACTCCCCTTTTTTCTCCCCAGATATATTTATGGGTCTGCAAAGAAAGGCGCAGATCCGTTCTATTATTTTCTTTAATCCAATCTATAAGGATTTCGGGAGCTAGCTCTCCGAATACGGGAGAAGCCAAAAGATTTCCCTTTAATTTAAAATCGTTTATCACTTCCAAAGTTCTATCGAAATCCTTTCTATCTCTAATTACGAATTTGATCTCATCCAAATTATCGTTTCTATCCCGGACAAATTTCAAATTATCCAAGATCATTTTGTTTTCCATTCCTGAGCCGGGAAGTTTGTAATCCAGAGTAAAGACCATATTTTCCAAACCGGAGATCGGTTCCGCACCGTTTGTCTCCACCCTCACCCTCGTATAAAGCCCCGAAACTTGTCTGGACTGTTTCAATTTTTCCGCCAATGTTTGGCTGAAAATCCTATTCGAATTTTCTAATGGTTCTCCGCCCGTCAGAAGTATTTGTGTAGGAGAAGAAGAAATCGATCCTATCTCAGAGATCACATCTTCTAACTCCATATGTTTCCCCGCATTCGGAGAAAGAGCGTACGGAGTGTCGCACCATAGTTTGCGATTTCCGTCCATTCCGCATCTTAGAGAACATCCCGCGAACCGGACAAAAATTGTAGGCAAACCTGTTGAAATTCCTTCTCCAGAAACAGAGAGATAAATTTCATGAACGACGGATTTCATACTAATGAATCGCTCTCCAAGGTACAAGATTTTTACCGGCTTTCTTTACCATAATCCACAAAAAACCGTTTATTAGAATACCAGAATGATTTTTGGCCCGATCCAGTCAAGATGGGGCTATCAAAATCGCGAAAAAAGCTTGTTGAAAGACCTTTGTACGTGTAATAAATTTGGAAGCCTTTTTGAAACCATTTTCAGGTTTCTAAAATTTTAGAAAGTCCTTCATGAAATTTTCCTTTTTAGAAAAAATCAAAGAAAAATCCCAATTCTTGCAATGGAAAGTACTGATCGGTTTTTTCTCCCTTACCTTATTATTGATCATCGCAAGTTTGATCAGTTTGTATGGAATGATAGAGCTGAAGGACTCTGGAGTTTTAATAGAGCATACATTTACTGTCATCGAAGAAATAGACCAATGTAAGAGTATCACTAGAGAGATTGGGATTGCACAAGCTTATACAGAAGTCGCAGCGTCAGAGAATACTAGGTCTTTGTTCTCCAATTTAAAGAGTGAAATTAAGATCCTCCAGAATCTTACCAAAGACAATCAGATCCAACAAGTAAGAATCCTTGGAATTTCCAACTTGATCGCAACTACCGAGAAACAACCTGGCTCTTTCGAATCCAAAAAAGGAATCATACTGATAGAAATCGCGGAACTTCTGAACAATATGCAGGAAGAAGAATTGAGACTTCTGAATAGCAGAAATGCTACCAATTCTTTAAGAGGAACGAGAGTCGCTTATTCTCTGCTTACATTAGTCATAGTTTCTTTTCTAGTGGTAGGTTATGGCTCCTATGCGGTTCAAAAAGATATCAAAGAGAAGAGAAGGATCACAGATAGATTGATCGAAAGTGAGTCCAGGCTTCTTTCCATTTTGGATAATCTTCCTTCCGCATTTTGTATGATGGATTTAGAAGGAAGAGCTCTATTCCATAACCAAGTATTCGCAAACCGGTTCTTAGAAAATAAAAACAAAAGACAAGATATGGGCCTTGAAAATCTTTTTGGAGAGGAGAAGGCTCA
Source organism: Leptospira neocaledonica (assembly GCF_002812205.1). Lineage (NCBI taxonomy): Bacteria > Pseudomonadati > Spirochaetota > Leptospiria > Leptospirales > Leptospiraceae > Leptospira > Leptospira neocaledonica. The sequence goes on from NZ_NPEA01000003.1 coordinate 87,808, forward strand.
GTTTATTTCTACCATTATCTCAAAATCCTTGGAAAAACAAGGTCCCTTGGATTTCGAACTAGACTTAGTCGTTTCCGACGAAGAAAAAACATTCTACTGTGTGATCGTTCCCTTGGTGGACTTAGAGGGAGAAGTTTATTCAGTTTGCGGATTATTCACAGATATTTCCGTACGTAAAAACTACGAGCACGATCTTAAAAAAGCAAAAGAAGAAGCTGAAAAGGCCAACCGCGCAAAATCGGAATTTTTGGCGATGATGAGTCATGAGATCAGAACTCCTATGAACGGAGTGGTCGGCATGACGGAACTTCTGATCGATTCCAACCTGAATACGGAACAAAAAGAATATGCAGAGATCATCCAAAAAAGTGGAGAAAGCCTTTTAAATATCATTAACGATATTTTGGATTATTCTAAAATCGAATCCGGGACTTTGTCTCTGGAGATCAAAGAATTTTCAGTCATTGAAACGATTGAAGAAGTTTTGGATCTGTTCCGGTCCCGGGCCGCCCAAAAACAGATCGATCTAGTCTATTATCTAGATCCGAACGTTCCCGATCGGATTTTATGCGATAGCTTACGATTAAAACAGATCTTTATCAATCTCATAGGGAATGCATTAAAATTCACTGAACAAGGCGAGATCTTTTTATCTGCAGAAGTTTCTAAATTAGAAGGAAATCTTTATACAATCCTCTTTGCAATCAGAGATACTGGGATCGGAATTCCTGCTGAAAAACAAAAAGAATTATTCCAACCATTCTACCAAGTGGACACAACCTCCACCAGAAGATATGGGGGAACAGGGCTTGGACTTTCTATCTCTTCTCGTTTGATAGAAATGATGGGCGGAGTGATCTGGGTAGAAAGTGAACTGAATATCGGTACAACCTTCTCCTTTTATATTCAGGTAGAAGGAAACAACCAAGCCAAGGTCAAAGAAAAATCGGCGAACTCAGAATTAGAAAATAAAAAAGTACTCATAGTAGATGATAATCCAACAAACCTCAGGATACTCGCATATCAGTTGCAAATCCTTGGACTCATAACCTTCTCCGCTAAATCAAAAGAAGAAGCAATGAACCTGCTCGATCTGGACATCATGCCTGATCTGGGAATTTTAGATTATAATCTTCCAGGAAACACAGGGATAGAGATAGCTCGAGAAATCCGTAAAAAAAATTTCCATTTTCCATTGGTGCTTCTATCTTCTTCCTTCCTGGAGCCTAAAGACAAAGAAATCGCACTCGAATTATTCGCGGGAGAATTGAGTAAACCGGTTAAGAAAAAAGATATAGAACGGATCGTTACCGAAATTTTAGCGGAGGGCGGAAGTAAAGCAAAGGCGAATACAAGATCTTCTTATCTTGCCAGCCAAAAAGATATACTAAGTTCTCAATTTCCCTTTAAGATCATGGTAGCAGAGGACAACGAGATCAATCAAACTCTTGCAAAGAGGATTATCCAAAAATTGGGATACGAACCGTTCATTGTTCCGAATGGAAAAGAAGCTTTGATCGCTTTGAGAGAAAGGAAAATTAATCTAATCTTTATGGACGTTCATATGCCTGAAATGGATGGACTCCAGACAACTCAGGTTATCCGAAACACTTGGCCTACCGAATCTCAACCTTATATCATTGCCATGACTGCGGCTGCAATGCAGGGCGACAGGGACCTTTGTATTCGAGCTGGGATGAACGATTATATTTCCAAGCCTATCGTATTCGAAGAACTGGTCCACGTGATGAGAAAGGCAGGGAATGCTCTCTTTCCTAAATCTAAGGCTTAGTCCGGATAGCCGTTGAACTGGCTTAAGAACCATAAAAAACCATCCAAAAATCTACAATTTCTGCCGATCTTTAAGTTTAGAGGATCTCACTCTTCCATGTCCAGGACCAGAGTTATTATATTCATATCATTTTGTTTTCTTTTCTTATTTTCGGAAACCGGGACAAGCCAGGAAGAAAAGGAGACCACATCTTCCGATACCAGAAAGACAATACTTTGGACTGGGGAAGTACTTTCCGTTTATAGAAATAAAGGAAAGGCAAAGATCAAAATAGGTAGGAATTCCTATTTTTCGGAACGTTCGGAAGAAGAGATCAAAGGAATCCTTAGCGAAAAACAGAATCTACCTTTATTCAGAAAACCTAAAATGGAAGAGATAGGCACCTTCCAATTAGAGAATATAGAAGTAGAGTTCGGAAAAGTGGGAAAACTCACCAAACCTGTTTCCATAGAGCTCAGAGGAAGTTTTTCCGTGTCGGAAGGTAAACCAGCTAGATTGATCAGCGTAGGACTTTTAATCGGCGCCTACGGAGAAGAAACATTCTACCAAGATCCTTCCAGATTTGATGCCACAGATGTAGTCAGAAATCGTTTAGCTAAAAATATTCTTCATCCAAAAGACGGAAAAGAAATGGTGCTCGTTCACACCGGTTATGAATCCAATGGGCGGATCTTGTACGAGCATATGGGATACTTCCTATATGGACAAGGTTCCGATCCTGGAGACGATAGTTATAACCCTAAATTCGGAGTTCCTGATAGAAGCAGCCTGGAAGAAATTTCTTCCTTCTACATAGATAAGTACGAAGTCACCAATAAAGAATATAATAAATTCCTAAAGGAGACAGGCACACTTCCTCCTCCTCATTGGGAAAACGGAATTTTTCCGAAAGGAAAAGAATATCATCCGGTAACCAATCTGACTTATAGAGAAGCAGAAGCATATTCCAAATGGGCCGGAAAAAAGATCCCGAACGAATGGCAATGGGAAAAGGCCGCCAGAGGAACAGGACTTGTTTGGAGATTATTGAAGGATGAAAGTTACGAATTTATCTCCCAACCGCAAGACTATCCTTTCGGAAATGAATTCGATTCAGCACTTTGTAATACAAGAGAAAGCGGAAGCAAAGGAACAATTTCCGTTTATGAACTTCCTTCCAAAGGCCAAAGCCCATACGGCGCGATCGGAATGTGTGGCAACGTAGCAGAATGGACAAGTTCTCCTTATATCCCTTATCCAGGACATAGACCGAACACAGGAAGATTCGGAAAACATCTGAAAGTGATCCGAGGCGGTTCCTATTCAGGCACCAAAGAAGAAGCAAAAGTTTACGCCAGAGACTTTGGAGGGATTCCGAATTTATTGAACGATAGAAAAGCGGGTCTCAGGTTGATCACAGAAGTTAAAAACTAAAATTCTATTAAGAGATCCTAACTCTTACTAAAATTTTATCCAAAGTTTTAGGAGAGATTCTACTTAGAAAATAACCGAATTTCTCCTTCAACTTGGATGGAATGATCTCTCGTTTTCTTTTCTCAATTCCTTTTAAGATTTTTCTCGCCACAACCTCGGGATCTAATCCGTTTTTCTGGCCTTCATCCATAATCCCGTGAGGAGTTCCATCTCCTTCTAATGCCTTTACTGAAATTTCCGTTTTTACAAAGCCGGGACAAACACTCATCACATGGATCCCTGTTTTCAAATTTTCTAAACGGATACTGTCCATAAATCCTTGCATCGCGTGTTTGCTTGCTGCATATCCGGATCTTAATTGAGTAGCATATTTCCCTTGTATGGAAGAGACTGCAATCACATGCCCTTCACTTTGGCGAAGATCAGATTCCAATAAACGATACAGTAAGACCAGAGGAAAATAATTCGTGTCCATAATCGCTCTGAAAATTTTCAGATCCGTTTCTGCGGCAGTTCCTCTCATAGAAATTCCGGCATTATGAATAAAGCCATCGACCCGTTTGAATTTTTTCCGAAATTCTTCGACTACTTTTTTTAATTCGGACTCGGACATCACATCCGCTTGCAGAACAAATATTTTATCCGGATTGGAAGCGGAAAGTTTTAGATCTTTTAAAGCCTCTTTTCTGCGAGCAATCACTCCCACATAGGCCCCTTCCTTTTCCAATTCAATGGCCAAAGCTCTACCAATCCCAGAACTTGCGCCGGTAACTAAAAAAACCTTATCCTGAAAAAATAACCCCATCTCAAACTTCCGTAAAAGTAGGTAGAAGAATAGGTAAGAATGCTAAAAAAGCAAATAAAAACACGGTAAAATCCTTTCAGGTCTATCTCTCGGGAAAAAAAAGGAACCAGGAGAATGTATGGCACTTTCCCAATTAAAACAAAAGATCAGATACAAAGACTGCGGCTTCCAGCGCAGGTACGAAAGTAGATATTATTGGTTTCCCGAAGAAAGTCCTCCAAGCTGCTTGATAGAAGTCAGCCAAAGAGATCCATATCATGACATGACTTTGTACATGTTGGTGAATTTAGCTACGATGAAAATTATCGATCTCGATGTTGAGGAAGATCGAGTTCCTTACGAAACCTGCCCTCATGCGATCAAAACTTATTCATATCTTATTGGAGAAGATATATCTTATAATAAAATTATGAGAAAATTCCCCGAGGATAAAACGATAGGTTGCCTTCATATAAACGAACTCCTACAAAACGCTGCCCAAAGTTTTTCTTCTGCATACGCTTTCTTCTTAAAGGAAAGAAATTTTCCACCTGAATGGGATGAATACAGAATGTACCAAGGTGACTTGGATCCAAAATCCAGAAGAGAGATCGGACGGCATTGGTGGATGAAAGACAAAGGTGTCCGAAATTCCTGTTATAGTTTCTCAGATAGACATGAAACTCCCGAATTGAAGCAGCAAGTGAAACCTCTTGACAGTATTACTTCTTTGATGGTAAAAGAATTTCGAAGTGCCAGAGGCGATCGTTAAAGTTTGCCCGCTTAGCTCAGGGGTAGAGCATTTCCCTCGTAATGAAAAGGTCGCCGGTTCAATTCCGGCAGCGGGCTGTCTTATTTTCCTTAAAATTCCGATCTTATAATATGATGATCCGAAGTTTTACGATATTTATTTTATCCATTTGGTACTGCCCGATTTTTGCAGATATCACCCAAAACTGTGATAAAAAAAATATCTGTTCTTCAATAGAAACGGAGAACAACGAAACCTCAGTTTATCTCCAAGCCAAAAATCTAATCCCTGGAACTCATATCACAGTTTATACTTCAATCGAAGGTTCTAATATAGAAACAGAACCCCAAAGCCCGATCTCTTTTGTATTAAACGATTCAGAAAAGAAGAAGGTACTGACGTTCAAAAAGAAAGAGAATACGGATGCTCCCATTTCGGTAGCAGTATTGGCAGTTGCCTATTACGGGGACTTATCCGCAAAACATGACGAAACTTATGTATATACTCTTCCTTACGAAGGCAAATCTTGGATCTCAGTAGGTTATAATAGCGGAGAAGAACATAAAGGTGGAGGAGCCTATTCACTAGACTTCGTCCTCCCGGAAGGAACTTCACTTTTAGCAGCAAGAGATGGAATCGTAGTAGAAACAGAAGACAAATTTACAGAAGGAAGAAGGGACCCTAAACTTATAGATAAAGCAAATCGAATCGTGATAGAACATTCGGATGGAACAGTCGCAATCTATGGACATCTAAAATCCAAAGGTGTATTCGTAAAACCAGGGGAGAAGGTAATAGCAGGGCAAAAAATCGGACTCTCCGGAGACACTGGATTCAGCACCGGACCTCATCTTCACTTCGAAGTTTATAAACCGGAAGAGAACCGTAAGAAAAAAAGTTTTGCGACGATTTTCAAAACAGAATCCGAAGAAAAAGAATATTTAAGCGAGGAGAATGCTTACTGGACTCCGGACGGAAAAACTCCTCCCGGATTTCCGATTACCAATTTAGAAGAATTGTGTATCAGCCATTCCATTCCGGATCCTGAAAAGCCAATAACTTGTCCCGATAAGATCCAAACAAAAAGGAAATTTTATCTTTCTATCCCGATCTATAAATCCGGGCCTTATACTTTTAAGGCAGAATTCATTTCTTTAAAAACCAAAAAGGTAAGTTTTACCTTTCAGGAAAAAATCCCGGGCGGAATCAATTTCGTGGCATGGGAAATATCGCCCGTCTTGAACGCTGGAAAGTATAAGATCAAATTTTATCTAGAAGAAAAAGCAATCGGAGAAAGATCCTTACAAATCCTTCCTTGACCTAAATTAGCGGTCGGGTGAAAAGGATCGATCCATGTCTAATTTTATAGTAATCGGGCTTTGCTTTCTATTCGGAATACTTATCCGTAGCAAAGGAAAATTTCCTTCCGATTCTCATAAGGTTATTAATTCATTTATCATTACTGTTTCCCTTCCTTGTATGGAGTTCGGACCTCTACGTCATGCTTCTCTGGACGGGAACTTCTTAACCTTTGCGGCGATGCCCTGGGTATTATTCGCATTCGGATTTTTATTTTTCAGCCTAGTAGGAAAATTCCTAAATTGGAAAGAAAGCACAATCATATGTCTTTGCCTTTCCGCAGGATTAGGAAACACTTCCTTTTTAGGAATACCGCTGATAGAGTCCTATTATTCGAAAGACGGACTTCCTACAGTACTCATCATTGACCAACTCGGAACATTTCTCACTCTTGCCATTCCTGGAACTTATTTAGGAACAAAGGCCAGGCATGCTCTCCAATCCTCAGAAACCAAGTCCTCACTTTGGAAGACATTATTCACATTCCCTCCCTTTATCGCGTTATTGGTCTCTTTGGCTTCTCGTCCGATTTCGGTTCCACCAGAGCTTGAATCAGCGATCTCAAGGATCGGAGATACCCTGATCCCGTTAGCTCTTTTTTCAGTCGGATACCAACTTCCTGGAACCATTCGCATCAATTCTGAAGAACCAAATGCCGAAAATCCCAAGAGAGAATCAGATGATTCTAGTAGGATAAGAATTCCTTTGTTATTCGGCTTAGTATTCAAATTGATCATCGGCCCCGTCTTGGTCTGGCTTTGTTTCGGAACCTTCTTCCATTATTCCGAAAAGAATTTAGGCGCAGATTTTCTCCGAAATTTTAAGATACTAATCATGGAATCGGCAATGGCTCCTATGATCACCGGAAGTCTTCTCGCAGCAGAATGGAGACTTGCGCCTAGATTGGCCGTTTCCCTAGTCGGAATTGGAATACCGCTTTCTTTTCTAACGACCTTGGGATTGTATTACCTCCTGGAGAATCAGGCGTGGACTGGAACGATCTTTTTCGGGCAGTAAAAACAGGTAACAACGGAACCCTTCGCGCCTTATTATCCGAGGCTGCGACAAGAGATGGTTTTGCAGAAGAATTTCCTGAACTGAGAGATTCGTATGGCTGCGGACTTTTGTATTGGGCCATCAAAGAAGGAAATAAAGAAGCCACCAATCTTTTAGTAGAATACGGCTCCGATCCAAATGAAACAAGCTCGAGAGGAGAGACAGCGCTACTTCTCGCATTGGAATCTGAAAATACAGAACTCACCACAATTCTCTTGGATTACGGTGCAGATCCTGAACTCAGAGATATGGACGGGAACACTCCTCTAACCAGAGCGATCAGCTCCGGAAAATTAGAATTAGTAGAGATCTTATTCGATCTACCCAATCATCCTCCTGATATAGAATCCAGAAATGGAGAAGGTTATTCTCCACTTTTACTCGCAGTGGATATGGGCCATTTAGAGATCGCAGAATATCTGGTAACCAAAGGTGCTGATCCTAAAAAGAAAAATTCCGAAGGCCGGACTATCCTCCATCTTACCGCATTACATAATGATTATGAGATATTAGATTTATTCTCTGAGAATAAAGAAGTGCGTTCTTTATTGGAGAATAAGGACCAAGACGGAAATACTCCTCTTTTACTTTCCGCATTATACGATAGCGTAGAATGTCTGGAAAGATTATTAAATCTCGGAGCGGATCCTTTGGCCAGAAACCTAAGCGGTAAAACAGCTAAAGAAGAAGCTTATAGAATGAAATTCCATCATACCCTGAAGGTAGTGGATAAGGCCACGATCACTTTATTATTCAGAGCTTCTTCTGAAGGAAAAACGGATACTGTGGAAAAAATACTAAGCAACGGTTACGACGCAGAAGTTCGGGACATGCTTGGTCGCACACCATTATTGCTTGCCGTAAAATCCGGGAAAACAGATTTGATCGAATTATTAATGAAAAATGGAGCTTCTCCTTATTCTACTGATAAGGAGGGAAATTCTCCTTTAGCTCTTGCAGAAGCTTCTGAAAGTCCTGCACTTCAACAGATATTTAAACAATTCCTGAATCCGGAAGAAGGAAAATAATTTAGATCCTACTTCTTTTGATGATCTTTTCGAAAAGTTCTTCCGGATCTGCGCTAACTTCTATCCATTCTCTGGTTTGAGAATCTAAAAAACCTTCCTCTACCATATGATCCAGTTGCTGCAGTAGCGGATCAAAAAAGCCATTTACGTTCAGAATACCTATCGGTTTAGAAAGAACTCCTAGCTGATTCCATGAAGTAACTTCTACCAATTCCTCTAAGGTCCCGATCCCACCTGGCAAAGCAATAAATGCAATGGACTTTTCGTACATGAGAAGTTTTCTTTCATGCATTGTTGGAACTAAGATCAACTCTGTAATTTCTTTATGAGCAATCTCTTTACTGGATAGAAACTCGGGAAGAACTCCAATCACAGTTCCGCCTTTTTCTAAAACGGCATCTGCAACTGCTCCCATTAATCCTGAGGTAGCTCCACCATACACCAGTCCCACTCCCTCTGTGGCCATAAGATGACCTAAGAATACTGCGGCTTGGAGATAACGAGGTTCTTTTCCAGGTCTGGACCCGCAGAATACACAAATGGCTGGTTTCATCTGAGTCAGGATCGATTTTGAAGGAGGTTTGGCAACCTGATTTGAGAGAAGGAACAGATCTTAAGAAAGATTTTGAATCTATCCTTCGTTCGGATAAATGATGATCTCTGTATAAGGGAATTCTTGTTTTAATTCGTCTAGTAAAGCTCCCAAGATCTTAGGAAATTCGGAAGGGTCGGTTTCCTTTTTGAACTCCAATCTGAACTCAAGAAATTTCCTTTCTCCCTTAGATCTGGCTTTCAGATCATAAATTTTAGAAACCTGGGAGAACCGATCCGAAAGAATGTTTCGGACAATCTCTTTATATTCATCCGAAAAGTCGAAAGCCATACCTCAAAACTTTCGATTTTAGGAAAATACTTCCTCCCTTTTTTCATTCTTCCTATAAAAAAGAATTGGAGTCTTGCGTCCAAGATACTTAGTCTTTCCGTTTACAAAGCCACGCGAAATACTTAGAGGTAGACCTTGCAGACTTTCCTGAAACTTTCCGCATCCATATTCTTAGGCATCTTTCTGTTCGTTTCCGGTCCTGTATATTCTCAGGGCAAATTACCGGATCCGGAAGCCCTGGAAAAAGAAGCAGACGAGCTGGAATACCAGGCCGGCAAGTCCCAAGTCCAAGCGGAAAGAAGAAGGCTGGCATTACTCGCCGCAGAAAAAAGAAAACAAGCTGCAGAGGTCCGAAACGAACTTCATGATAGGGAATTGTCCAAACCTTATGATCGACCTACCCTGGACATCCAATTCGCAGCATTACAATCGACTTGGGAATCGGAGGTAATGGCCAGACAAAAGAATATCGGCGTTAATAATTACAATGCCATCCTTTCTGCTTCCGGTGCTTATCAGAACGCGCAAACAACTGCTGCAGGCGCCGGAGTAAATCCGAACTTGTTAAACGACAGTATCACAAGTTATTCCAGTCCCCAAGGAAATACTAAAACAGCATTTCCGATCAAACTTTCTTATTTAAATACTGCCAAAACTTTCGGGATAGAATTCAATTATTTAGATCTAAAGATTAGACCTTCTTACACAACCGTGGACACTGCATCCGCATTGTCAGCACTTGCCCCAGTCCAATATCATTCCGTTCAATACAGAAGATTGGATTATTCTTTGAACCTTGCTTGGTATATGCATACCGCAACAGGAAGAATTGGTTTCGCAGTAGGGGCAAGAAACTTAGATATCATCTCCAGCGAATATGGAGTGATCCCTGGGAATTATGGGTTCGGAAAATCGGAAGAAAAAGCAGGAGGACTTGGTCCTCAGATTGGAGTTAGGATCTTCAAAAATTTTAACGCATTCTTAGTGGGGCATTTCAAAGCGGATTATTTCAGAACTGTAGGACATTATAATCGAAACACACAAGGTGTTCTAAACGGAATTTCAGGACCTTATATTTTAGATACTGCTCCTCCGGGCGGGTTAAAAGAAAATCTGCTCAGTAGAACCGGATACGAAATTGATGTAGGTCTTTCCTTACTCAGAAGCCGTTGGTTGAAATACACATTAGGATTCCAATATACGGAATTGATCTCTAAAGTTTCTGGTTATAATTATAATCCGAATGTTCTTCCTGGATCACCCGGAGATATATTATTCTTAAATCAGGTATCCAAACCTTTAGATCAAATCTCCACAGGCTCGGCCTTACAGAAAGAAGTGCATGATAAATTTTATGGAATTTATCTAAGTTTAACTTTGACTATTTAGGAAGGAAGAAGAATGAAAAGCGCCGTTTGTGAGTACGGCGCTTGAAATTGGAAAATTAAGCTGTTTGAGTGGAAGCCACAAATCCGTTCTTTTCCAATAGATAATAGGAACCGAACAGAACGGAAACATAAGTGAAATCTCCGAGCAGGCTATATTTGAAGAAAGGGATCGCAGCAATATAACATTCTACTAATCCGAGTCCATTCAAAGTATACATTCCGGAAGTCAACCAAACGAAGAAGTTGGTGATTAAGAAGAATGAAACAGAACCTGCAAGACCGGCAATCGCAAGAGATCCAAGGCCCAAACGATCTTTAATTTTCATTCCTACGACTGCATAAACTACAAACAATCCATAAATCACTGGGATCATTTCGTGAAGTCCGATCACCAAGTCGCTGATCAGCATAATTCCCAAAGGAAGAGCAATCGCTAACCAACGGTTAGAGAAATAAACTCCGCCGAAAATGGAAATCGCCAAAACCGGAGTGAAGTTCGGTAAATGAGGAAGAAAACGACTAAGAACCGCAAGTACGAGTAATGCGAAAGCTACCAAATTTTTAGATAGTGACATGTTCTTTCTGGTATCCTTTTACCCGATTTTAGCATAAGTCCTTCAAATTGAAAAGCACTTAGGATTAATCAGGGATTTTCGGATAGGATGTTAGGAGAAATCCACCAGTCAATCTTCATTTCCGGGAAAAAGGCTGGGAATTCGGAATCAAAAATCGAGCCTAGTACTTAATGAAAGCTCCCGATCCGAAAGACTATCCGAACTCGATGGCATTTCTCCAAGACATAACTTCTAAACTCAGAAGTCCGGAAGGTTGCCCTTGGGATAGAGAACAAACACATTCTACTTTGGTGCCTTATCTGATCGAAGAATCCCAGGAAGTAGTAGAAGCAATTCTCAAAGGGAACGACGAGAATACTAAGGAAGAATTGGGAGATCTTTTATTCCAAGTGGTTCTTCATTCCCAAATCGCATCCGAAAGAGGTGCATTCGGTTTGGAAGAAGTGGCGAAAGACGTAGCGGAAAAATTAGTACTTCGGCACCCTCACGTATTCGATCCGGAAACCAAGGATATCTCTTCTGCGGACGAGGTAGTCGCTAACTGGGATCTATTTAAAGAAAAAGAAAAACAACTCCGACAAAAAACCTCCAAGTCTAAATCCATTTTATCCGAGGTTCCTGAAACATTCCCTTCTCTATTAAAGGCGGAAAAATTCCAAAAAAAAGCAGCCAAAGCTGGTTTCGATTGGGAAGATATAAAGGGTGTAGAAGAAAAACTAAATGAAGAATTGCAGGAATTCTTAGAAGAGATCAGAGGAATTTCAGATCCTTCTTCCAATCAAATTAGGATAGAAGAAGAATTGGGAGATTTACTTTTTACTATCGTGAATCTGGCGAGAAAGTTAGGGGTATCTGCAGAATCTTCTCTCACTAGAACCAATACAAAGTTCAAACATCGAATAGAATATATAGAAACACGCCTAGGAGAATCGGATCGTAAATTTTCGGAAACCCCTTTAGATGAGCTGGAAAAACTCTGGAACCAAGCAAAAAAAGGAATCCAAAAACAAACTCAAAATCCATTGGAAGAAAAGCAGGCGATCGTTTCAGAACTAATCCGCGGGCTTTCTTCTTTTCTAATTTGGAAACAAATCCCTGAAACGGATTGGCCCAAAACTTATAGTTTTTCCTACCAATCGGCTGAGTACTCTTTGGTATTTTCAGCATTCGGATCTATGACATTATTACCGAGTGCAGATCCTTGGGGAAGAAAGGCCCAGCCAATTTTCTATTTGAATTTATCCGAAAAGAATCCTGGAGCCTGGGAAGATTTGTCTGGAAATTCTTATAAAACCCAGGAAGATATATATGAGGCAATTTTAGGGTCGATCCACGATTATACAAAGGCAATATCTGGAAAAGAAGGGTGATCCGTTATGGGATACAGCGTTAATAAATTATTTAATAATTTTCCTTAATAAAGACACGGATTTTCCAATCTAGATCGAAAGTTCTATCCGTCTCCATTATCATGAATGCAAACAAGGAAATACCTTACCAAGGCGACCTTAAAGAAGGTTCCGGTTTGCCTCCAGAAAAACTTAAAATACTTATCGTAGATACAAGCAAGGTCATCCTTGAAATTATCTCCGCTGAATTCTCCTCATCTTTATTCGCAGTCCAAAAAGTATCTCTTATGGAAGAAGCTGCCAAACTTGCCAGGGAGAATAAATTCGACTTAATCACTTTAGGGATCCATTTGGAAGGTGGGACTGGATTCGATCTTTGCAAAGAAATCAGAGGTAAAGATAAGAAGGAAAAATTCGCATCCACAGCGGCCAGGATCATATTCGTAACCTCCGATTTTACTGAGGAAAATAGGATGATTGCTCATAACGCTGGAGCCGACGGTTTTATAGAAAAATCCCAGGAACTAAGTTCCTTTCAGTCTACGATAGATGAGATCGTAAAAGATCTGATACAAGAGAAAAAGGATCCTTCTCAAAAGAATCCTAGTTTAGAAAAACGCAAAGTACTTATCATAGATGATTCCGAACTGAACCTAGTATTGTTCAGAAGATTATTGGAATCAAAAGGTGCGGAAGTCCAAACCGCAATTTCCGGAAAACATGCACTCCAAATTTTGGAAGAAAATCCAAAGGACTTCCAGGCGATCTTCACTGATATGTACATGCCCGGAATGAATGGGAACGAACTCTGTAGTATCGTCCAAAAGAATCCAGCGTTCTCTCAGATTAGATTGGGGATCACTTCCGCCGCGGGCGAATCTTCTTTTACCAGAGACAAAATCCCAAATGGTGTGGAATTATTTTCCAAACCTTATGATATGCAAGAGATCTGTGATTTTTTGAAATAGTCTAGTTTCGCTTCTGAAGCCTGCTTCATAGGTTAGAGAAACTCGACTCCGACGATCACATCCGGATGGCATTCTCTTCTGATATCACCTTCTAACTTAGGCAATTTAGAAAACCAGGTTTTGTTTTCGAATAATAGATCGATCCAATAGAAAAACAAATTCGCTTCTCCCAATTCGTTTTGGATCTTGAGTTCTCCGAAATCTTTTTTGATCTCCCCTATTCTTTCGAAAGTCTCTCCGTTTTTGGTTTTATAATGTATCTCCCACGGTTCAGCCTTATAGGGAACACCTTGAGAATTCGGTTTGCCCGGGATCAATTTCCAAGCCTTCAATAAAACTCGAGAGATCTCCTCAAACTTTAAGGTTTTAGAATATTGTACATTCTCTCTCGTATGTTTGAATGAGAATTCTTTAGGTGCGGCCTTCCAAGTCCCGGTGATGGTTCTACCGTCGCAAAAGAATGCTTTTACATTCGGACCTGAATTTTGGTTATTCGAAGAATTGGAAGAATTTGTAGCATCCCCTCTTGCATCTAAACTCGGTTCGTTCGGAAGAGTTGGATCCTTGGGCAAACTAAGTTTTTGGCCAAAAATCGGAGCGACCAAAAACAAAAAAAGAAGGAGCCGATAATGGCTCCCTCTTTTGTCTGTGTCTTTCAATTTCACGAATGAAATCCCTTTTGAACTAAAGACGTTTTTGGATAGCCTCCATGAACTGGAAGGTATCTAATTGTTTCGGGCCTTTGGTTGTGGTAAGAAGGACTAAGTCCTTGGTCATCTCTCCCGCTTGGATAGTGTCGATTACCGCCTTCTCCAATTTTTGAGCGAAAGCAACCACATCAGGAGTTCCATCCAATTCTCCTCTCTTAGCAAGAGCTCCGGTCCATGCAAAGATAGAAGCTACAGAGTTGGTAGAAGTGGTTTCTCCTTTTTGATACTGACGGTAGTGACGAGTCACAGTTCCGTGAGCCGCTTCGTATTCGAATTTTCCGTCCGGAGAAACAAGAACAGAAGTCATCAGTCCTAATGATCCGAATCCGGATGCCACCATATCGGACATTACGTCTCCGTCGTAGTTCATTAGAGCCCAAAGCATTCCACCCGGGTTCTTAACAATCTGAGCGACAGCGTCGTCGATTAAGTAATACCAGTATTCGATTCCAGCAGCTTTTAATTCCGCTGCTCTTTTAGTAGAGACCTCGTCAAAGATTGCACGGAAACGAGCATGGTATTTTTTAGAAATGGTATCTTTAGTTGCGAACCAAACGTTGATCTTTTCAGAAATCGCATAATTGAAACAAGCTTCTGCGAAGCTATAGATGGACTTGTCCAAGTTGAACTGTCCCATCACAACTCCCGGTCCATCAAAGTCGTTAATAGTTACTCTTTCTTTTTCTTTTCCGTCTTTTGTAGTAAATACGATCTCTACTTTTCCTGCTTCCGGAATATAAAGTTCAGTGTCTTTGTAAAGGTCACCAAATGCGTGACGACCAACAACGATCGGCTTTTCCCAGGATCTCACTCCGGAAGGAATATTATTTACAATGATCGGTTTACGGAAAACAGTTCCGTCCAGAATGGAACGAATGGTTCCGTTCGGAGACTTCCACTCTTTTTTGAGTTTGTATTCAACGACTCGATCTTGGTTCGGAGTGATGGTAGCGCACTTAACGCCAACTCCGTATTTTAAAATAGCATTAGCGGAATCTACAGTGACCTTATCGTCCGTTTTATCGCGATATTCTACGCCTAGATCATAATAATCTAATTCTATATCAAGATAAGGATGAATGAAACGATCCTTAATTTCTTTCCAAATTATACGTGTCATCTCGTCCCCGTCGAGCTCGACGAGAGGAGTTTTCACCTTAATTTTAGCCATTGGAATGCTCCTTAGAATGTCAGATGGATTGCAGGTTTAAACCTTAGGTTTTTCCATTTTCTAAGGACTTAGGACTTCGGGAAAGAAGGATTCTCCTTTATTTTCAAGATTCCGCTTCGGAGGTAGTATAGGTTTTGGGTGGAAAAATAATTAATCGCAACCGGGAGGGAAACAATCCCCAAGACTGAAAAATAACGATATTTTAAAGAATCTTTTCCATTCAGACCGGTAATGGACTTTTCTAAACGTAAAAGTATCTTTTGCCAGCGTTGTAAGGTGGGGAGAAGAGAAGGATTACATCCTTCGAAATACAGACCTTCTGCAGAGCTAACGATTATATCTTTTAAATTACTGGGAAGAGCCGGAGAACCGAATAGGTCTCTTACCTTCACTAGGTCTTTTTCGACCTCGGACTCTGTTTGTCTTGGAATAGGAAGAATAGAGCTGATCCCTAAGGAAACAGGAAGGGAAAGACGGAACAAAAAGTCCGAAGCGACTATCGAATTCAAATATCTTCGAATTGTTTCGCCCAACGCATCGGTATGATCCAGCTGAGAATCGCTTAGATCTTTTACGGTTTGGATAGTGTACTGGCTGAGCTTGATCTTTTCCGTCCAGAACAGGCCCAGTAATTCCGTTTCCATGTGGGTAAAGAGTACATTTTTTACTCGGTCTTTTTTGGCAATCTCTATCTTGGGTGTCGAATTCTGTTTGGACTATACCGCTTATAGGGGAAAGTATTAGTACCAAAGGAATAAGCCCGTCCTATAAAGCAAAGATTCTATTCTTCTTCGCAAATCAATTCCACCAAGTAGCCATCCGGATCTTGGAAATTCAAAAAAAGTGTCTTAGCAGATTTACGAACACCGTATTCTAATCTTTGAGAGAATAATCTCTGCTCGATCTCGTGGAAACTTTTTGAATCAACTTTAATAGCAAAATCACATCCGGATCCAAATACAGGAGCAGAAGAATCATTCTTCTCTCCATAGATCGCTATATTCGATTTTCCAATTCCAAGAACTTTTGCGGCTCTCTCGGTCTCCTCCTCTTGGGGGAGACCGAAAATTTCACGATAAAAGTTCGCACTTACTTCCGGATCACGGGAGGTGATTCCGATATGATTTACTTCCATAAACATAATTTTACTCCCTTAATTCGCGATCGATTTGATCTAACTTCTGTTGAAGTTTCTGCCTCATCTTCTCTTTCATCCTACGTTTCCAATGTGCTCTTTCTCGATGACCATGGTGATGACCTGGACCAAACCAATGTCCGCCTTTAAACAAAATATGCGAAAGAACGAACAAACCTAAAGCTTGCCAGTAAGTGATCTGCTTGATCCCGAAAATATCAGGAAGCAACCAGTTCCAAAGTTGCCAAACCGCATAGGCCAAACCGAAGAAGAACAGCGGCATAAAGAAAATGATCAGAAAAAATTTTCCTAATCTATGTTTAAACTCGCCTGTACCGTGCATGGTTTTCCTCCAAAACTTAAAACTCTTCCAGAAAGAAAACCTTCAGGTCCTTCAAACGTTTTGCTAAAAAATCCTTAGCGTAAGATTTTCGTGCCGAGAGAGTTCCTTCTGGAATTCCGGTGGCTTCCGAAATTTCTCTGAAGGATTTTCCTTCGAACACGTTTTCCACAAACGCAGATTTTTGTTCTTCAGGTAATTCTTCTACAGCGATCGCTAATTCCTGGAGCACAAGACTTCTGTAAAATTCCTTTTCAGGTCCTGGCGTCGTATCTGGTATCGCGTCCTCTAAGAAAAACTCCTGCTCTAAACGAGAGTTAGAATACTTCCCCGCTTTTTTAAATCTGTACCAGTCCCCCACTTTATTGCGAAGTACCGCATACACATAAGCTAAAAGATATTCTATAGACCCCGCGGAATCCAGTTCAGTCACAGCGGTTAAAAAAGATTCCTGAAGAAGATCTTCTGCTTCTTCAGGATCCGCAACCCTGGAACGAACCCATGCAAGGATTCTATCTCTTTCCCGTCTGTAAATCGTGTCCAAGGATCCCAATGTGTTTCTCTTTCCTTAGAGAAGTAGTTGTAGCAAAGGGATTTTCCTTGGATTTTTTTTAATAAGAATTGGTTTGAAACGGAAAAAAAATGATCCAAAAAGGAAGAATTCCGGACCAGAACCCATTCGAATTTAAAATGCTCTGCATAAAAACTCCTGAAGTTCGATACTAAGGTCCCATATGGGAACGCTAAGTTTATCCCTTAGGTCCCATTTTTTCCTAAAACTCTAAATTTTTTTCAGCCATTTCCTTCGGCCAAAACCCGTCTCCCCGGAGGATTTTTATGAAGGCTAGAAGGAACAAAGATATAGAGGAACATTTCGGTTGGATGAAATTGAAAACGGATCAATTGGGTTTTTTAGGAATTATACATTCCGTAAACAGATTCTACGATTCTCTCCAAGGGTCCCAATCTAACGAACTTCGTTATTTTCGGAGAAAATTGGTAAAAACAGATTTCAGATATTCTAAAATTTTCATGAAGAAGTTCGGAGATTATGAATACCTCATCTATGCGTGCATCGAAACGGAAGGAAAATCAGAATCCGATTCTTGGATCCATGTGGATGGAATCAGAATGGAAAGGGACGAAATGAAAGCGAAAGGTGTAAAGGATCATCCTTCTTTCGAAATCAGATGTCTCAGCGATATTTTCGAATCCTCCTGTGTGCCGGCATCCAAATCGGAAGAAGATAAAATAGATTTGGATTGTATCTAATTTCAAAATATGGGGATAAGTCGTTTCAATTAAAAACAAAATTTGGAAAATTTATTTCCCCCGGACAAGAATTGCTTGCCGGAGAATAAAACCAAGGTTAGGAATTGATCCCCATGTTTTTCTTATCCGAAAATTCTTCGGCGAACGATTGTTCTTTTAAACGACGTAAAACCATTCTTTCTAAATCTATTTTGATCTTTTTGCTAGTATTCTGCGCTTTAGGAGAATGGAAACTAGAGGCGGACGAAACAAAGGTCCAGGCCAGAAAAACAAGCAAGCATGAAATGGGATTTCACCCTTATACTCAGGAAGGTTATTTCCAGGCCTGGAACTATTCCTTTACGGATGACCAGACCTGGATCTTTGCCACATTCATCGTAAGCAATTTAGGCCCGGGTACCAAAAATTGTGGAGTAAGTCTTGTCGTTTATGACAAACAAAACGGGACACAATTTTCCACCAGAGAATATTCCAAAGACGAGCTTAAAGCGGAAAATGGAAATTTAGAATTAGAAATTTATGATAGTTCTGTTTATAAGGGAGAAGGCGGCCCGGAGATCAAAATGATCACGGATACCGCGGAACTTGTTATAAGTTATAAAACCGGTTGGTCTAAAGCAGTTTCTCTGTCCGGAGGAAAGATCCATCTACCGGAAAAAGATAGTTTTGTACAAGCTGACATGGCATTCTCATCCGTTCCTGCAAAAGGATATTTAGTTTTGAACGGAAATAGAATGGAACTAAATGGAAGAGGGGGAATGGAACACCTTCTTACCAATTACGAAGTGTATAAATACAGCAGACGTTGGGAATTATATCGTTCCATTAATAGCGCAGGTGAAAGATTATTTGCAGGCGGTTTCATAGGAAACGAAAACTTTCCTGAAGAAGAGATTCGAACCGTAAGTGCGTTGGACCCTTCGGGGAAAATGTTATTCTCCGCAAAGGTTTTGAAGTCTGAAGTTTTAGAATCGGAAACGGAACCTTTCTCCGGATACCATCTTCCTATCAAAGAAAAGTTTTACTTAGATGAAAGTGGTTCCTGTAGTTTAACTGTCTCTCGAAAACATACTATAGGACAGATCTATGTTCTTTCGAATATTTCCGCGGTACTTCGGTTCTTTGTTCGATTATTCTTTACGAAACCTTATCAACTTTATTATATCACGGATTCCAAATTGGACTGTGCTCAAGTTCCGGAAGGAAATCTCCCGAAAGATAAGAACTTCCGGGGGATTTTTTCCTATTATCTAATCAATCCTTAAACGGCAGACTTTTTAGTACGAAGCAATAGATTTCCGTAATATATAGCAGTCAGAACAATCATGATCCAAGGGATTAAGTTTCCATAAAGAATATAAAATCCTGGAGGAGAATCAATCACTTGGATCTGTTGCCAACTGGTTTCCGCTTTCATAAGAGAAGTGGATTTACCTTCTATAAAATTCCCTAAATGATCCACGTAACCTGAGATACCGGAGTTAGTAGAACGGACTAGCCATCTTCTCCATTCTATCGCTCTTAATCTTCCTAACTCAAAATGTTGGTCACTTTCAGTAGTGGTCCCATACCATTTGTCATTGGTAAGATTTGCAATGAATTGAGGATTTCCTGAGTCTTTGAACTTTCTTACAAACTCCGGAACGATTACTTCATAACAGATCAGAGGAAGAAATGTACCTTCGTCCTTTAATTCTGTATGAGTCGGAGAATAATAATTTCTTACAAATTCCGCATCTATCCCTTCTGTTTTTTCCCAAGTAACAGGTAATACAGTAGGAGGATTTTCCTTAGGAATATCAGAATAATAATGCAGAAGATCGAAAGATTCTCCTGGATCAAACCTTCCAGTCTGAGGACTTAGATCATACATGAACTCGAAAGGCATTGTCTCTCCGAACATTACTAAATATTGTTTTTGGTAAGCTTGCCTTCTCACTCCATTCGGATCGTATACTACGTTATTATTAAAGTATCTGAGATATTCTTTTCCGGAACTTTTGATCTTATAAGCCGCATCTATTTCATTAAAGAATATTGTAGCCTTGTATCTATTTGCAAAAGAGACCATCAAGGAATCGAACCTAGGCCAATAAATCCGATCTCCCATTCTGATCTTTAGTAGTTCACGATTTGCGGAAAAATATGGAATACCTGCCTCCGGTAGAACGATCAGATCCGGATTTTTACCGGCTCTTTGGACGGCATTCTCCACCATCTTGTCCATTCTACCCATCAGATCTTCTATCACTTCTCTCGGAGATCTTCCTCTCTCGTCTCGAATACTCATAGGAGCATCCGGTTGGACTACGAGAACTTCTAATGTTTTGGTTGGAGTTACATTCTTCCATTTCAAATACAAAGTAGAACCTACAATCACGAAAAGAAGAAGTAACGCAAACGGTAAGGTCCAGAATTTTATAAAATGAGATCTTTTATCTTTGGATCTTAATATCTCGGGAAGATGTAACAGATTTGTTTCAAAGAGAGTATAAGAGATTACGAATACTAAAAAGGAAAGTCCATAAACTCCTGTGATCTCGACGGTTTGAGCTAGTATAATATTTCCCGCAGCAAGATTTCCCCAATACCAAGGAAATAATTGGTACCCGATCATATCTGCGGCCATTCCGCAGACTCCTGCCACCCAAACGCTATGTTTGCCTGCTCTTCTAGACAAGAAGGAATATGAGACTAAAAAGATAGGAAACTTAGCTCCGAACAAAACTCCCGCTAAAAGAAGGATAATAAATGAAACAAGCCAAGGGAAATTCCCGAAGACCATCGCCATATGATGGATCCAATGGAATGCGATCGCGTAGAAGAATACCCCAAATAGGAAACCGTATCCCACCAGTCTCCAGTATCTTCCGGAATATTTATGAGTGATCCAAAAGAGACCGAATGGAGCGATCCAAACTAAATGGCTGAGATAAAAAGGAGCGAAGGCTAAGAAGGCAAATCCCCCCATCCAGAGAAAACAGAAGAAGTCGAAAAACAGTGTTTTTTGAAACTCTCTAAAACGATGTAAAAAAGAATCCATGGGTATCAACGTTGATCGGAAAAAAATCCTTTTGAGTCAATCGATTTCGGTCTCGGTGAAGTGCTTGCCGTGGGAGAAGGAGGCATGACTATACCAATAACACTGGTCGGATCATGAGCTCTCCATACTTCAAAATTATCGGTAAAAATCCTCTTCACGGAACTGTAATGCCCCAAGGGAACAAAAACGAGGCCTTACCTATTTTAGGTGCAGTCTGTTTAGTCCCTGGCGAAGTGATTATCGAAAATATTCCCCAGATCTCAGACGTACTTATGCTCATGGACGTTCTACGCCATTTAGGAATGGAAGTAGAAGATAAGGGAGAAGGTACTTTCTTATTCAGAAACAACGGAGATCTAAAGTCGGATCTTCCTGCAGAACTATGTTCCAAGATCCGAGGAGCTGTCACACTTGCAGGACCGATTCTTGCCAAAACCGGAAGAGTATTTTTACCGAGACCAGGTGGAGATAAGATCGGGCGGAGAAGAATGGACACTCATCTTCTCGCACTCCAAGCCTTGGGCGCTCAGATAGAAGTATTTCCTGACGGTTACGAAATCAAAGGTGATAGACTCAGAGGCACAGATCTTCTCATGGACGAAGCTTCTGTTACTGCTACTGAAAACGCAGTCATGGCTGCAGTACTTTCAGAAGGTGTTACCATCTTACGTCATGCGGCAAGCGAGCCTCATGTGCAAAGGCTTTGTAAATTTTTAGTTTCTGCCGGAGCAAAAATTTCAGGAATCGGCTCTAACATCCTCACGATAGAAGGAGTCAGTTCCTTAAAAACTCCGGACAAACCTCATAGGATCGGATCCGACTATCTGGAGATCGGAAGTTTTATCAGTTTAGCTGCAGTCACAGGTGGAGAAATTTTTATCGGAGATGTGGAACTGGAAGATATCCGAATGATCCGCATGGTATATTCCCGCCTAGGGATAGAAGTTCGTCCGCAAGACGGAGGTATCTTAGTTCCTTCCGACCAAAAAATGGAAATCATTCCGGATTATCACGGAGCTACTCCTAAAATAGATGATTCTCCGTGGCCTGGCTTCCCCGCAGACATGACTTCGGTTGCGTTAGTCACTGCTACACAATGTAAAGGAACAGTTCTCATTCACGAAAAAATGTTCGAATCTAGACTATTCTTCGTGGATAATATTATCTCGATGGGCGCTCAAATTATACTCTGCGATCCTCACAGGGCGATCGTGATCGGACCCAATCGTCTTTACGGACAAAAAGTAGCAAGCCCGGATATCAGAGCGGGAATGGCAATGATCATCGCAGCTCTTTGCGCAGAAGGCACAAGCTCCATTCATAATATCGTACAAATTGATAGAGGATTCCAAAACATAGATACGAGACTTAGATCTCTCGGTGCTCATATTGAGAGGATAGGTGAAGAATGAACCGAAAAGACTTCTTCCGGAAAGGCTTAGCAAAAGCATTTTCCGTAATGGAAGAAGGCGTAAATGAAATTTCGGAAACCTGGAAAACTGCTGTAGAGGAAGATAAAAAAGCAGAACCAAAAACGGCCCTACCTAAAAAAACTCAGATCAAGGTTCCTAAACCTAAAACAGTTAAAAGTAAATTTAAAGGTTTTAGAAATTTACAATTTCCTCCCGGAGCGGACGCAAAAGGAAAACGATTCTTTTCCAAATGTACTGCTTGCAGTGATTGTATCTATGCATGTCCTTATTCAGTTCTCTTTCCAGTTCCTGACGATAAGACTGGTAAACATTTTCCTCATATGGATGTGAATCTGAATGCATGTATGTTATGCAAAGATTATCCATGTATCTCAGCTTGTGAGACAGGCGCACTCTTACCCTATAAAGAAAATCAATCTCCTAAATTCGGAAAAGCAAAAGGTTTCTTCCAACATTGTATCAATTCCAGAACAGGAGAAAAAACCTGCGAAACCTGCGCAATCACCTGCCCTATTCCAAATGTAGTTCAGTTCAAAGGAAACAAACCAAACTTTTCTAATGACTGTGTGGGTTGCGGCTTATGTGTTTCTTCTTGTCCTACTTTCCCTAAGGCTATCCAAGTACAATGAGTAATCTTTCCAAACTTGTATGTTTGGCATTTCTACTTTTATTCTCTAATTCTTTATTCGCAGATCAAATCCCAAATAAGATCAAAATAGGAATCTTATCTAAATATTCTCCGGACACGGTCCGTATCATTACGAAAAATTCTAGAATTCAATATTCAGGAAAAAATAGTTTAGAAAAAGATAAAACGATTTTGATCCGAGCAGAAGAAGATCAAATCAGAATTATAGACGGAACCAGGAACTCAAGAGCGGAACATATTCTATTTTCCGGTGGAGAATATGAACTCGAAGTTCCTAAAGATCAGAGCCCTAAAAAATATCGAGGAGATCTGGAAATATCGTCTTCGAAAGGAAAACTAAAACTTATACTTATCGTTCCATTAGAGGAATATGTATTGATCGGAATGATTTCAGAATTTGGGAATCTACTTTATCCTAAGAACGAAAAGATTCCGAATGCAAACTGGAAACAGGAATACACAATAGCTGCGTTAGCAATGATCCGTTCTTATGCGCTCGCAAACCTAGGAAGACATTCCAAAGAAGGTCACGATCTTTGCGATCTAACTCATTGCCTTCAATTTTCAGGAAAATTAAAAAAGGAGAATATAAACTTCTCTCCTTCTAAAAAAATAATTCTGCAAGACAAAGGTGGAAAAGTGTTAGAAACATTCTTTCATTCTACCTGCGGAGGAAATTTATCTTCTCCTTCTGTTCTTTGGAAAAATTTTAAAAATCCTCAATACTATAGATCGGGTCCCGATACCAAGGGAGGGGAAGTACAATGCAAAAATTCTCCGTATTTTTCTTGGGAAACTTTTATTTCAAAAGAAGAAATCGAATCTGCCCTGGAAACAAAACAGATAACCGAATTAGAACCTAAGTATTCTGAATCCAGAATAACTTCCTTAGAATATAAGGATTATTCGGGAAAAAAGAATATCCAAGCCTCCGAATTTTTATCTAAAATCGGTAAATCATTAGGCTGGAATAAAACCAAGAGTAACGATTTTAAGATCGAAACAAGCGCTCGAGGATTTTATTTAAAAGGAAAAGGATTCGGACATGGGATCGGTCTTTGTCAATATGGCGCAAGAGAAATGGCGTTTCGAGGAGCGAAATCAGAAGAGATACTTCAATTTTACTTTCCAGGCGCGGAACTGAGGCAAATCCCTTGAGACCTATCCTTATATCATCTCTATTATATTTATTTTTTATAATATTCTTCTTCGAAGCAGCGAGCGCTCAGGCAGCAAGAAGAAAGATAGAAGGATTCGAATTTTACTTTTTAGACGACTGGAATAAACAGAAAAATCCCGACAAATTACTCGAAATATTTGCAGATAAATTCGTGACCGAGATCCGATCCGAATCGGAAAGATTAGAAAAAAGAATTCCCCAAGATGTTCGAATATTTATCTCAGAAAACTCCGAGGTGTTTAGAAAATATTCAGGTCAATCCGGGAGCGTAGCCGCTTTCTATTCTCCTGAAAGTAATAAATTCTTTTTTCAAAATCCGGAAAGTTTGGCTAAAAGAGGAATTTTAGATACGGTGATCAAACATGAGATCTGTCATTTTTTAGCTCCAGAATCTAAATCTGAAACTTCCTTCTGGATGCAAGAATCTTATTGTGAGTCTCTGTATCCAACAAATCCGAAACCTACATCTGTAGATCTTAAGTTTCCTTGGAGTTGGGAAAAATTCGACGAAGAATGTATCAAAGAAATCCAAACAAGAAACGGGGCTAAAAAGAAGATCTTATACCAGAAACTTTTTCTCTGGGGCTCCTGGTTTTTAAAAACAAAAGGGGAAGCACGATTTCGAGCTTTTATAGAAGCTCCAAATCCTGAAATCCAAAATATATATTCACAATTTATAAAGTCGAGGTATTAAAAGACCTTCAACTTTCCCCAATCTTCGTTTTCTTTTCCTGAACCGAAAGAGATCATCAGTCTTTCATAAACTTTCAGTTTATCTAAAATAGGCTGCACATCTCTATCAATTGTTTTGGAAGTATATTCAGAAGAACCTTCTGCTCCATACAAATAGAAACTTTTGAGGTCATCCAAAATTCCTGGCACACGGACCACTAAATGATGCGGATAATAAGCCAATTCTTTTGCAGGACCGGAAGAAAATAGATCTGCTTGGTTAGGTCGATTTCCATTTCCGGAAGAGACCGTTTCTTCTGCACTTTTCCTATCGGAAGCTAAGTATTTCCAATTTCCCACTTTCAAAGATGCAGGAGTATAGAAGCCACCTTTTCTCAAAGGATAAGATTCCAAATTCGTATTTTGATAAGAAACTTTGATAGGATTGCCAACTTTGAAAATCGCTTTTAAAAGTTTATCATCTGGAACAGAAGCAGGTAGAGAAATCCCAAATCTCGGATAAATCATACCCGACTTGTATTCCAATCCGTTAAAGCTTAGAGCAATCCCTTTTTCAGAACCAAAGTATTGTTCATGGACCCCCGCGTTTTTACCGAATGCATTTAAACCTTCTCCAAACTCTTCCCATTCTCCGCTTATGGATTCTAAAGATTTCCAAACTTCAGAAGGTTTTAATTCTTCCGAATAGAATACTAAATTTGTTTCTCGAGGTAATACTTTGGAAAGAGCGGGACCGGAACTAACAACTTGGTTTTTCTCTCCACCTATCTTATAAACTTTTCCTTCCAAATTTTTTCCAGATTCCCAACCTAAGAGTAAAGCTACTCCTGAATTTCCAAAAGAAGGTTTAAGGAATGGAGCAATTAAAGAATCGGTTCCCGCATAGAATAAGATCTTATTTTCTTTTTTAGAAGTTTCCTTTCTTAAAACATCAAAACCACTTTGGTTACCTAAAGAATCACTATTTGCAGAAGAAGCAAGGTCCAAAGATTTTTCCAATAGTTCTTCTGAATCTGTGAGAATGATAAAATCTCCCAGAACAATTGCTAAAATTTTTCCAGAACCAAATTCGTATTTAAATGCTTCCAAGTTTCCAAATTTTTCAGAGCCAGCTGCAAATTGATCGGCATAATCATCCGCAGAATGTGTATTTTCAGAACCAGTAGGAGTATAATATCCTTCTTCTGTTTGTGGAGGAGTTTGAGGTTTTTCTTCCTTAGGAGCTTCTTTAATTACAATCTTTTCTCCCTTGAATGCAGTGATTAAACTTACTCCCAACTTGGAACTTGCACTCGCCTTACCCACGAGCAGAAAATTAGATTTAGGGAATATTGCTGCGGCAACAGGTCCATCAAATAAAGCCGCCAACCTGGATGGTTTGGTCATTACACCCGCTTTTGCTTCTAATAAATATAAAACAGAACTGATCTTTCTAAGTTCAGGCAAGGTGAGAATTTTCTGAAAAGTACCATCTTCGGAAAGTTCTCTTCCTAAATTTGTTTTTTCTAGGTCTTCTACAAATTCTTCCGGGCGATATATTTCCACTAGAACGTTTGCTTTTTTAGGAATGAGGAGAGCTGGATCTTTGATCGAGGAGTCAATGGAATATCCTTTTAAAGAAAGATAGAAGCCGATTGCTAAAAACACGACTCCCGCTCCCGCTGGGGCACCTACTTTAGGATCTTTCAATATGTTTTCCCTAAATCCGATCTTAAAATTTTCCAATGATTCTTTCGAAAAAAGACCTTTGATTTTAGGAATTATTTTTGTTTTGAAAATTTGGATGCAAGTTCTCATTTTATTTACCTGATTTTATTGCAGAATTTTTACTTTTTGGATCGATCTTATCCAGAAGAATCGAAGCCAAGGATTTGGCCTGATTCCCTCCGGAACCATTGTCCACGAAAACGGTTAGTACATACAATTTTTGATCTTTACGAAAAGATAATACTGTCCATCCGTGGGTTTCATACTTGTGCATAAATTTAGTTCCAGTTCCGGTTTTTGCACCCAGGATTTCCACGTTTCCATTTTCAGAAATATTCAAATCCTTTAATGTTCCTGATCTCGGAACCTCGGAAAGAGCAGAAACGATCCATCTCAAATCCTTTCCTGTATAAGGATTATCTTCCGATCGAATAGGCTTTCGATCCGGTCCCCAATAAGGAGAAAGTCTAGGACCTTCTTTCCAAATAGAAGCGTACAACTGTGAAATTTTCAAAGGACTTAAAAGAAGCCCACCTTCTCCAATAGAAGCCGCTACTTTTCGCAAGGGGCTGATAGAAGTAAAATTTGTATCAGAAGGTTCTATATAAGAATCCAATCTAGATCGAGTGGATTTTCCCAAACTCCAATCCTCGTACAATTTGGAATAAAACAGATCAGGGTCGGATGAGGCATTCGTTAAAAAATATACATTGCATGATTGAACTAATGCAGATCTGAGATCCATTTCTCCATGGCCTTTTGCCAAGGAACATCTCAAATACTCTTTTCCGTTTTCATCCTGAGGCAAATGGAATGTGTTTAGATCCGATTTAATCGGAGCTAAATTTTCTTTAGGATAAAATCTACCCTTGCATAAGACCTTTTTTTCAGGAGAGAATCCAAGATTGTCTTTGTATTTTAATAAAGTTAAAGCTGAAAAGGTTTTTACTAATGAACCGGGAGGTAATTTTTTTGAAACTGCTATCTCCGGTCTGTAAATATATTCTACTTTTCCGGATTCAATTTCCATCAAGACTACAGAAGATGTAGAATTTTTAGATTCGAATTCTTTTACCGTTTCATCCAAATACGAGTAAGAAAATTTCGGTGCCGCTCCGATTCCAACCGCGCAAAGAAAGAGCACAGCGCAAAGAATTCTGATTTTATAATATACTTTTGAATTCATTCCGATCAATCCGGCTCTATCTCAAAATTACCCAGATGATAAACTTGCTGGGCCCTGGTCATTGTGAATTGATATTGTTTTCTTTTTTCTCTGGGAGTTCCTTCATACAGAACTATATATACCTTGGCTCTGGTAACATGGGCATTAAACGGAGCATAATACTGTGCTTGGACTGCATAATTTCCGGGTAGAGCCTTAGACATGGTAAAAGTTTGAGGAGCGAAAGTAGCATCATCATAAACTAGATTTCCTCCAGACTTAGTGGAAGTATGGGCCCAGTAACACTTTTCCCCCGAAGGATCGATTACCCAAAGATCCGTATAACTCGAAGTATCCCAGGTCAGAACAACTTTGATATCTCGAGGAGGAACCTTTGCAAAAAAGCTGACCTTATCATAAGCCCTGCCTGCACGGACCTCCACCAGATTGTCTCCGGGAGAAGCCACAGTGCTAAAGGAAAACTTTCCGGCATACAAGGGCACCATCTGAGGAATACCATTGATAACTACCGTGACTTTCTCTGGGCTAATACCTGTCACAGTTCCTGAAATTTTTTGGATTCTCTCGGTAGTAAAGCCGCCATTAGGAGAATCTATCGAAACAGCTTCTGCATTCAAATACATTATGGAAATCGAATATACTATGACAAAGGACGCAAGGAACCGTATTCCAAGACCTCTGCTCAACTTTCCAGAAGACATATTTGGATTGGAAAAAAACATCTTAGGATTCCGGATCTATCTCGAAATTCGCAATATGATATACTTGCTGGGAACGTGTCATCACGAACTGAAATTGTTTTCTTCTTTCGTTCGGCTTTCCTTCGTTCAAGACCACATACACATTTACTCTGGTGACCGGCTTATCATAAGAACCGTAATACTGCACTTGGATGGAATAATTCCCTGGTAATGCCTTGGACATGGTAAAAGTTTCAGGACCATATCCATCCACTACGTCCACATCCAAATTTCCTCCGGTCTTAGTGGAACGATTTGCATAAAAACATTTTTCTCCCGTAGGATCCAAAACCCAAAGATCGACATCAGTCGCCGTGTCCCAAGTAAGAACCACTTTGATATCTCTAGGTGGAACGGCTGCGAAGAAAGAAACTCTATCGCTTGCGTTGCCTGCTTTTACTTCGATCAGATTTGTTCCTGGAGCAACTACTGTGCTTAAGGAAAATTTTCCGCCTTGTAAACGGATCATCTGAGGAATTCCGTTAATTACAATAGTCGCTTTTTCTAGATTTCCACTAACAGAACCGGAAACAGTTTGGATCCTTTCAGTAGTGAAACCACCATGAGGAGAATCTATAGTCACAGTCTGCGCGAACGTAGCAGATCCAAAAAGTAAAAGGAAACTTAGAAGTAGATTATTGAACGTTGATTTCATCGTCTGAACTCGCTCCTGTTACTTCTGAATAATACATTAAGGAAGCTCTGGCTGGAATTACCTTGTACTTCCCTCCTACTTCTGCTCTGATAAAATATCGGACCTTAAATTCTTTTGTAGGACCTCCTACAAAGAATACGGCTCTATCGTCGTAAATCTGCCGACTTAGATATTCCATCTTCAGATCGCCTGCATAATACTCTGCATCTCTTTGTAAGAATGAGAATCCGGGCAGTAGTGAATCTTCTACTTGGTAATAAGAGTCTGCGTCTCCTTCTTTCTGGACTGAAACTTCTACCATTACCAAATCACCCGGCTGGAAAGTTTTAGATTCTACTGGAGTGATATCATTCGATTCCACTTTTAACTTATAGTAGGTCCGTTTTACTTTGATTCCATTAGAATATGTTTGGATCTTCTTACTTCGATCCGTGTAGTATAAGGAAGCGGTTGCATAAAGTACAGGCCCATCCTTTTTCAAAACTTCAACTTTGTTCGGCCCGGAGCGGATCAACTCGGAAGGAATCGGGATCTTATACAACTCTCCTTGCTCGGACTTAGGAGGAAGAGTTACGGTTTTCAAACTGGTTCCGTTCAATATGATCTCTACATTTGCAGGAGTTTCCGATTCACGAATAGAAGCCAAAAACTCAGACAGTGCCAAGACCGCAGCAGATGTATCTCTTGAGTTATTCCAGGCCAATTCGATACGATTGGATAAAAGAGAAGAAGCAAGATTTGCAAGAATGACCTTATCTTCTCCCAATCGAACTCCCGCGCTCAAAAGTGCGGAAATTGTTTCAATCCTATCTTCTTCCCAGCGAGGGTTTTTACCGTAAGAAGTGAGTTTGAAGAATGGCTTTTTGCCGAATCCACTGGTCTCCACTCCTTTTTTAAACCAGGTAGAGGCTTCCGCTTTCTTACCTTTATTAGCTAATGTTAATGCAAGCAATGCTTGCCCGTATTGGTTCAGCTTAGCGGACGATTTTACTAAACCGTCCAAAATCGAATCTTCTAAATTACCACCTTCACTTAAAGAAAAGATAATATATGCCTTTGCATTCGGGGAAAGATCGCCCTTACCCAAAACATCATACAAATAAGCTCTGGCTCGGCTCAATACTGGAGCAGGAACCTTGGCTCCGTTTTTCTGACTAACTGCCAATCCCCTATATACATAGGCAGACATCAGAACATCACTTTCCACACCGCCTTCAAACCAACCGAATCCTCCATCAGTGCGTTGGAGTTCCGACACTCGTTTTAATCCTATATCTATCATCTTAGGAAGTTCTTTCCTAAGTCTCTCATTGATGAAACCGGCCTTTTGAGCGGATAAAAGAGGATAGAATCTACTCATAGTTTGTTCCACACAACCATAAGGGTAATCTGCAAGATAATCCAGAGACTGCCTTAAAGCTGGTAAGGAAGCAGGACTGAGTCGAACCTCCAAACGAGGGTCTCCTAATTCTTTAGGCGCTTCTAAGTTTAGAACTCCTGAATGTTCTCCTTCTTCCATTCCTAAACTATCCGAAATAGTTTTAGGCAATCCCCAAGTCTTGAGTGGGATTTCAGATTTAAGTAAATCTTGGTAACCAGAGGCCGCCGCAAGAATGCTGATCTTCGCGGATTTGATTTTAGGATCTGCAAGAGTCTGCACATCAAAATGTAGAGATTGGTTTTGACCTGGCTCCAAATTGATTGTAGTTTCGGAGTTTCCTAAAATTTTTGCGCCTTCTGCTTTTACGGTAACCTTAATAGGAAGTTTGCTTGGAGATTGATTAGAAATCGTAGCGGAAACTTTTTGAGTTTCCCCCTTGATGATAAATCTTGGCATTCCACCTAAGATCATCAGATCTTTTTTGGTAACAAAACTGGTTTGACCTCTTCCTACTTTAGTGTCCGGAGTGATAGCGATTGCGGTCACTCTCCAAGAAGTCAAATTGTCCGGAAGATTAAAACTAACAGTAGCAGTCCCATCCGGCCCGGTTTTTACTTTTGCATTCCAATAACTTGTATCTTTAAAACGATCTCGCGCCTGGTCCTCGTTTTTCATCGCAGAATAAACGGAGTCTCCTTTTTTCCCCAAGGCTAGTTTTAATCTTTTATTTTCCGAATATCCGAAAAACTTATAAGCGGATGCCAAAGTGGTCTGCACGTTATTTCTTCTTGGATGATAGAAGAATGTTCCTATATTCGGGGTCTTCTCCTCTTTGATCTGATAGATTGCCTCATCCACTATTGCAAGAGAAACTTCCGCAGAAACTCCGTTGCCTCCAAGGCCCGTAGTTTTTAAGCGGATCTCAGCTTTATCACCGGGGCGATATACCTTATGTCCTGGCTCTAAAGCTACTTTCAGGAATTTCTGCTCAGGAGGGGCGACCACTCTTACTTGGCTTTTATAAACATCATTTCCTGAAAACTGAACTGCAGATAACGTGAAATTCGGACTCATTTCCGCAGTGATCGGAACCGCATATTTTAAAGCGTTTCCCTTCATCTTCACCACTTCTTTTTTGAAGATCCTATTTCCTTCTAAAGTCAGAACCATATGTCCGTTTGAAACGGGACTTAAGACCAGAATTTCCGCAGTGTCTCCTACGGAATAAATATCCTTACCAGGTTTGAGAGTAATATCCTTGAAAGGAATTTCGATAGAATCAGAAACGGAAGAAGCCCAGAAGAATGTTTCGGACTTTGTAAGATTTCCGTTCGGATCCTTGGTCTCCGCGACTAAAACAAATTGTCCTCTTTTAGGAATCGTGAAAGAAGCGGTCCCAACTCCAGAGGCAGAAGTCATCACAGACAAAGAAGAAATTTTAGAACGATTTGCCTCTTTTACAAATTGGATGTCTCGATTGTAGAGAATTAGATCCACATTTCGATTTCCCACCATTTTCTGGCGTTCTACTTCGCTCAAAGTTTTATCATAAGCGATCAGATTTACGGTTAACTTTGCTTCTTTCCCAGGTTCATATACGGAGTTATCCTTGGAGATCCTAACAAAAAATGCACTTCGATTTACGGAAAAGGAAGCAGATCCATCCAAGGTCATGTCCTCTGACTGAACGGAAGCGATGATAGTATAAACAGAATCCGCATCCGATTTATCCGGTTTAAAGCTGATAGAATATTGTCCCTTGGAATCTAACTTTCCTTTTCCATCCAAAACCAATTCTTGTTTATCACTTTGTCCGGACTGTTCCAAATAATCGGAAGAAGCATCGAAATTAATCGTTCCTACAGGAGAATAGTCGAATTTAGGCCTGCGAAATACTCTATAAGCAACCTCTTGCCCGGCTACCGGTTGGCCGTAATAATACCTTGCCTTTACAAGAGCATTTACTTCTTCTCTTTGTAAATAATTGGATTTAGGAACAGATACCGATACCAAGAAGGTCGGTTTTTTATAAGCCTCCACCGCAAATTCGGTTTGGAAAGTTTTATCACGGAAATTTAATATAAGAGAATAATTTCCTAGAGTAGCATTTGCAGATTCAGGAACTACAAATTCTCCTGAAAAAGTTCCGTTATCTCCGGAAATATTGATCGGAACGCTAGGAATAGAAGTTTCTCCCTGCTCGCTTGCAACCGCAATCACACCGGTGCCGGAGATAGTTCTATAATCGTCTTGGGAAAAGTTTCTAACAATTCCTTTAAAGTAAACAGTATCTCCCGGTCTATATACGGGACGATCTGTATAAATATAAGCTCTTGGTCCACCTTCTCCATAAAAGGAACTGGAATAAAATTCAGGATCGGAAACCGAATATTCTCCATTCTTATGAGCGAGAACTAAACCTTTTACGGGACTTCTTCCCTTATAAAAGTAAGTTCCATCAGAGCTTGTTTTTCCAGTTTGGAATGCTTGGCCATTCTCTAAATTAAAAAGAGTCAGGTCTACATCGGAAACTGGCTCTCCGCTATCTTTACGGCCCACATACACGAATGTCTCTGCGTCCGATTGTTTTACTAAAAAATTCAGACCGGATTTAATCAGGATTGTATAAGCCAACTGAGATCCGGAAACTCCTTCTACAAGGTAAACACCATTGTCTCGGATCGGGACAGGGATCCTACGATACGCCCAAAAAGAAGTTACAGTGGGAATGGAGAATGTAGCGACCAATTCTTGGTCTTTTAAAATAGCAGGGACCGCTAAAGGTTTATATTCATCAGGTTTTTCATAATCAATTCCTAATGTCTTTTTCAATTCGGACCTTGTTTTGGAATTGAATTCTTTTCTAGCAACCTTACGAAAATTGTAAGTGAATTTATCTACAGTTCTTGTAAAGAGTGCGATCGGATTTCCGAAGGCTCCGTCATTATTCTCTTGGACCAATCTTTCCTTTACTTTCTTGGTCAAGAACGCTTGCGGATCGGCAATCTTATATACTCTAAATTCGTAATTTACAGTTCCGTTTCCTTCCAGATTTACATAAGCATTTTCACCGGAGCCAAAACTGCGATCCGTTCCCAGATAAAATGCAGCGGAACCGAATAGATTCGGTTTCACATAAAATAATCCTAATGCAAAGATCAAAATTGCGAGAAAAGAGAATATTATCTTTTTACGATCCGATACACGAGTTCTCATTCTGAAATTCCTATTCTAAAATCCGAAATCTATAAACCCCAAGAAAATTTCGGTTATTCTTTTCCGGGGAAAACAACACACTTCTTTCCAATTCTTTTGCTCGGATCAATTTGATGCCTCGTTCCGAACCGGTATGATATAAAAGTTGGGGATTTTGACCTTCTCCCTCTATAAGGATCATAGAATGGAAATTTGTCCCAACTCCGCGATCCGATCTGAAAAAGAGAATATCTCCCGCTAGTCCAGACTCTAACTCCTTGGAAACAAAGGAAGTATGGAACTTTTCCAAACTTTCCGCGTCCGCAAATTCTCCGAATTTGCCCTCTCCGATCCGGAACAGGTTTTTACCAATATAGGGTATATCCGGGTAATTAAATTCCCGGACATCCGGTAAATTTTTATCCAATAAGATCCCTGTCCGAGTTTGCCAATCTTGGGTATGAGCCTTTAAAGACTCCTTATATGCGAAACGAATCAATCCGCTGCAATCTCTTTCCTTCAGGTTCCAGGAGGAATTCTCCTTTAAATATTGTGACAATGAGATCCGAACAAACCAGTCTCGAAAGGTCTGGCGATCCGATTCTGTTCTAAGCTCTGCAGAATCAGGAAATCCATCCTGGTCAAAATCCCCGTCTCGGCTAAAAAGCAAAATTTCAACCGTTTTGCCTTTCTGAGTTCGTATCCTAATATTTGAAGGGACCTTCCCCGCTTGCACTCGTAAGATCTCTTCTCTGTCGTTTTTTTCTCTCGAGAGAAGTTTAAGTAATTCAGGATCTATCTCTTCCCAAACAAAATTGTCTTTTGCGCCGAAGATCGGATTCGAAATTTTTAATACGGCAACCGATTTGCCGTCCGCGGGCATCCTCAGTTCAGTCGGATCCAAAACGGATTCAAAATAAGAATTACAATGGAGCAAAACGAATACTAGAAGATAAGAAATTCGAAATTTCAAGGAAAGAGCCTCGATTAGATAAGTTTAATAGCCCAAGGCCTTTCTGATCTTTTCCGGAATATCTTCGAATTTAGGATACTTATGTTTTTTGCCGTCTGGAAAGATTACATAGTAAGTTCCGTTCAGAACTTCCATATAATAATTTCCTTTCTTCTTTTGTCCTATAGAAGTTTTATCCATTTCCTTGACCATTGCCTGGTACCTAGGAGGAAGGACCTGCCAAGAACCATAGACCTGAATCTCTCCAGCATGATTCACGGTGTACAAACCATTTTCATGCATGATTTTGATCCCGTTATAATCGAATACTTCTAGAACATTTACTTTAGGTTCTTTCTTTTTCGGTTTTTCGTTCGGATCAAAACTCATAGGTTCTTCCGAAGGAATATCATAACGAACTACCGATTTAGAATCGTGTCTTCGGTTTCTAGTGAGAAGAATATAAAGATAGGAAAGACCGGACAAAGCCAGCGCAGCAAAAATCAAATAATCAAAATGTCTGGCTATCCATCCCATCACTTCAATCTATACTCGATTGCCTTACATGCAAACGGAACCGGATCTCCTGCCTGCGTCCAGAAGCTACATTTTTCGAAAGCGACTGAGGCAACACAATTGTCCACATCCTTCTTCCTTTGTTTTCCGGGAACAAAAGAGGTGATCTGTCTACTCGATCCGCATTCGGCATCTTTTGCGGCATAAGCTACCATGATCTTAGTAGCTGCTTCTCCAAAGGAATAAAAGTCGTCGTCCACGTCTGAACAATCCGACAAACCGAATAGTACAATTATAAGAAGGATCAGACTTTTATAGGAAGTTCTAAAATTCACACTCTTAGATTTCATACTCCGGCTTCTTAGGTAATAATCGTATTTTTTCATCCAAAGGAAGATCTACTTCTCCTAAAACGGTTTTGTATCTTACGCTACCTTTCATTCTCAAATTCGGATCTTTTCCGGCAATGAGGTTCGTGACTACTAAAATTCCAAGTAATAGTTTATCCTTGTTTTCTCTCTTTTCAAAGCTTGTTTCTATCTTGAGTTGGATCACGGTTTTAGAAAAAGCAGGGACTTCAGTTTCTTCTTCCGAGATGACCCTGGCTAATTCGGCTTCTTTTCCGTCAGTGCCTGAGGTAAAAACACCAAGATCGAACTTATAAATTTTAACAGAAGAATCGTTCGGATTCTCTATCTCCAATTTAGATATCATTACGATCTTTGGAGAAGGTGGAAAAGGCAGAATTTCCACTTTTTCCGTTTTGGTTTCTATAATCCTAAACTTACAAGTCTGTAATTTTTTAACATTCTCCCTTAGGTCCAGTAGGCAGGAATTAAAAAGGATACCAGTTCCTAAAACTAAAACCCAAGGTCGAAATATTTGCCTCGTACCGGATGAGATTCCCATCAAAGCTCCCATCCGTTAGAAATCAGGACCTTTCCTCTAGTCATATTATTTGCATATTCTTGGATCGCTTTGTCCGCTTCTTTGAGCGGATATTTAGCTGCGATCTCGGTTTGGAATTCTTTTCCTAAAAGGGAACGGATCTCAGAAGTGATCCTCCAAATTTTAAAAGGACTTTGCTGAGGCATCCAAGAAGAAAGCCAGTAACCTTCTATCTTTTTGTCCTGAAAAATACCAAGTCCTGCATGGTAAGAAATAGGCTCTTCTGATAATGCGCCGTAAACCACACATTTACTTCCGTAAGGCATAGCGGCCAACGCTCTTCCCGTAATCTCTCCTGCAACTGCATCCAGCATAATAGTAGCATTCAGTTTATTAGAAAGAACTCTAAGTTCTCTATCGAAATTAGGAGAGCTGGAATCCAATACATGTTCTGCACCCAAAGATTTAAGAAGATCCACCTGTTCTTTTCTTCTTACCACATGAATGCCAGGGATTCCTTTTTTATTAGAAAGCCTTAATAACATTTTTCCCAAGGCAGAAGCGGCAGCTGTTTGAACATATGCCTTATGTTTTTCTCGGATCACTTGATCAAGTAATGCCCAAGCAGTGATAGGGTTTACGAATAAACAAGCACCTTGCTCCAGGCTTACATCTTTTCCTAAAGTAAAACAAGAATATGCATCAGTGATCATGTATTCTGCATAAGGTCCGTCACCTTTATTCGGAGCCACGCATGCAACTGGTTTACCCACTAAAGAATTTGCTCTCCAGCCTCCGCCGCTTGCAATCACCAAGCCGCTTCCTTCAAAACCGGGAACAACAGGAAGTTTTTTCTTAATTCCATACAATCCTCTCATGAACATTAGATCGGATGGATTGATGGAGCCTGAATGTACCTTAAGTAAAACCTCTCCCTTCTTTAAAGGTTTAAGTTCTTTTTCTACAATCTTAGCTCTTCCAGGTTCGTTGCTGTATTCTTTCAATTCGTATGCGAGATACGATTTTGGTAGTTCGAATTTTTTTGCCATTTGATTACCCTCTCACTCTTCGTCCTTTAACGTCAGATGCCGGATCGCTTCCGGTTTATTTTCTAGTATATGATTTTGAATAAATACTTCTGCGTCTTCTTGTGTTTTGATAGAAAACCAAAGTCCTTCCGGATAAGAAACCTGTACAGGACCTAATTCGCAACGATCCAAACATCCCGATTTTTGGATACGGATCTTACCTTTTAATCCAAGTTCTTGTACTCTCTTTTTCATATAAGCGAGTAATTGAGGAGATCCTTTCGGGCCACAAGAAGGCCTTTCTCCTTCCGCTCTGACATTCTCGCAGACAAAAACATGCTTATCAAAATACATTAGAGCCTTGCCTTTCCTCCTAATTTCCTATATAGGCAAAAGCTTTGAACCCATTTTTTCGGAGAATAGTTTGAAGCTCTAACGGTTGCCAGAACCTAAAAAAGATTTTTTTATGGTCTAAGAGGCTCGATTCGCGAGTATTTACTCATATTTGGAGAATAGGATGAAACGATCCGTACTACTAATTTTATTATCTTCATTATTATATTCCCTTTCTTTCTGCAAAAAGGAAGAGAAGCCTGTATTGGAGACCGAAAAACCTCTTTTCGAAAAAGTTTTGTCGGAAAACGATAAGATAATTCAACTTCTCTTAACAACAGAAGGAGTTTCGCCTGATGTAAGCGGATTAATTTCTTCCTTAAATTCTTTGGGAGAAGTAAAAGGTGGCTTGGAATCTTTTGCCATAGATATGAAGAATGTACTAGAAGAGGCAAAATCGTCGGATGTGAAAGTATCCTTTGAGGCCTATTCCAAGTTTAGCGAAGTTTTGGCGAATACTATGAAGGTCCACGGATTACAGTCTGGAAGAAACCGTTTCTATTGTCCAATGGTCAAAAAGACATGGGTATTTTCCGGTATGAAAATCCTAAATCCTTACGCTCCGGATATGCGTGATTGTGGTGATCTTATTCCCTGAAAACGAAAGACAACAAGAAAGAACCTGTCTAGCGGGAGTCTCCGAGTCCAAACCCTGTCCCGGCAATTGTAGGGATTTTTACAGGGAGTCGAATTGGAATGATTCCGGTGAACAGGCTTGTTTTGCCTTCGAAAAATTAGAAAAGTTTTTAGAAGGAGTCAGTTCATTTTCAGTCGGCGCCACTGCATTCCAACAAGCTCCTGCAGATATCTTAGAAAACTTTTCCACAAGATCTGAAATCGGTTTCGACCTGGTTCGATACTTTCTTTCCATATCTTCTCCAGATCAGGTCATGTCCACAATCCTGGAAATGGACGATTCTTTACTTTATAGGATCGTAAAAGAAGACTTTAAAATATTCCAAAAACTTAAAAAAGAGAAGAAGGTCTTCGGGACTGAAACTAACTTTTTGGATTCTAAGGCAGCCCAATTCTGGAACGGACTTCCGCCTGAAAGGATTTCTAAATTTATATTATTCTGTCTTAGAACCAAGAAAGATAATATATTCGCAGCCAGATTTTTAGGACTCATGCCGATCGAAACACTTCTCATACTTGGAGAATCCTTAGGATTAAATAAAGAAGAAGAAGCGGAACTCTACAAAGGATTGGAAGAATCTTTATACGAATTCCCGATTCGATTCCCTGCGATCTATCCTCATTTGCTGGAATTATTTTCGGAAGATCCCGAAATCAATATCATACTTTCCACAATGGAAGGACTTGTAGAAAGAAAAGAGTCCCTATTAAGAGCAAGGGAAGAAGTCCTCAAAATTATAGAAGAAGCTCACAAAAAGAACTCCCACCAAGAAGTATTAAATTATCTGAATACTTTGGACAAAGATGCGGCTCTGGAAATTTTAGGAATGTTAGAAGAGCAGAGCCATATAGGATTTTCTGAAAAAAGCCTATTATCCGCCTATATCAAAGGAGAAGAGTCCGACTTTATCACCTTCGGAAAAAGGCAGCAAGTTTTCAGAGTAAAATAAAGATCTAAAGAAATTCGCAATCGAGCGGAAATATTTAGACCCTTTCTTCTACCTCGTATTCCTTGAATAAACTCTTTTGATTTCCCATATCGCTTTGGAATTCCACTGGATAATCCGAAGTGAAACAAGCGTTGCAGAAACCTCCGCCCCTATGCTCGCTAACCGCTTTGTGCATAGAATCCACTGAAAGATATGCAATGGAATCCACTCTTAGATACTTTCGAATCTCTTCGATCGTATGAGTAGCAGCGATCAATTCTTTATGGGTGGGAATGTCGATACCGTAATAACAAGGGGAAACTGTAGGAGGAGCGGAAACTCTTAAATGGATCTCGGTGGCACCTGCATTTCGGATCATCTTAATGATCTTGCGGCTGGTTGTCCCTCTCATGATGGAATCGTCTACAATCACAACACGTTTTCCATCCACTACATTCTTCACTACGTTGTACTTTATCTTGGCACCGAAATCTCGGATCTTTTGGTCCGGTTCGATGAAAGTTCTACCCACATAGTGAGAACGGATGAGTCCCGATTGAAAAGGAATTCCAGAAGCTTCTGAATATCCTAAAGCTGCGATATTTGCAGAATCCGGAACAGGAATCACAACGTCAGCCTCTACAGGAAGTTCTTGAGCGAGTTGATTTCCAAGCGCTTTACGGACCTTATACACTGACTCACCAAAAATATTGGAATCAGGTCTTGCGAAATAAATGTATTCGAAAATACATAGAGCCGGTTTTGCAGGAGGGAAAGGATAGAAGGAACGGGTTCCTGTTCTATCCACAACGATCATCTCACCTGGCTCCACATCTCTTTCGTAAGTGGTATCAGTGATATCGAATGCGCAAGTTTCGGATGCGAATACGATGGATCCGTCATCCCTTCTTCCCATTACCAAAGGACGGAAACCGTTCGGATCCCTGACTGCAATCAATTGGTTTTTGGTAAGAACAACCAGGGAATATGCCCCTCTTACTTTTTTCAGAGCAGAAGAAAGCGCAGAAAGCAGATCCGTCTCTCCGGAGCGAGCCATCAGGTGGACAATCACTTCCGAATCGATTGTGGTTTGGAAAATGGAACCTTCTTTTTCCAGTTGGGAACGAACTTCCCAGGAATTTACCAGGTTTCCATTATGAGCCAGAGCGATTGGCCCCAAATGGGACTCGACTCTGAGAGGTTGAGCGTTCCTTAAGAAGCTCGCACCTGTGGTAGAATAACGATTATGCCCGATGGCCGCGGTTCCGGTTAGCTCCCGGATTTTGCCTTCGGTAAAAATATTGGCTACGAGTCCCATCCCGGCGTAACGGTAGAGATGTTCGCCGTCGGAGGAAACGATCCCGCTCGATTCTTGGCCTCTATGCTGCATGGAGTACAGGCCGAGGTAAGTGAAATTGGCTGCCTCTGGAGAATTAAAAATCCCAAAGATAGCACATTCTTCTTTTGGTTTGTCATCTCGGACTAGGGTCCGTAGACTGGACGTATTGGGAATCGAACTCATGGTCCCCCTTCCGACGCTAGTCTCCCAGGTCGCCTTTTAGATGCAAATACAATCCGATTATATTGTCGTAGACAACGTCCGAAGCCTACAGTTGGCATTGATTACTCTCTCTCAATCCGATTGCCTCTCTATTGATACGGAATCCAGCGGTTATTACACCTACTATTCCAAAGTTTGTCTTATCCAAATATCCTCTAAGGGTAAAAATTATATCTTTGACCCTATTCGTTTGGATGATCTCTCCGGGTTAGGACCTCTATTCGAGAATCCAAGCATTTTAAAAATATTTCATTCCGCTTCAGACGATATCAAAGCTCTGAAAAGAGACTTCAGTTTCAAGTTTATAAACATCGCAGACACGATGTTCAGCTCTCGTTTATTAGACTTAGAACAGAACTCTTTGTTGTATCTTGTGGAACATTATCACAAGGTCAAACTCTCCAAGAAGGAGCAAAAATCCAACTGGGAAAAGCGCCCTCTGGAAAAAAGTCAGCTCCAATACGCTGCTTTGGATACAGTTTATCTGGAATCCATTTGGGACAAAATGAGAGAAGAACTCGGAAAACGGAAATTGTTAGACGAAGCGCTTTCAGAGTTCGTAAAGATTGCGGAAGAAGAGCCCGAACCTTTCGAAGGATTTTCCATCAATTTGGAAAAATTTCCAAATGTTCTAGAATTGGGTTCCGACGAAAGAAGGGCACTTCATGATACTCTAGGCTTTCGAGACGAAAAAGCAAAAAAACTGAACAAGGCTCCCTTCCGAGTTTGGAACAACGATAAAGTTTTGGAATTAGTCAAGTCCCGCGGAGAATTAAACAAACTCGTAGATATCGTAGGCAAAAAAGACGCTGAAAATTTATATCAGGTTTATAAAAATCCAAGCGGACCTCCTATCCAAAAAAATGATCTATTTAAAAGATCTATCGAGGATTTATCGGGAGAAGAAGCGGACAGATTCAAAAGATTAAGGCAATGGCGAGAAACAGTTATGTCCATTCGCCGGATGGGTCATAACTTGATGCCGTCTAATAAGAATATCGCGGAGATTGCAAAAAGAAATCCTAAGTCCATCGAAGAATTAAAAGAGCTCGGTATTTTTTCTAACTGGAAAGTCGAAAATTACGGACCTTCTCTTCTGGCAGCAATCCAATCTAAACCGTACGAGACTACTTTGTCCGGTTTGATCCCGATCAAAAAGAAATTTGATTAGATTAGAATTAGATAAATTAAAAAAGGAACTTCCCTTTCTACCCGAAGGAGAACCAAACCTACCGGAAGATGTAGCACATTCTTCCGTGGTCATGCCTGTGTTTCAAAAGAATGGGCAAGACGGTTTCCTTTTACAAAAAAGAAATCCGAATCTTGCTTCTCATCCAGGACAAATCTCTTTTCCAGGAGGAGTAAAAGATCCGGAAGATAAAGATCTTTTATTCACTGCTCTTAGAGAATGGGAAGAAGAGATGGGGGCTCCCAACCAAGAATTGTCCGTGATCGGAAATTACAGAGGGCAACTCACTCACACTGGATTTCATATCACTCCCTTCCTGGCTAAATATTCCGGAGATTTTAAATTCGAATTCAATCCGGAAGAAGTAGAAAGGATCATCATACTGGAATTGGACAGACTTTGGGAAGCTCCGTTTTATAGTATCAAGGGAAGAAGGAGACCTGACTTACCTTTGATGGAAGTATTTTACTTCGATATAGAAGAGGGACTGTTATGGGGAGCCACTGCAAGGATCATTGTGGACTTCTTAAGAGAACACGCGGGCTTTGATCGTTCTCCCATTTTAAGAACTCCTAACCTAAGTTCTGCGCCGTTCTTGGACGTGAAAAAACCTGAATAGTTTCCGTTTAAAACGAAAGATCCAGGGTTTTTGATTTTTCTTTCTTTCTATTTTTTTGTCTCATCTTCCAATTTTTCTTCTAACCCTTACGTCTCTAAAAAATGTAGTCCTACGAGGTTTTCCACTTTAGAGAATTCAAAAGTGGACCGAAATTATATACGACATAATTAAAAACTCTTTTTCCGGGAGTTTTAAAGTTCGTATTCGAACTTCAAAAGGCATTTTACATAGGAGCATTCCAATGAGCAAATTTAAGGATCTATTTAATTCCGATATCCGCACTAGTTATCTAAAAGAGAGCTGGAAAGAAGAGGACTGGTACGAGTCACTCGCCGGCCGACCTGGCATTGAACAAAAAATCCCTTACTTTAAGAAGGGAGAAACTTCTTCATTGAAGGTGGCGGTTCTTAGCAGATGACCCCGGAAGAAAAGGAAGCCCTCTTTCGTAGTCTAGAAGAGATCAAGTTCGCCATCCAAGCAAGTCAGCCTGGCGGAGAATATAAAGCAATCTTGTACAGTATTCCGATTGTAGGGATCATCTTCGGATGGTTATTATTATTCTTCCTATTCTTTTGGTGGTATCGTCAAAGAATGGCGATCATCAAAGCCGGCCTTTACCAAAAAGAAAAATTCGATCTACGTCTTTATTCCTTTTTCTTAGGACTGATCCTTACCTTCGTTGGTATTGCTCTTTCCGTTACTTTCATTTTAGTATTAGGAAAATCTTTAGCGATGCTCGGAGGATTAATCCCTCTCGGAACCGGTTTAGGTCTTCTTTGTTATTATAAATGGTCTCCTAGGAAGTGAATCGGTCCTTCTCCAATCCGATCCTTCCATAAAATAGGTTTAGTATTACTCCCATGAAACCGGAAGAACCCATCCTATGCGATCCGGAGGATTGGGCCAATATCCAAAACGTTCTAGCAGGAGATTTTGAATCATTCGAACAACTCGTATTGAAGTACGAAGCAATGGTTTATTCTCAGGCCAAAAAAGCATTCCGTAACGAAGCGGAAGCCGAGGACTTTACTCAGGATGTTTTCCTAAAGGCATTCGAAGGATTG
Organism: Leptospira neocaledonica; assembly: GCF_002812205.1. Lineage (NCBI taxonomy): Bacteria > Pseudomonadati > Spirochaetota > Leptospiria > Leptospirales > Leptospiraceae > Leptospira > Leptospira neocaledonica. The sequence goes on from NZ_NPEA01000003.1 coordinate 131,419, forward strand.
TCCACATTCAGAGGAAAGTCCAAATTTTCCACTTGGGTCTTCTCCATTGCAAGAAACGAAATCATACGCAGATACCGAAAAGAACACCCTGAGATAGACGCTTCTATAGACACGTTATCCAGTGATAAGCTGGGTGATAACTTCTCCTCTCAAGAATCCGAAGTATTAGAAAAAGAAACCACAGAAAAGATCAGATCCCTGGTGGACAAGTTACCCGAGCTATACCGTAAACCTATATCGTTACACTACTTTGAGAATATGTCCTATAAAGATATCTCCGAAAATTTAAACTTGAAAATGAACACATTAAAGAGTTATATTTTTCGAGGGAAAGAAATCCTACGCGATTGGCTGAAAAAAGACGATGAGCACGGAAAAAGATAAACTTCCCGACGAGTTGCGGGAGCAATTGGATTTTTTTGTAAAACCTCCGGAAGGCAGGGTGAATGACGACGTACCGCCCATGCTTAAGAAAAAAGTAATGCTTCATTTAGTCCATCTGAGGCATATCCGGCTGATTCTGATCACGATTCTGATCTTGGCATTTTCTCCTTTGACTGCCCTTCTGTTTACTGATTGGAATTTTCTCTTCCAAACAGGGCTTTTACATGCGATTTTAGCTACTAGCGGTTTTTTGTTCCTGCTTTTTACGGTTCTAATAGGGATTTATCTTGTGCAAAATAAGAGTCCCTATACCAAGGAATGGAAAAACAAGTTAGGATTCGACGAATGAAATATTTCAGTTTTGGGATCGTTTTATCTTTATTGCTTACCTTCGGAAACCAAATCTCCGCACAGGAAAAACAGGCCGAGACCAAATTAACTGCAAAAGAATTCTTAGAAATGAAGTTAGACTCTGTTTTCCCTCTCATCCAAAACATGAGCAAACAGGAAGCAGATATTCTGATCACACAGATCAGAGAAGAAGCCAGAAAATCCTGGGCCCAATCGGATAATTATTTTTTCTTAGTCGAACACCTGACCACAATCAAAGCGATAGAAGAAGAACAAACCAGGCTAAAAGGTCTACTTTGGGTCTATATTTTAGGTCTGGCTTTATTTTCAGGATTCGTTCTTTATGTCCTTTTCCGTCAAAGAAAGTTGATCAACGAGTTAAACGAAATTATTAAGGACCAGGACTGATCAAAATCCCCGTCTAAGGTTTAGTCCAAAAAGGAACATATTCCTTTTTGTTTACTGGTTGTCATAAGAATAAGCGTGGAATATTCTTTTTCCGGCGATTGTAATGTTTGTGTAAACCTTTTGTAACGATTTTCTGACAATCTGATGGGATGGAACCTATCCAAATCCAAGGATCCTCCACCCCGACGACTAACGATAAAAATCCTCCGAGGCGTAGGAGAAAGAGCTTCAGCGAATTTATGAAAAATGCTTCCGGCAGCCCAGGCCAAAAAATCCTCGTAGTAGATGACGAAGAGGATATCGCAGAACTGATCAAATTTCATTTAGAAGAGAACGGCTACCAAGTAGACACCTGCCAAAACGGTTTAGAGGTGCTTCCTAGGATCGAAAAAAATCTGCCCGACTTAGTGGTATTGGATCTAATGCTCCCAGGTATTGGGGGAATGGACCTTTGTAAAAGAATCAAAGAAAAATATTCTCTACCAATCATCATGGTCACCGCAAAATCCGGAGAGACCGACGCGGTCTTAGGATTGGAACTAGGTGCGGACGATTATGTTAGAAAACCATTCTCCACCAGAGAACTAATCGCAAGAGTACGTTCCGTATTGAGAAGATCAGGAGAAGGAGAAGATGAGCAGGACCAAGAAGGAAACATCACGGTCGGCAAAATTTTTCTGAATCCAAAAGCTCATAAAGTATTCATCAATAACGAAGAAATCGACCTTACATTGATCGAATACAAAATACTCTATCTATTTATGACTAATACGGGTGTTGCCTTTACCAGAGATAAACTTTTAGATAAAGTTTGGGGAAAGGATATTTACGTGACGGATCGAGCTGTCGATGTTAATATTAAAAGACTCCGAGACAAACTAGGAGAAGAGAAGGAGAGGTTGGAAACCATCCGCGGGATCGGTTACAGATTCAATGAGGCGTAGCTTATTTTCTAAACTACTCTTAAGTAACTGGCTTCTACTCGTTTTCCTCATGGCTATTGCGGGGATCGTCCTCTTTTTAGAGGACTTGATCAACCCCGACCTCAAAGTACTTTTATTCTCCGCTTATATCTTATTAGCAATGTTCGGGACATTTTATATGTCCTTTTCGATTGCAAGAAGTGTAACCCAAACACTCAACCAGATCGAAATGAAAACGGGAGAGATCAACGCCGGGGATTTCGGTTCCGAGTTGAGTCTACCCGAAATCCAAGAATTAGCGGATCTTGCAGTCTCTATCAATTTGATGTCGGGACGTTTGAAACACCAATTCGTAGACCTTACGATCGAAAAAGAAAAGTTCGATTCAGTATTACAAAATTTGAAAGAAGGTGTATTCTCCGTTGATTTGGAAGGCTCCATCGTTTTTCAAAACAGAAGTATCCCTGGCTCTTTGATAGAACCTAATTCAGGTTCAAGAAAGGTAGAAGACGCAGTCAAAGATCCAAGACTGCTAGACTTCATTAAAAAGAATCTTTCCGGAAAGGGAGAACCTAAAACGGAACTGGACCTGAGCCAAAACTTCTATGCAATCAAAATGTATCCTCTTAGAACGAATGGGAACCTCCTTATGTTTATAGGAGTAATTCGAAATATCACTGAAGAGAAACAATCTTATCTGATAAGGGAACAGTTTGTACAAAACGCTTCTCATGAATTAAAAACACCGATCACTTCCATCAAAGGTTATACGGAAACATTGCTCGGCCGTTTGAAACTTTTGGAAGAAAGTCATGAAAAAAGATTTTTGGACGCAATCTCTCGAAACACAGACCGAATGGTGCGTATCGTAGAAGATATGCTTACGATCACTAGGATTGAAAACCAAAGTGCAATCGCTCAGCCTGAAGAATTTACTTTAAAGTCTCTGGTAGAAAATCTTTCCTTCACTGTGGATGGTGTTATTTCTCCCAAAGGACAAAAGCTTGTAGTGGAGATGCCTTCTCCTCTGACTATCTCTGCTGACTGGGTTCTCTTGGAACATATGCTCTTAAATTTGATTTCGAATGCTTCTTCTTATTCTCCAGATGATAAAACGATCACTTTGAAAATCGCCAAGGTAGAACCTGATTCCGTGAATTTTCAGGTTATAGACCAAGGGATCGGGATCAAGGACGAGGACAAGGATAGAATTTTTGAAAGATTTTTCCGAGTAGATAAGAATAGATCCAGAAAAGAAGGAGGGACCGGCTTAGGTCTTTCTATCGTGAAACATATTGTGAGATTACATCACGGTTCTGTCAAAGTTTTCGATAATCCGGAAGGTGGAACTATCTTCTCCGTAACCCTTCCATTAGTGTATTCCGAAATTTCCGAAGTTTGAAATCCGAGCATTTGCTCGTAATACGCTTTTCCTAAAACTGCCCCAAAGCGAATATAGAGATTCTATATAAAAATCGGTGATGTATTCACATTACCGAAATCCCGGACCCTCCGGTCGAGGTTAGAACATGGATTATCCTAAGGGCTTTTTGTCATTCGGCACAAATATAGGTATTAAAGATAAAACCAAAGATTTCGGAGTTATCTATTCCGAAAAACCCTGCAAGGCAGCTGCGGTATTTACTAAAAATAATTTTCCAGGCGCTCCAGTCATCGTAGGCAAAGAACATATACGAGATGGAGTTTTGCAAGCTGTAGTCATCAATTCTAAAAACTCGAATGTAGCTACGGGAGAAAAAGGGATCTCAAACTCCAGACAAATCTGTTCCGAGATCGCAAAGTCTCTCGGTATTGCAGAAACTTCTGTATTACCTTCTTCCACTGGAGTGATCGGAGTTCCTCTTCCGATGCAGGTTATACTTCCAGCGTGTGCTCAAGCAAAATCAAATTTAAAACCTGGCAATCTGGAAGAAGTGGCAGAAGCAATTATGACCACAGATACTCGCAGAAAAATTTCCGTGAGAAAGATCAAATCTTCGAATGGAGAAGCAGTTATCTTCGGTATGGCCAAAGGTGCGGGGATGATAGAGCCGAATATGGCTACTATGCTTTCTTATATTCTTACAGACGCTCAAATTGAAGGAGAAGTCTACCCGATCTTAAAGGATTGTGCGGATTTAAGTTTTAATTGTATCACAATCGATTCGGATACTTCTACATCCGATACAGTTGTTTTACTTAGTAATGGTCTTGCAGGTTCAGTAAATGCAAACGAATTCAAATCAGCTCTTTTAGAAATATGTACCGATCTTGCCAAAGAAGTGGCGAGAGATGGAGAAGGTGCAACTAAATTGATAGAAGTCCGTATCAAAAAGTCCAAAGATGAATCCCAAGCCAGAAAGATCGGAAAATCCATACTAAATTCTCCATTGATCAAAACCGCAATTTATGGCGGGGATCCGAATTGGGGAAGATTGGTCATGGCAGTCGGTAAGGTTTTTGACGAACCCATTCCTTTCGACTCTTTGGAAATTTATTTCGGAGGACTTCCTGTCAAAGGTGCGGATACTGAAACTCTCAAAAAATTATCAGAGTATCTAAAAAAGAATTCCGAGATCTTCGTCGATGTGGTATTGAATACCGGAAACAAAGAGATGGTGTTCTGGGGATGCGACCTGACCGAAGGTTACGTGAAGGAAAACGCATACTACACAACCTAAGTTTGCCGAATCCGTATCGAATCCCTGAAACGTGAAGACCTATTTTTCCGATCTACGACTTATCTCTTCGGTTATCACTATAACCGTACGATTACTTTCCGTATTCGTGATCCTAGGTTTGTATGAACTCAGCATTTATCTTCTTCCTAAAGAAATAGAATTCGTAAGTGAAATTTCAGTTCTTACCTGTTTGGTATTCGGGGTTTTCGGACTATTACCCATCCAGGAAAAAATTTCAGGCTTTTTAAAATCCACGTTCGTTTCCGAATATTTAAGCGACGACCCTGGTTCTTCAAGACTCGCTCACAGAAGATTCGATTCAGAAGGATTGATCAAAAACGTATTTCCTGAATTAGTAAGATTGACCAATAGTAATTTCGGAAAATTGGCAATACTAAGAAATGATTTGGTCCATTACGAATTATATACTTACGCTCACAAAAAACAAAGAAAGGTAAACACATTCGAAGGGATCAACCCAAGAGCGGCACTTCTTACTTATATCTTGAACAAAAGATCCGGAGCTATGATCGGAGAACCGGACCAAAATAAAATTATCAACGAAGACTTCGTAAGTTTAAGAGCGAACTTTATTCTTCCTTTCGTTTTTAGAGAAAAACTTTTCGGCTTTTTAGCGGTTTCTAATATTCCGAAAGATAATGTTAGACATGAGCTTGGTTTCCTGGCCGGAAAATGCGCATTAGCGGTCCATAATCAGATCCTTTCTTCTCAAATTGCGGAAAATAAAAAATACAGAAAAGAATTAGAGAATGCGGGCAAGATCCGCAAGTTTTTGGAATCTCCTGAGCCTCCTATGATAGGAGATATAAAAATAGATCTATTGTCCAGAGAACCTGGTGAACTTCTGGAATTTTTCCAAAGTCCTTCCGGAGATTTTTATTTCGTATTTCTACGCTTGAGTGTTACCAACGCAGTTTCCGTTTTAGCACTTTGTTATATATTAGGAACTCTATATTCCTCCAGATTAAATGGAGAATTAAAGAACATTCTTCAGATCAAATCAATGGTAGAAGATAACTTAAAAGAAATCTCATGGACGGAAAAATACGATCTTGCAGTTGGAATGGTAGAAAAGGAAACGGGCAAGATCTCTCTTAGATTTATCGGAAAAAAATTCAAATTGTTCGATGCTTCCAAACCGGATAGGAACTTGGCATCCATCGGCTGGGAAAATATAGAAACTCCCGGCAAAGATGCGCTCTTCTTAACTTTAAATGATCGTAATATTATTTCGTTCCAACATTTGGGGATGCAGCCGTGAGAAATATCCTGATCGTATTTCTTTCCGTAATCCTTTTCAGTTTGATCCTGTTTTCAGGATTATTGAACTCTTATTCTAAAGAAGCAAGACTTCCTTTTTACTTTTACCCGAATGGAAAGATCGCGGTTTCCGGCGGAGCGCATGCAGATCTAGTCGGAATGAAAATAGATCTGATCGAATATGAAATCTTTCGAAAGCTTGGAGCAGATTACGGATTATCCGGACTTTCATTTCATTTTTTTGCAAAAGAAGGAAGTATAGTCAAAAGTCTTTCCCTGGACATGAGATCTTCCTTTGAGGTTCTAAAAGACTTCCTGCCGGATATATTTCTTTCTTTATTATATTTCTTAGTAGCGATCTGGTTTTTCTTTTATACCAGAGATTTATATATTTTCTTACTATTCGGATCTTTATCCTCCTTATTCTTATTTAACTTCTTCTTATTAGCATTCCACGATTTCCTTTTTCCATTTTTCTTCTTCTTATACTTCACTGGATTTTTGATCTTAGACGTTTCCTTCAGATTAAGAGGAAAAGAGATCCCTTCCAGATGGTTTGCACCTCAGGTGATTTTTTCCTTGGTAGCAGGATTTGTAGGACTTTCTCAAAAAGGAAATCCAGATCTGTTTCAGTTCTTATCCATCAATGGAATGTATTTCAACTTATTCTCTGCAGGAATTTGTATCTTGCAGTTGGTATTTCATACATTTAGAAACAAAGGAACGTTTCAGGAAGTTTCTAAAAAATTAAGCATCGTATTAGCATTCTTCTTAATTACGGTCGTTCCGTTCTTAATGGCAGAATTAGGAACAACTAAAAGTTTCTTTATGATCCGTCCTTATTTAATGACGGCATTGATTCTATTTCCAGTCCTGATCGTATTCGGGACTTATACCTATTCTTTAGTGCCGGTACAGATCGCTTTCAGTTCCTCTTTAACTTCTATATACTCTATCTTGATCTTAACCTTCGGATATTTGTTTGGTCTGGAGTTTTTTGTAAGATGGAACCCGGGATTTTTAGGAAAACACCAAAGAGAATGGAATTTATTCTATGTAGTCGCCGCGGCCTACTTTTTAGGTTCATTGAACAATAAATTGTATAAGTGGATAGATTATTGGAGCTTCAGAAATAATCCCAAACTTCACACTGCATTAGAAGAATTATCCGTAATGATCGGTGCTCCGATCTCCATGAGAGCTACGATCAATAATCTGATCCGAAGGCTAGTAGATGCACTAGAGGTAAAAAAACTTCAGATATTGATCCCAGCGGATAAATTTTCCGGAACTGACCTAAGAAATATCAACTTCATTCGAATTCCTTACGGATCCGAAATTTGGACTTATTTCGAAAATCATACCGAAGTTACCATTACTTCTCACCTTGCATACGGATTAGGGATCAGAGAGTCCGTATTTAGATTTTTAAATCAGATGGAAGTCCAACTAGCTTATCCTTTATTCAATTTTGAAAAAGGAAAAGAGGTCATCGCAGTATTTTTGGTCGGAGAGAAGATCAATCGTAAGAATTTTACCCTAGGTGAGCTTAGATTTTTAAAAGAATGTACTAGATTAGCATCCTTACTTATTCGAAACTACTCCCTACTAGTTGATGAAGTGGAGAAGAAAAGAATCGTTAGAGACCTGAATATGGCTGCGGTCTTAGATAAAACTCTTCATTTACCCGAATTAGAGACCATAAAATCGGTTCAATTAGGCTATTTTACACTTCCTGCAGTCGGAATTTCAGGAGACTATCTAGATATTCTCAAACTTTCTCCTAAAAAGCAGTTATTGTTCTTAGGAGATGTGTCAGGACATGGACTTGGGTCAGGTTATCTAGTTTCTGCAGTAAGAGGAATTATTCGCCGTCAGCTGGGCAATTCTTCTTCTCTTCCCGATATTTTTAGAGCGATTAACTTGTTTTTGATCGAGAGATATAGAGGAAGTGAGTTCATGACTTCCATCGCAGGGATATATAACGCTAGCGATGGAGCATTCTCATTCGTAAATGCAGGTCACACTCCACCGATTTGTATTCGAAAGAATGGAAAAATAGAACTTAGAAACGAAACTCAAAGAGTTTTAGGTGTTCTACCAACGGATTATAGAATCTTAACTATTCATTTAAATCCGGGAGATAAATTAGTTTTGTTCACCGACGGAGTGACTGAAACGTTCGATGATAACGAAGAAATCTTCGGAGAAGAGAATCTTTTAAGAATATTATCCTTAAATCACGATAAAGATGCCCAATCACTAGCTGATCTTATTAAAAAAACGCTAGAAGAGTTTAGAAATTACAAAGAACCTAGCGATGATATCTCTTTTGTTTGTCTAGAAGTCGCTGAGTAAGTATCACTTAGTGTTAAATCAACTTCTTTAAATTTTTTTCCTAAAATTAATTAAAATACTTTACAATGAAAAGTAAATTGCTTAATTATGTCACTATCCAAGATCTTTACTGATCTATCATATTATATGAAGAGCATTAAAGATCTAATACATGGAGGACGTCAATGGTTGCAAAAAAGAAAGCAGTCAAGAAAGCAGCTAAGAAAAAAGTAGCAAAGAAAAAAGCTGCTAAGAAGAAAGTTGCGAAAAAGAAATAAGTAACTTCAACAACATCTCTTCCATATTTGTTTATGGAGGAAATGAAGCTTAAAACCCGCTTCTATGAGGCGGGTTTTTTCTTTTATAGCCCTTCTTAAGTAGTAATTTCCGAATTTTGCAAGCGTTGTGTTGTAAAAATACAACACTTTAGGTGTGATCAACTTAAAGATTTATATATTTAAGCACGTCTTTCATCTCATCTCTGAAATCTGGCAGTGCATTTCCATAATTTTTAACTAGTTTCGCTTCTCCTTCTTCCGTAATTTCGAATAACCTATACTCTTTTTCAGTTTTAGGAGAGTTCTCTAGCTTAAAAAACTTAACTGCATGCTTGCTATAGCGGTTATATGCAGTGAATTTATGATAATAGAAGCCTTCTTTCTTTGAATTTACGGGATATGGAAGGTAATATTCCGCTCCTAATACTAAAATATTCGGCGTAACAACCGCCATTCTAGTCCAAGTAGCAAGATTTAAGGGATAATTCTCTTCTAGATAAGCCTTTTTATGGTTCTTTTCCCAAACGTTTAGGATCTTTTTGCGACTTTCATCGGCTTGTTTATATCTTTCCAAGCCATTCAAACAGATTTCCATCAAAGAAAGAAGCTGTAACGACTCAGAATTGGATGATTGAAGTTCTTTTTGGACTAGTTTTTTAGCTGAAATGAAGTCTTGAGAGTATATATTCTCCCAAATTTTCTCGATATTCGCTGCAGAACTCTTCTCTTGAGCGTTTAAGTTCAGATTTAAAAAGCTAAACGCTAAGAATAAATTCAGAAAAGTTAAATATCGCCTCGAGATAAATGTTTTCATTCAAAACTTTCTGATCAGATTGTAGATTGTCTCTCTGGATTATGAATCCACTTGGATTGAGTGGAATCTAATAAAGAAAAGAACTCTTCTGCGCCTTTTTCTTCTATAAAGACCCTTTCTTCCTCTGAAACAGGGATCAAAGCCAAAAATTTGATCGGATTGCCTCTTTCAGACTTTAATTCAGTCAATTCAGGGAAGCCTTCTTCTTTTCCGATCTCTCTAATTGTTAAGGAGCTAAAACTTAAGTACAAAGCTTCCGGATCTCTCCTATTCATTGCAATCGAATGTCCATGACCAAACCATTTGCTCATGACCCAAGGATAACGAATAATCTCTCCGATTTGATGGGGGACCCAACTTTCTGATCTATCCTCATCTGAAACTTTAACAGCACAGATTAACTCTACTCTTGCATAGTTTTCATAATCTTTTCTGTACAATTCGACTGAAGGAAGATTTTGTGCACTCATTCCAATCGTGGAATATATATAAACGCCCGGCATATTCTTAGGAGCGAATCTTACGATTCCTAGTTGAGGATATTTTCCGCCATCAGCAGACCAATATTTATCATGTTTACCAAATACGTATTCTAGATAAGCAAGCCTGGATTCTTGTATATTCTTCCAAATTCCTTTGGTAGATCTGTATTCCCAAAAATTTCTGTCTTGGTTGATACGATCGGGGATCACTCCGTATTCTGTGTTTCCTATAGGATAAGCGGTGATCGTATCCGCCTTTGTAAATTTAGAATATCCGTGAAATCCTTTGATACCGGACCAAGGAGGAAGATATGCGATCAATTCTTCTTTATAAAATAAGGAGACTCCGTTTCCTTCTTCTGACCAGATAAAATGGATCTCTTTAGGATCAAATTCCGGTTGGCCCTTAGGATCGGTGACTTCGTCTTCTGTTAAGAATGGTGCGAGGCCCGATCTTAGATCTAGATCGGTTCTTGTTTTGGGTGCGTCTATACGATTGCATACCCAAACGGATTTGATCGCAAAATCAGGACTTTCTTCCGCTTGTAAATAAAGATAAACAGTTCTTCCGTCGTCTTCCAAATACGCGGTTAATGATCCGTAAGGATTTGCTTCTTGGTATAAAATTTTAGGTTCAGCAGTTTGGTTCATTTAATAGGAATGTCCACGATCCTGGAATTAAATTCGTCCAGACGATTCTGGATCTTCTTCTCCATATCCTTTTCGAAAAGAATATCAGGAAAATAGGCGCTAGCATTTAGAAGTCCCGTTAGCTCCACCTGATTCCATCTTTGGTAGGTTCTTAAACTGTCCCAAACCAAAATGGGAATGCGCTCCCCTTCTTTTTTACATTTTACGAAGGTGTCTATCGCTTTGATAGGTGTGAGTAATTTGTTCTTCATAGAAGTTGAAATCCGCCCAAGGCCATTATCCCTGGTATCCGGAAGGATTCAAGTCGGTTCCAACATTAACGAGGCGAGAAAAACGAAGGCCAGGGCATCCTTTCGCCTGGCGCTTGGACCGTAGGTTAACGGTGAAGGAAGTTACGTAAAGGTTCTACAAAAACCTTTTCTCGGGTTTTTCTTTCCTTATATTGTTCGAAAAGAATCAAGAAAAGGGCCGTTGCTAAAAACATCGTTTCCATATTCCATTTCGACGGACATAAACCAGGAATCCCACCTCGTTTGAGCGAGGTTTTTGGAAAAAAATTTCTCAAAATCGAAAATTTATCCCTGGAGGAAGGGTAGGAAAACTTTCAGGATAAGGCTTCTTTCGCAGCATCCTTAAGTTGTTTGATCAATCTGGCTCGGAGCTTGTCTGGAATTTTAGTGGAGATCTCTAAGGTCTGAACGAATATCTCAGCGGCCAAATCTACCATTTCGCTCATCTTAACGTCGTTATCCCTAGGGATACGCACGTTTTTTGTCCCGGTAGAAGAGGGTTTTGCCCGTTTAACTACCTTCTTTTTAGGTAAGGGTTTCTTTTTCTTTTTTTGGACCATTGTTACTGAGTGCTTCGGGTCCGTACCTTATCTTCTCCCGATTCGTATTCTACTCGGATTTTATTCCTTTTCTAAAAAAATTCCGAGTACCCTATAACTGTCCACATGATCCATAGATAGGCTTTTACTTCCCGGTCTGTCGGAAACAGGCCTTTCGGTGGAGATTAAAACTTCTTCTCCCCTTTGCCATTTACCTTCCGACTCAGAGACATAGAAAAATTTGGAATATTTTCGTAAGTCCAAACAATCCTCTACCGTTTCCCAATGTGCGCAGAGGGAACGGGTTTCCTCGGTATGTTTGGAATCAGGCACTAAGATCCTTTCTTTTCCAAGAAAGGTCCTAACTTCTCCAGTTCGAATGTTCTCCGCAGTGATAAACAAGAATATCGTCCCCTATACAAAGATCAAATCACGGAAACGGTTCTCGCATTTTCTTTTCAGATTTCCGGTTTTATCCGGGGCTAGGCGGCCTCAAGTATTAGACTGCTTTTTTGACTGCCTTGTTTTCAGATCATTTCGATCCGAAGCCGCTTTTTCGTTCCGAGAAAAAATCTGACGGAATGGAATCGGAGCGTACTTCAAGTTCGGAAATTTTTTTCCAAAAACAAAGTAAAAGTTTTTCTTCTTAAAACAATTCTAATCAATTTATTTTCAAATTTCTGCGGAGAATATTAGAAAAAATCTATTTAGTTTTGCAAGACGAACGATCGGTTTATAAAAGTATGGCCTTCCATCTTCGGCCTTCTTTTTCTATTTTTACCCTAGTTCTGTCGTATTGCAATTCGTCCCCGGACTTGCGAATCGTCCCATCCTTCTCATGGATGTTTGCCAGAACGAAACGATCTTCTCCCAACTTGATCAGTGCTAAGGAATAAGGAGGCTTCCAAGAGAATCCTGGATTCATGTTAACTGTTGTAGCTGACCAAACGACACCTTCTTCTCCAATATCTGCGCCTGGTTTGTTTAACGTAAGTGGAGAAAGTTCCGGTGTTCTGGATTTTCTGTCGCTTGAAGGACGTTCCGATGAGAATAACGCAATGGAATTGATACTATCTATTCCACCATTCCCTCCCAAGAGTGATAACTTAGGAGAATGTGCCGGAATTTTTCCAGAATCAGCAACCTGAGCATATAACCCGTATTGAACTGCAATATCTACAAGTCCTGTAGCAGCAGAAATAGACATGGCAGCCTGGTAGTTGAGAATCCCGCCCATTTGATTGATTGGGATCTGTTTTCCATTAGAAAGTTTTAATGAAGAAGTTTTAAGAGCATTCACTACGTCTTTTTTGCCCAATTTAAAATATTGAGCGGACTGTTGGATAACCTGCCCAGGGAAACAATCGTAAATCCAAGCATAATCCACTTCTTCTCTTTGGTAACCCGATTGAGCGAAAAGTCTTTCTGCTGAATTTCTGGAAGGAGAATCAAATCCACCTTTTAAAATGAAATATTCGCTATGAGCAGCATGAGAAGCTCCCACAAGATGTAAAGGTTTCAGATCTTTTCGGATCCAACCTTTAGATTTCCATTCTTCCGCTTTTTTTTCGGAAATTAAGATGGTGGCAAAACCATGATCGGTCACGATCGCGATCATTGGTGTCGGATAAGGATCCGAAATAGGACGAGACATTTGTTTTTCTGTGATCTCTTGTCCATAATAGAATGCTCTTGGATTTCCTATTGCATTAGATCTGAACTTTTGAGTAATCTCTTTCAGATCATCAAGACTGATCTCTTCTTCGAACATCATTCTTTTCATCATGAGTCCATACATTGCAATGAGAGTTGCGCCATTATCTAATTCAAATTCAGGATGACATACCGTTTCATTTACCATCTTTAGATCGGAAACTTGACGAAATGCTGATTTAGGAATATCTGCTGCTGCAACTAACACGACTGCATCAGGATTATCCACTAAGATGGTTCTTGCTTGTCCGATTGCTCCTGTAACGCTTGCGCCTCCCAAGTCGATCACATGGGCTTTCATTCCTGTATATCCAAGCTCGTTAGCAATACGAACTGTGTGTCCGTAACCTCCCTTTCCTAAAGAAGCAGCTTCGATACTTACAAAGTCAGTGATCTCTGAAGCCAATGTTTCATTTTTCATTCCTAAAAAATCTAAAAGTGTAGCTATGGATTTTTTATAATGTTGAAAAACTTTTTGAGAACCGCTCCACGATTTGTATTCTTCTTCCGAAAAATCTTTGGTCGTACTGTCAGCGACTCCTAGTAGAACGGGAAAACTCATGTATCACTCCTGAAAATTCTAGGCTTGGGCAGAAGGAGGTAGAACTTTACATTCTCCCTTGCCGATTGTTTCTTTTTTTTGATTGGTCCACTCTATGTTCATGGAGACCGCTTTCAGTCTTGGGATTTTTTCTTTCACTGTGACTGTGCAAGTAATCGTATCTCCAGGATACACAGGTTTGCGGAACTTGGTTAATGTTTCTAAAGCGACTGTCCCTAACCCAGGAAGTTTCATCCCGAGCACAGGAGCTAATAGAGAAGCAGCAAGTCCACCATGAGCGATCCTAGTTCCGAACGCTGTGGTCTTTGCATATTCTTCGTCCACATGCAGAGGATTAAAATCCCCGCTGATCCCTGCGAATATATAGATATCCGTTTCAGTGATCGTTTTTGTGAAACTTGCCTTTTCCCCTATTTGTATTTCGTCGTAAGTCTTTCCTCTTTCGTACATTCCGATTTCCTTATTCTTTTTTGGATTAAGCGAGTTGTGCGCCTAAGACCCCGTTTTTCAGGAACTCCACACAATCAGCCACTTCTTTTTCCACGGAAGGAAGTTCGGAGAAAAGTCTCATCAAGTTTTTGGTTTTTTCGGCATCCAGTTCTTTTAAGAAATGTACACTTTTGAAAAATCTGCATCCGGCGTAGAAGGTTAGTATTTTTAGATCTCTAAGCCTGTCTTCCGATTTGTATTCAGAAGTAGAATTTGCAGTATCCCAGAATCCTAACTGAACTGTGGTCACGAATACTGCAAGGTCTGCAAATCCGAATTCCAAAGATTGTTTTTTCTTTCTGTCAGAATGTTCTCCCGCTGCTTTCAATAATTCTTTCGCCGCAGTAAGAACTTTCTCTTCCGGAGTGTTTGCTAGGATTTTTTCTGCCTTAGTTCTGATCTCTTCTGGTTGAGATTGTTGTAGGACATCCATCAACTTTTCAAAACCTTTGTAGGTAGAAGATATAATACTTTTTTGGACTTCGGTTGTTCCTCCACCGATTGTGCCGAGTCTTACATCCCTATACTGACGGCTTACATGACATTCTCTCATATAACCCATTCCGCCGTGGATCTGAACTGCATCGCTTGCTAACTCTTCCGCAGTTTCCGTAACAAAAACTTTTAATGCAGAACTTTCGAATGGAAGACTTGCAGTTGGATCTTGATCCTTCTTATTTGCTACGAAATAGATCAATCTTCTGGAAGCGCATAGATACGCCCAGTTACGTGCAATTTTTTCTTGTACTCCGAAGAAAGATAAGATCGGTTTTCCGAATTGGTGACGTTTCCATGCGTAATCTAAACAAAGTTCCAATCCGAATTCCATTCCACCCGGAACTGCTGCGACTAGAACTGTTCTTTCCCATTCTAGTGTTCCTTTTCCGATACGAACAAAACCTGAATTTAGAGGACCTAAAAGATTTTCATCAGGCACAAACATATCTTGGAAAGAAAGTTCAGCAGTCATGGAAGTATTATGCCCCAACTTCTTAAGGACTTTACTTACGTGAAATCCTTTCATATGGGATTCTACTATAAATGCAGAGACTCCCATTGGTCCTCTTGACTTAGTCGTTCTCGCCATCACGATGAACACTTGTCCGTTCGGTCCGTTGGTGATAAACAGTTTGCTTCCGTTTAGAATGAAACCTCCATCCACTTTAGTCGCGAATGTATTCATCGCTGCAGCGTCCGAACCTGAATCAGGCTCAGTCAAAGCTAGACCTGCTATCCATTCTCCGGATGCAAGTTTAGGAAGGTATTTTTTCTTTTGAGCATCTGTTCCTTGAAAAAGAATAGGAAGAGTCCCGATAATCATATGGGCTCCCCAAGAAAGTCCGAATCCTCCGTCTAGAGAACCTGCGTTAAACGCTTCTTGAGCAATACAACATTGAAGGCAGGTCCCACCTTGGCCTCCAAATTCTTCTGGAACAGGAATGCCTAATAAGCCCATATTCCCCATTTCCTTCCAGATATCGTCTCCCCATACGCCGTGTTCGTCCCGATCTTCTACGGAAGGTAATACTCTCTCTTTTGCGAAGTCCTTTACGGTTTCGTAAAACTCCAGATCGGAGGACGTTAAGTACGGATTTAAAAACATAATTTTTCTCCCTATCCCGCTCTAATTTTTGGTCAGATCGGAAACTTCTTTTTTAAAACTTTCTAATATTTCGTTTCTTTTTATTTTTAAGGTCCTGGTCATTTCCTTATCCGGATCGAAAGGTCTTGGAATGACATAGAACGCATTTTGAGGGATCAGCTCGAAAGATTTAAATCCTGTTTTACGGGATATTCTATCCGAAACTTCTTTCTTGAAGATCTCTCTAATTTTAGGATGAGAATTCCAAACATTCGCATCCTCCGGTATATCCGGAAATTCGGCCTTCAATCTTTCAAAATCCGGAACGATCAGAACCACTAAATGTTTTGCCTCGTGACCTGTTACCATAACTTGGTTCACATAAGGAGAATTTAAAAGCTGGTCCTCTATAGGAACCGGTTCCACATTCTCTCCTCCGGCAAGCACTATAGTATCCTTTGCCCTTCCTGCAAACACCAATTCGTTTCTATAATTAAAACGCATGATGTCACCAGTATCGAAGAAACCATTCTTATCAAAAACTACATCGTTCAATTCAGGACGTTTGTAATATCCCATAAGAACCTGTTTGGATTTTACCCAAAGACTTCCTTTTCCGCCCTGAGAGACAAGATTGCCATGCTCATCTTTCAAAATACATTCGTAGCCTTGTATTGGAGTTCCTACGGTTCCAGGAGAAGGTTGTTTAGGCTTACGAATGGAAAGTACTGCAGAAGTTTCCGTCATTCCATATCCTTCCAAAACGATTAACCCGATAGAAGATAAAAATTTATCCACTACAGAAGGAAGAGCACTTCCTGCAGAAACGGAGACTCTTAATTTTCCACCAAGAGCATTGTGGATAGGTTTGAAAACTGCCAATGCTAGTAACTTGAGAGGAGATAATAAAATGAGAAGGACCAAAGAGGAGAATTTAGAGAAGGTCCAGACGATAAAATTAGGCTTTTCTATCCTGAAATCGTAACCAAACAGAACTCCTTTTTGAACTGCCCAAAGATTCCCAATTTTCAGACAGAAATTGAATACTGCTCTTTTGAAGCCGGATTCCTTGGAGACCTTATTCATAATTCCGTTATATAGAGATTCCCAAATCCTTGGAACAGAAGGGAATAATGTCGGTTGGAATTCCTTCAAATCTTCTTTCAAGTTACTAATATTGGAAACTAGAAACCCTGCACCTAATTCTAAGATACAATATTCGATCGCTCTTTCGAAAGCATGCCAAGGAGGAAGAAGGCTTACACCTGAATCCGCAGAAGTTAATTGAACAAATCCAATTACTTTTTCCACCGCGGAAATCCAGCCTGTTTGGGTGAGCATAACTCCTTTGGGAGCGCCGGTAGTTCCCGAGGTATAGATCAAAGTAGCAAGTTCATTCGGAGATTTTTCCTGGAGTCTTTTGCGAACAATGCCAGGATCTTTTGACAGATTCGATTTTCCTCTTTCGATTAGGCCAAGGATCGTGTCGGTTCCCGATTTTAGATCTCCAATATCGTCTTCGATCACAAAAACTTTTTTCAAACTAGGAAGTTTAGAACCAAGGTTGACTAATCTTTGTTTATCTTTCTCTTTCTGAACGATTGCATATTTACTCTCGGAATGATTAACAATATATAATATATCTTCGTCAACCACATCGGTTCCTCTCGGAACAGATACAGCCCCTGCAGAGACGATAGCGATATCACCTATGATCCAGTTCTGACTCGAATCACAAAGATATAAGATCTTATCGTCTTTTTGGACTCCTTCTTCGATCAGACCTGCAATCAAAGAATCCGTTAAGGACTTGATCTCTGAAAAAGTCCTTCCTTTAATTCCATCTTTGGTTCTACGGGAAAAACTTTCCTTATTCGGAAATTTAGATGCCGTCCTTTCCAGCATATCGTAAAAATACTTTTGATCAGTTTCCAAAAACTCCCCCTGAGAACACTATAAACTAGGTTTTTTTCCCTACGGCGGAAACACTATGTTGAAGGACCTATGCTTCAATCGATTTTTATTTAGATTAAAAAAACTGAAATGTGTTGAACGATTGTTCACAAATTATACGGCCGCTATTCAAATATTTTGATTAACTACGTTCGTTTCAAAATGAGTTAAACAATCTTTACATAAGCAGTCTTCATACATTTCTCTTATATTCTTTAAAACTTCCCCATCTAAACGAATATCAAAACACCAACAAGTTCCTTGGTCCACTCCGCATTCCAAAACGCGAGAAC
Source organism: Leptospira neocaledonica (assembly GCF_002812205.1). NCBI lineage: Bacteria > Pseudomonadati > Spirochaetota > Leptospiria > Leptospirales > Leptospiraceae > Leptospira > Leptospira neocaledonica. Next base: position 149,430 of record NZ_NPEA01000003.1, read on the forward strand.
ATTGAGGGCATTTCTTCTGGGGCATAGCTCTATAGTAATGAAAGCGGAGAATTTTCAATCCTTTAGCGATATTGATAGAAAAAGAGAAAAGCTTATAAAACTATACGCGACGTATAATTTTATTAGAGATCTTTTAGATCTTAATTCCGTTTTGATTTAGAATTTTTATAAACTCATCTTCGGAGACTACTTGCACTCCTAACTCTTCTGCCTTTTCTAATTTAGAGCCTGCACCAGGTCCTGCCAAAAGGTGAGTTGTTTTAGAAGAAATAGATCCAACTTTTTTTCCGCCATAATAAACGACCAGATCCATTGCCTTATCTCTAGGTTGGAAATTTTCAAAGGAACCGGACACACACCAAGTCTGTCCCGCAAAAGGTTGTTTATCCGATTTTTCGATCGGATCTGCCTTCATCTTCAAGCCGGCTTTTTTCAAACGATCAATAAGAGAAAGAATCCTTTTATCCGTAAAACTTTCTTGGATAGCTTCTACTGTAGATGGTCCTATGCCCGGAATTTCTAAAACATTTTCCAGCTTCTTAGGATTTTTAGCTGCGGAGATAATAGAATCGATCGTATCATATCCATGCTCTGTCAGAAGTTCAGCAACTTTGGGACCTATTTCTCTTAATCCCAAGGAAGAAAGTACAAATCTAAAATCCTTCTTTTTGGATTCTTCGATCCCATTTAAAATGATGGATACACTTTTCTCTCCGTACCCTTCTTCTTCCATTAACTTTTCTTTATGCGCCTTCAAAGAATAAAGATCTGCGATGTCTTTGATATACTTTTGATCGTATAAAAATTCTACCTGCTTCTCTCCCAGACCTTCTATATCCATTTGTTTACGAGAACAATAGAATATGATCCCGTTCTTTACTCGATCGGGACATTCTGGATTCGGGCAGAAATAGTCCACAGAGTCTTGTTTCTTTTCAGTCTTAGTGCCGCAACAAGGACAACGAAGGGGGATCTTAAAAACTTCTTTTCCTGGAGTGACTACTTCTTCTACTGCAGGAATGATTTCTCCTCTTTTGGAAATCCTAACAGTTGCTCCAATCCCTACTCCCAACTCATCAATATAATCTTGGTTATGCAAGGTCGCAAATGTAACTGTGGTTCCAGCTAAACTAATAGGTTCGATTTCAGCTCTTGGAGTGATCTTTCCTGTTCTTCCTACAGCATAATCGATACCTACGATCTTACTTTCTTTCATCAAAGCATCGAATTTATAAGCGCGGGCCCAGCGAGGAGAATGAGATGTATAACCTAAGGCTTCTCTTTTAGAAAGATCGTTTAGTTTGATAACTAATCCGTCTGTAGGAAATCCTACTTTTTCTTTCTTCTTTTTAAAGTCTTTGATCGCAGCAGGGATCTCAGAACCTTTTAGTAATTTAGTATCTGGTGGAAGAGGAAATTTCAGATCTTCTGCCTTCTTCATTACCTCTTGGTGAGTTTTGAATTTTGCTTTAGAGCCTGGAAAAAATGCATCATATGTAAATATTCTAAGAGGTCGTTTTGCTACGTCTGAAGAATTTTTCTGCTTCAAAGATCCCGAGGACAAGTTTCGAGGATTCGCATATCTTCCTTCAGAAGCTTCATTAAATTCTTCGAAGTCGGAGAAAGTCATATAAACTTCTCCTCTTAAATAAATGGAAACAGACTCGGATAATCTGAGAGGAATAGATCGAATGGTCCGAATATTTTCGGTAACATCATCCCCGACCCCCCCTGTGCCTCGGGTTACCCCGTTAGCAAGAATTCCATTTTCATAATATAACATGATGGAAGCACCGTCGATTTTCCATTCGACTGAGTACAACTCATCTGATCCCGTTTTCTGGATCCATTCCATAAGTTCTTCTTCGTTATATGTGTTTTCCAAGGAAAGAACCGGAAGTTTGTGAGTGTATTTCTCGAAATCTTTGTCCAAATCGGAACCAACACTTAAAGTGGGGCTAGCAGGATCGGCTAATTTCGGGAATGCTTCTTCAAAAGCTTGGAGCCTCTTGAACATCTGATCGAAATCGTAATCAGATATCTTAGGGGTGTTCTTAACGTAATATAAATATTGATGATGGCGGATCTGCTCTTCTAAGGAGCGCATTTCCTTTTCCGCCTTCTTGGGATCTTTGGGGAGATCTAGGGAAGCCTTTTTAGACGTTTCGGTTGGCTCCGCTTTTTTAGAGGAGGTCTTTTTAGCCGGGACTTTTTTAGGCATAGTCGATTATATAAAATTAATATTGGCCGAAACCTACTTTCATATAATCCATAGGATCGGTGCGGTTCGACTCTCCGATCCATACTTCATAGTGAAGGTGAGGACCTGTTACGTTTCCTGTGGCACCCACAGTCGCGATCCTCTGTCCTTTATGAACATATTCACCTTCTCTTACTTTTAATGATGTGCAGTGGCCGTATAAACTGTAATATCCATTTGCATGAGCTATCACGATATGATTTCCGTATCCTCTGTTGGAATAAATGGCACGATAAACTCTTCCATCTCCGGTAGCCGTGATGTCTGTGCCTGGAACATTCGCCAAGTCCACTCCGTCATGGAATTCCATATATCCAAAAGTAGGAGACCTTCTCATTCCATAATAAGAAGTTAAATTATAAGATAATAATGGTTCTCCAAATGGGAGAGAATTCATAATTCCATATCTGGAGTCTAAAAAGTTAAATACGGAGTCGACAAGAGCTTTGTTCTTTTCCATGGAAACTCTTACTGCGCGATATCCATAAATTTCAGAGAGATAGGATCTACCTAACATGAGATCCTTATCCACTGCTTCTTCTACCTTTAATTCTGTAGCAGCTAAGTCCTCCGAGTCTGATTCATCGGGAAGTTTAAGCAACTCATCCGACTCGCCATCAATCAAAGAATGAACTTCCTGCAAATTTTCGTTCAGACTTGCGAAATCATCTCGGATATCTCCTAACTTTTCGCTGTATTCGATATACTCATCGAAATATTTTCCGTAAACGGAAGCGAGTGCGTTGATCTGGATCCTTGTATTATTATAACGAACAATTCCTAAAACCGCGATCCCTACGATCGCAAATAATAATCCTACTAAAAAGAAGATAGTGAAGATAGAAATTTGAAAATGGAAGGACTTATCGAATCCATGAGGGATTAAAAGAACCGTCAACCTTTGGTGACCTTTTTCTTTTACCTGGTCGATGCGTTTTTTTATCATCTTTTCCATGGTCGAAATCCCTCTGGTAGAAGGATTCCGGCCGGGAAAGATAGGGTCAAGTGGAAACTATGTTTAATAGAATTCCGTACTTCGCTCTTAATGTGACTAAAGGTTCCATAACTACAGGATGATTCGGATCCGTTTGGAATTTGTAGTTTTTGACCAACATAGCAAGGATCAGTGTGGCTTCCGTTAATGCGAAAATATTACCGATACAAATCCTTGGCCCACCTCCAAAAGGAAGATATGCATACTTTGGCCTATCCACAGATCTTTCTTCATCAAAACGATCCGGATCAAACTTGTCAGGATTTTCCCAAAAATCAGGATTTCGATGAATATTAAAAATGCAAATGGAGATATTGGTGCCGGTCTCTACATCATAACCGCCAATTTGGTCAGGACCCATCGCAGTTCGTTCAATCACCCAAGCAGGAGGATATAATCTCAAAACCTCATCCAATACTTTGCGAGTGTATGTCAATTTTTGAACGTCTTCCAAACTAGGAGTTTTATCTCCTAAAACTTTGGTTGCTTCTTCCCTTACTTTTTCACAGATCTCAGGATGTTTGGATAAAAGATAAAATCCCCAAGACAATGCATTTGCAGTAGTTTCATGTCCGGCAAGAAGAAGTGTGATTGCCTCGTCTCTAACCTGAGCTTCGCTCATAGTTTCTCCGGTTTCTTCGTCCCTGACTTCTAGAAGCATGGAGATCAAATCGTTAGAAGGATTTTTTTTACGTTCTGCGATCAACTCATCCACTACGGAATGCATATCTTTTAAGGCACGTTTGAGTTTTAAATTTTCAGGAGTAGGCCAGCTAAAAGGAAATGGAAAAATACGAGTGATCCTTTTAGTGACCAGCTCCAACGCAATCTTTAAAGAATGTTCTATTCTTGCGGCGTAACTTTCTACTTCGGTTCTGAATAAGGTTCTTCCTACGATCGCAAACGTTAGTCGCATCATCTCTTTTGAAATGTCCAGACTGGAAACTTTCTTCCAATTTTCGGAAGTTTTTTGGGTTTCCTGAGCCATGATCTCGACAAATTCGGAGATCCTTTGTTTATGAAAAGAAGGTTGGATAAGCTTTCTCTGCTTTTTCCAAAACTCTCCTTCGCTATTCAACAATCCTTTGCCTAAAATTCTTCCGAGTTCTTTATAAAAAACTCCCTTATGATAGTTCTGATTGTTTTCCTGCAGGACCCTTTTCATATCTTCAGGCTGAGTGATTAAATGAAATGTAACCTGTCTCAAACCGAATCGAACCGATTTTCCGAATTTGGAATGCATTAATTGAAAAAATCCGATCGGATCTTTTGCCAATTTGGAAACGTAAGGAAGGGCCCGGATCCCGAAAACTCCAGGAGGAAGATTCGGCTTATTTTTTTTGGTACGACCTGAGGTCGGTTCATGCAAGGAAAACAAGAGTGTACTCCTAGTCCAAAATGGACGTTTGGATTAGTTTCACCCAACCAATCCTTGCCGCAATTCTATGTAACAACCGCTATATTAGCAAGCCGAGTTTCTATTTATTTTCGAAAACCTATCTACGTTCGAAAGAAGTTTCGATCAACGCGTCCATATCCATTAAGGAAGAAGAAGGTACGTTCGAAGAAGAACTAGTATCCTCCTGATTCAAATCAGGAGTTTGCATACTTGTCTCAGCTTCCTCGAAGGTTCCTTCGATCTGCTCCTCGATCAGGACCTGCCAATCTCCGGATTCGGATTCACCTTCCGGCTGAAAGTAAAAGGAAGATAAACCAAGACCTACGATAATCAATCCACTAAAGGAGAAGATGAAAAATCGCTTAAAGCTAGCGATCTTTCTCCTTCTCATAATCTTTGCAGAAATATTGTCGCTCCATTCGTAACTTTCCAAACGACGGAAAATCTCTTGGTCTAACTTTTCTCTGTTTTTATCTTCCATTGCCGATAATCTCTAGGTCTCTTGAAAAAAAAGTTTCTTTAACATTTGTTTGCCCCGGAAAGATCGGGACTTAACAGTTCCTTCCGGAATTCCCAACTTCTCCGCAATCTGTTGCTCTTTGTATCCTTCGGAAACTAATGCAAGCACAGACTTATATTTCCAAGGTAGATTGGAGATCAGATCCTTTAGTTCTATGTCCATTCCAGAATCTGAATATTCTTCTCTTGGATTTAAAATAGAATCTTGAGTGGCTTTTTCCTTCAACTTCATCGCAAGGTTTGCTTGGCGCATACGCTTCTGGTTCATTCTCAAGGATTCGTTTCTTGCAATTGTATATAACCAAGTACTATGAGAAGATTCTCCTCTGAACTTATTGGCTGCTAAACTTTTATAAGCACGGATATAAGTTTCTTGGACAACATCATCGATGGTATCGTAAAACTCTTCGTATAAATTCTTTTTAATCGCGGAGAGTACGATATGTTTCGTACTGTCTATCAATCCGGCAAATTCTCTTTGGTCCATTTTAGTTTCCTTATCTCAGGATGCCCGGCACAGGCAAAATTATTCTCTCGGGAACAAACAGATTCAAGGGGAACCCTGGAGCTTCCCTATGCTCCTCGGGTAGGGTAACTAATTCCCTTTCCTTTCCCCTCTTTTTTTGCTCAGAGGATAAAACCCTTTCGATCGCGAGCCGATGCGCGATTTGATTCATCCGGATTTCGGATGTATACTTTGCAATCGCGTTAACGAGAAGTCGAACTTTGACTAGATCAGGATTTTCATCCATGAGAACCAGTTCGAGTTCGACTTGTTTCGGAGAAAGTCTGCGAAGCCATCTTTCATGCTCGTTTTTATATCTCCGGTTCAGCTCAGCGATACGTTCGAGTTGTGTGTCTGTAAGAATATAACGATTTTTAAATGAATCTAGGTCACCGAAAACTACTCCGGCAGCTCTTTCATTACGGTAGAAGGAGATGGTGCGAATAGGTCGGGCAGTATGAAAACTAGTTTTGGTATCTTCAGAGAAAAGATACGCCGGCGTGAGGAACACACCGGCCAGAGCAACTCTGACGAATGAATTCAGGAGATTCATGAGTCTTACTCGGTTCATAACCTAGTGTATCCTAAGACCCCAAGGTAGCCGCCACGTTTCCAAATATCGATCGAAATTTTTGGTCCGAGAAAAAAAGAAATCCGGTCTTCTTTAAAGAGAACATAATTTGGGACAAAACCCGGATTTTTGGGAAAATTCCTTTTCCAGAACCGCTTCTTTAGCGTATTCTCCCCTTAAAGTACTATGGACTTCGGACTAAAAAACCAGGAAATCCAGAAAACACCCATTCCCTTTTCTAAGGGGAGGATAAGACTCGCACTTTTACTCGCGGCCGCCATCTGCATTGGAATCCCTGCTTCCATAGATCTTTCTATCGAATGGGATTACGAAAATAGAAGTATCCATGCAGGAAATTATCGTTCTCTCAAACCTGCGACTGTTGCAATCGTTCCGGGAGCTTCCGTTTACAAGGGAATCCCTTCTCCCGTTTTGCAAGACCGTCTTGATTGTGCAGTAGAACTTTATAAACAGGGGAAGGTCCGGAAAATTCTACTCTCAGGTGATAACGGAACCAGCTACTACAACGAAGTAAAACCTATGCTATTATACGTTTTAGAAAGAGGAGTGAGCGAAAAAGATGTGTTCGTAGATCACGCAGGATTTAGAACCTTGGACACTTTAGTAAGAGCAAAGGAAATTTTCCAAGTGAAGGATGCGATCTTCGTTAGCCAAAGATTTCACCAACCTAGGGCAGCATTCATTTCTAAAAAGATAGGATTGGATCTGCAATCTTATGAATCGGATAGAAGAATCTATATCAGCGGACCTACTAGCAGGTTCAGAGAATTTTTTGCAAGAACCTTGGCTTGGATCGATATGAATCTGACGAACACCGCACCCAAATATCTTGGCAAACCATTCCCAATCGAAGGCAGCGGAGTCAAAACTTGGAAAGGTTCCGTAATCTAAGAAGAATATTCTGTTTTTCGAATATGTTCGAAAATTTCCCGAACCGCGTCCTTCACGGAAATTCCGGCAGCCCATCCTAAAGATTTCAGTTTGGAATTATTTCCCAAAGATCTTTTCATCTCTGCGGGTCTTAGTCTTGTAGGATCCTGTTTGGAAACTAATTTGGAATCTGCAAATTCCAAAATCCATTTTAATACTTGAGAGATCGGCGTCTCGGTTCCGGAACATATATTATAAATTTCTCCACTCTGTCCTTTATTTGCTAAAAGAAGATAGGCTTTGACTACGTCTCTTACATGTAAGAAGTCACGAGTGGGAGTCAGATCTCCGACTAAAATTTCAGAAGAAGCGTTTTTAGAAATATTGTCCAATACCTGTTTGCAGAAATTCGGGACTACAAAGTTCGGATTTTGCCCAACTCCAATATGATTAAAGGGCCTTGCGATCACAGTTTCTATATTCTGATAAGAGCGGGAATATTGAAGGCAATAAGTTTCTGCAGCAAGCTTGGAGGATGCGTACGGATTCACAGGATTCGGAAGAAGGTTTTCTGAAACTGGAAGTTGTTCTTCCCTTATATTTCCGTACACTTCCGAAGAAGATATATATACTAGTTTTATTTTTTTACCGGAACGTTTAAAACATTCTAAAATATTCAATGTACCCGCCACATTGATAAGTAATGTTTCCTCAGGATTTTCGATGGATCTCGGAACGAATGTTTGTCCTGCTAAATGGAATAATACATCTGGGGAATAGGACTCGAATACTTGTTGGAGTGATTGGATATCCCTGATATCACAAACCTTATAAGGAAATGGAAACTCGGTATTTTTAGGATTCATTCCCAGGCCCAGAAGTTCAGACCCGGATTCTTGCGTAAGTTCTGGAACCAGATAAGATCCAACAAAACCTTCTGCTCCTGTGACCAAGTATTTCATGTTTGTTATGATAAATCGAAGTAAAAATACGATTGTTTTGTCGAATAAGAAAAAAACAATCGAATAAAAGTCCGGGCGCCCATGGAAGAAAGATCCTCAGATATTATAGAAATCAAGGACAGCTCGGTCAATGTCCGCGAGCTCATGGAAGAAATAGAATCCAGGCTTGCCAGGAGGCCAGTTTCCAAGGAAGAATTGGAACGACTTTCTCGTTGGAAGTTTTCTCCCCAGTCCCCTGAAGGATATAGGGAATTTGATGCTGCAGAAACTGCTCATTTATTCGAAAAAGGAATCTCCCCTCCTAAGTTTACTAATCCAAAATTTAAATACATCCGCGGTCCGATCCGTTGGCTGTTTATCAAACTGATCGAGCTATATGCTTTCCTAGACAAAAAACTTTCCGAGAACAGAACCCGCGCATTCTACAGTGTTTTGAATGAATTGATCCTACTAAGAGGAGATCATGAAAAGTTAAAACGCAAATTCGAAAAGTTTTACAACGAGTTTGTGGAATTAAATTATACTCTTAAAAAAGAGATCAGTCCCGAGTTCGTTTGGTCTAATGAGTTTTTATACGAGGAAGAAACCTTAGAAGAAAGTGAGACTCTCATTCTTTCCAGACTAAACCCTGGAGACTCGGTTCTTGCAATCAATCCTGAATGGGGAAAATTCCTCAAACAACTCTTAAAGGCTCAGATAGAATTCAAAGCAGTCACTTGGAACAAGTCCCAATATTCTTATATCAAAGAACATATTACGAATTCAGTATCCCTTCTTTCTTTCGAGGAAGTTCTTCCCGAGTCTCCTCTTCCTTCTAAAATTATCTCCAATACAAACCTTTGTCTTTTGCCGAATTGGGTTTTAGAAAAACTTTTCAAATCACTGGCTTCTAAAACTTCCACCGGTACAGAATTCATCTTTAGATATTCCAATTATTCGAATAGAATGGTCTCTCCATTTCAACCGATCCTTTTGACTCAGATCAGCGAGTCAGCATTCAGAGAGTTCTTACAAAAATTAGGTTTTAAGAATATAGTGGATACCAAAGCCGGAGACGGCTTTTCGGTGTTTAGTTTTAGAAAATGAACGCCTATCTCCATATTTCCGAATTTAGAGATAAGGACGGGATCGGGAACGATATCAAAGGTTTAAGGGAAGTTTTAAATTCTTCCGGGATCAAGACAGAGATTGTCTGCCAAACCGATCTGAGCGACGGCTCTATTAATACGTTACGAACAGAAGAACTTCAAAGTGAGAACAATTTGTCCTCTAATTCCATGCATATTTTGGAGTATGGCGGTTCCGGTTATCCGATAAATTCCTTTCTTTCTTTTCCCGGCAGAAAATTCGTACGTTACCAGAATATCACCCCTCCTAAGTTTTTTAAACCTTTTGTTTCTCAGGATATATTTAGAAGTTTTGAATTGGATTATAAAAAATCCATATTAGAATTACATAAATTAAAAAGATTCACCGAACGTTTTCTTCCCAGCTCAAAATACAGCGCATCCAATCTAGAAGATTTGAATATAGTGAATTCCAGCGTTCTTCCAATTGTTAGAAAATATGGATGGAAGGGCGAAAAACGAAATCGTAAGAACGGCTATACTCTTGGCTATGTCGGAAGATTAGTCCCGAGCAAAAAGATAGAAGATATACTATTCCTCTCTTACTTCCTAAAAAGAATAGAACCTAAATATAGGATTTTACTGATCGGAAATGTACCCAGTATTTTCGAAGATTATTTTACGAACTTAAAACAAATGGCTAGAGAACTCGGCGTCGGAGGAAACATTCAATTTAGAATGGGGGTTCAAGATTCCGAGCTACCCAGATTTTGGGAAGAGATGGACGCTTATATCAGCATGAGTGAGCACGAAGGTTTCGGCATACCTCTTGTAGAAGCATTGAGTTATGATATTCCTGTTTTCGCTTATGCTTGCACTGCCGTTCCGGAAACTTTAAAAGATGCCGGATATCTTTTCCGAAAAAAAGATCTGAATAGTTTGGAAAAATTAGCAGAGTGGATCCATTTTATCTTAGAATCCCAATCTTCCGTTCGCCCAGTGGATGGTCCTCATGCTTCTTCCAAAAGAAGAGAAGTTTGTATGGATTATGATTCCATGCCTTACGGAAGAGTTTTAAAACAGATATTCACATTTAAAGAAGCGGCGGCCTCATGATCTTCAGAAGAAGAGGAGTACATCAATTCGCCGCAGGTTTCAATTTAGGGGATGCAATTTCTAACGAAATGAATTCCTTAAAATCCGTTTTCAAAAGAATAGGATATTCTTCTGAAATATATGCGGAAAATACGGGTCCTGGAACGGATACTTTGGTAAAAAAGTATAAGGCGTATTCTTCCAATAACAAAGATATTTTAATCTATCATCATTCTATCCATTCCGATGTCTTGGAAACGATATTAAAGCCCAAGAATTCAAAAATTTTAATATACCATAACGTAACGCCTGGCCATTTTTTCGAAAAATATGATCTGAAACTTACTTACCTTCTTCGGAAAGGAAGAGAAGAATTAGAGTCATTACGAAACAAATTTGATAAGGTATTCGCAGTTTCGGAATACAATAAATCCGAACTCTTGGAATTGGGTTTTGAAGATGTGGATGTTCTTCCGATCACCTACCAGCTCCCCCAAGGCAGACAAACTCTTAAGGAAAATTTTCCGAAAAATCGACCCAATATTCCCCGCTTCCTATTTGTAGGAAGAATTGCCCCGAATAAAAAACAGGATGACTTGATCCGATTTGCATTCCATTATCTCAAGGCTTACGGTCCTGAGTTCCAACTTTTTATGGTAGGATTCAGTTCTAAAGAGTTATATTTATACAGAGAAGAATTGGAACGTATGCTCGATTTTTATAAATTGAGAAAGAATGTGATCATCACAGATTTTTTATCCGACGAAGAATTAAGATCCATGTATCTCAACTGTGATCTTTTCCTATCAATGAGCGAGCATGAAGGATTTTGTGTTCCGTTATTGGAAGCGATGGTTCATAATATTCCGATCCTTGCATTCGATGGAGGCGCAGTAGGTGAAACTCTATCCGGCGCAGGAATCTTATTCAAAGAAAAGAGAATGGATATAATCGTAGAACTTGCCCACAAAATGGTGACGGATCGAAATTGGAAAGATCTGATCTTAGAAACCCAACAAAAACGACTTTCTTCCTTCTCTCAGATCAACGCAGAAACTGTATTGAGGCCTGTTCTTGCTAGACTCTCGTAGAAGATTAGCCGTTGTTACTCCTATTTTTTCGGATCATATTTCAGGTGGTTCCGAAAAACTAATCTATCAATATACTCTAATATTATCCAAGTTTTACGAAGTTACAGTTCTCGCGAGCCGCTCACTTGATTATATCACTTGGAAAAACCAGATCCCAATCAAAGATTTAGAACCTGTACTTCTAGGAAAAGATTTAGAGAAGAAGGTTAGCAGAGAATGGATCGAACCTGAACCGGGAAATCGAATCAGAGTTCTTAGATTCTCTGTTGATAAAGAAAGAAATATTTCCAAGTTTAACAAATTTTCGAACAAACTATTTCGAAATTCTGAATCAGGAAAAAGTGTAGGATCACAAGAGGAAAAAGAAAGGATCTGGGTAGACATGCAAGGTCCTTATTGTCCGGATCTGATCCAATACATTGAGACAAACGAAAGAGATTACGATGTATTCGTGTTCGTTTCTTATCTGTATTATCCGATGGTTTATGGACTTCCGTTGGTCGCAAAAAAATCTGTAGTAATTCCAACATTGCACGATGAACCACCTGCAAAATTATCAGTATATTCGAATCTTTTCAAAGATGACTCTGCATATTGTTTTAATACTCCCGAAGAAAAAGATCTCTTTCATAAATTGTACGGATACGAGCCGAGTCTTGGGAATGTAATCGGAATGCATTTAGCCATTCCAGAAGAAACGGATAAAAAACCTTCTGAGAAAAAAAATCCCCAGGACTCCTTTCAGTTCTTGTATGTGGGAAGGATAGACGAAGGAAAAGGTGTGCTGGAGATGGCGCAATACTTTTCCGATTGGCAAAAAAGAAGCGGCCGTAATGATAAATTGCTCCTGGCTGGAAGGGGGGATTCCAAACTTTTACAAAGAATATCAAAATTTTCTCATGTATCTCCTCTAGGTTTTGTAAGCGAAGAAGCCAAGGACGAGATAATTCGTTCTTCCGATATACTTATCAATCCTTCTCCTATGGAAAGTTTTTCGATTATTATTATGGAAGCTTGGATCCGTAAAAAAGTAGTCTTAGTCAACGGAAAATCGGACGTTCTAAGAGGTCATTGTTTGAGAAGTAACGGCGGTTTATATTATTCCGACTTAGACAGCTTTTGCGCGGTCGCAGAATATTTAGTAAATCACGGAAGAGAAAGAGAAGAAATGGGTCTGAACGGTAAAAGATACGTTCAAGCGAACTTCAATCCTGATATCGTGGAAAAAAAGATCGCCCATATCGTAGAAAGATGTATCAGAAGAAGATATTCTGAATAGGATTTAGTCCCCGCCTAAAAACTTTAAGCCGATCACGGATAATATCAAAGTGGAAAGGAAAAATATCCTCCAAGTATTGATAGAATCTCCAAAGGACAGAATTCCGATAATCACAGTCCCTGCTGCGCCGATCCCTGTCCATACAGCATACGCAGTTCCAAGAGAAATATTCTGAGTTGCTTTGTTCAAAAAGTAAAAACTCAAAATAGCAAACACTAAAAATCCAAGCCCGTATCTCCAGTCCTTAAAGCCGTCGGATAATTTCATACAAGTAGTAAAACCGACTTCGAATAGTCCGGCAAACACCAATAAAACCCAACTCATATATCTAAAAACTCCTGTAAGATCTCTACCATTTTTTCATGCAATACTCCGTTAGACGCAATCAAACTGGTCACGTACGGATGAAATGTATTGTTGGCATAAGTACTTAATTTTCCGCCGGCTTCTTGAAGTATTGCCGCAGCAGCAGTCATGTCCCAAGGTTTTAGATCTTCTTCCCAGAATGCGTCAAACTTGCCTTCGGCCACCCAACAAACATCCAGACCGGCGGAACCTGTCCTTCTTACACCTCTAGATCTTAAGATAAATTTTTTCAGATTGAACATGAGTTGTTCTATCTTCTCTTCTCTGTCATAAGGAAATCCGGTGCATAAAAGTGCTTTTTTGATTTCTTTGGTTTGAGTGACTTTGATGGAAGTTTTATCTTTGAAGGCACCTTCTCCCAACATCGCATGATATACATGTCCGAGTGCAGGCATTGGAACAATTCCCATGACTGCTGATTTTTTTTCCTGATCTTCTAATCCGATACAACAGCAATATAGAGGAATACGATGAGAATAATTTACAGTTCCATCCAAGGGATCTATAATCCATTTGAATTGAGAACTTCCTTCGTAGTTACTTCCTTCTTCTCCTAAGATATGGTCGCTCGGGAATGCTTTTCTGATCTCGGAGACGATCAATTCTTCGGAACCTTTATCTGCGATCGTTACTAGGTCGGACTCTATACTTCCCTTAAAGGAGATTTGCAGATCTTCTCTTTCGTGAGTTTTTTTCAGGAACTCAGAGATTGTTGGGACGAAGTTGAGGAAATGTTGGTATCTTATCTTGATTTCGTTTTGGTAGCTCATTGGAGAAGTTTTTCAATTCTCCAGGGTACCCTTAGGATTGGAATCTAAAAAATCCGCGGCCTTCTTCTTATGTTCTTCTTTTACGTACATAGAAGCAGCTGCTAAAACAGCGGCGACGACTCCTGCATCGTCTATATAACCTGCTCCAAATAAAATATCCGGGATCGCATCAAAAGGTGTAAGAAAATAAGCAAGTGCGCCCGCGATCGTAAGTTTTGCTTTCAGGGGAGTAGAAGGATCCAACATCGCATAATACAAAGAGATTGCATCCGCAAGGAAAGGAACCTTTCCTGCGACCTTCTTTACCTTAGGCCAGAAACCCTGTTTGATCTTTTCTATTTTATCTTCTTCCATAAGTGCTACTTATTCTATAAGATCTGAATAAGATCAAAAATTCTCCAAATTACTTTCGAAATTTTCGAACCTTTGGGGAGGATCCAGAACGATCTGCACTTCTTCTCCCGTAAAAGGATCCTTGAATTCTAACAAATAAGAAAGGAGTAAAAGTCCGTAGTTCTCAAAAAGTGCAGCGTTTCTGGAATAAAGAAGATCTCCAACCACAGGACATCTAAGGCTCTGAAAATGAACCCGGATCTGGTGAGTCCTTCCTGTTTCCAAATCAGCTTCGATGAGAGAGAACTTTCTGCCGTTTTTAGAAACCGCAGTTTTTAAGATCCTATAGTGAGTGACAGAGGCTCTTCCTTTAGGAGTCACAGTCATCTTTAATCTTTCTACCGGATGTCTTCCGATCGGTCTATCTATTGTGCCTTCTCCTTCCGGAAGTGTGCCCTGGACCCAGGCAAGATATTTCTTGGTAATGTCCCTTCTTCTAAACAACTCGGAAAGTTTTGCATGCGCTTGATCATTCTTTGCGACGATCATAATCCCTTCCGTGGGTTTGTCCAAACGATGCACGATACCAGGCCTTGCTTCTCCGCCGACACTCGAAAGCTCCTTAAATTTGTAGAGTAATCCGTTAACCAAGGTAGCGGATCTATCTCCTGGCCCGCTATGTGATGCAATGCCTGCCGGTTTACGAATGATCAGATAATGAGGAGTTTCCTTTAAAACTTCGATCTCCATTTTTACTGGCGTTAAGTTCAATGGAGGTTTAGGTGGAACTGAGATAAGGAAGTTTTCTCCAGGGCTTACTTTATAAGAAGATTTAAGGAGTATTTTTCCATTTCCATCTTTGACCCAACCGGAATCGATCCAATGTTGAATGGAAGCTCTGGATATTTCGTCTCCCAGAAAGTCCTTTAAAAATCGATCGAGTCTGGATCCATCAGAGTCAGCGTTAACTTCGGCATGAAGTTCCAGATTCATAATAGTTCTCCTAAGAAATATGTAAGCGGCGAAAACGTATCCCTTTCGCACAGAGGTCTAAAAAAGATTTCCCATTTTGCGAGAATAGGTATATTTTGGATAAATTCATCGAAATAAACCCCTACCCTAATCAAGGAAGGAATACAACATGGTAAAAAAAATTCTCAATATCCTGCTCATCGGTGCAACGGTTTTTTCCTTAGCTCTTTGCTCTTCTGCAGACAACAAAGACCAAGCGGCTCCTGAGCCTGGAGAACAAAATTCCGCAGCTTCTCGTAACGTCAACGTAGACTCTCCTGCAGACGCTTTCAATAATCAAATTAAAGACTTCCGCTATCCAGACGGGATCACTCGTCCAGGATTCAGCTACAAAAAAGCTGATGTTAGCGCGGGAGATTTCAGCGAGTGGGCAAAAGTTAATATTTCCGTTCTTAAAGATGGAATTTCTAAACTTCCTGATTCTTGGGTATTAGAGATCACTGGTCACACTGACCAAGTAGGACCTGAAGAAGCAGAAGGCGATAAAAAAGGAAACGTTTTCTACGGAGAAATTCGTGCAAAAGCGGTTAAACAATCCTTAGTTAAACAAGGAATTCCTGCAAATCGTATCGTTACTAAGAGCGCAGGTTCTTCTTCTCCAGTTTCCGGATTGGATGCAAAAGATCCTAAAAACCGTAGAGTAACCTTCAAATTTGCTCAACAACAATAATCAGTAGGGTTTCGATCCGACAAAAAAGGCAGTGTTTACACACTGCCTTTTTTATGCCCTCAGAGCTTTAGGAATCTTTAGGCTTTTATCAATCAACGCTTGGAGAGATCATTTTTTCAGGAAGAACCCATTGGTCGAATTGTTCTGAAGTCAATAAGCCAAGTTCAATCCCGGACTCTTTCAGACTAGTTCCTTTTTTGTGAGCATTCTTTGCAATCTTAGCAGCATTATCATAACCGATATGCGGATTTAACGCAGTCACAAGCATCAAACTGTTCTTCAGATGTTCTTTGATATTTTCCTTATTCGGCTCTATTCCTCTCGCGCAATGTTCTTCGAAAGAAACTGCTGAGTCTGCCAATAGACGAATCGAATTCAAAACATTATGAATAATCAGAGGTTTGAAAACATTCAATTCGAAGTTTCCGGAGGCTCCGCCAATATTCACGGCAACATCGTTAGCGATCACTTGAGAAGCAACCATAGTCATTTGTTCTGACTGAGTAGGATTTACTTTTCCAGGCATGATGGAAGAGCCAGGCTCATTCTCCGGAATAGAGATCTCACCGATCCCGCATCTAGGACCGGAAGACAACCATCTCACGTCGTTTGCAATCTTCATAAAAGAAGCAGCGATTGTTTTTAAAACTCCATGAGTTTCTACCAAAGAATCGTGAGCCGCTAATGCCTCAAATTTATTCTCTGCAGAAGTGAAAGGAAGTCCAGTTTCTTTAGCGATCTGAGCCGCAGCTTTTACTGCAAATTCAGGATGAGTGTTCAACCCAGTTCCGACTGCAGTTCCACCTAAAGCCAATCTGTATACGGAAGGAAGAACTGACTTCACTCTTTCAATATTGTACTCTAATTGTTTTACGTAACCGGAGAATTCTTGACCAAGAGTTAAAGGAGTCGCGTCCTGCAAGTGAGTTCTTCCGATCTTGATAATATCTTTGAACTCATCAGATTTCTTCTTTAGAGTATTTTTCAATTGTTCTAATGCAGGCAAAAGTTTATTCACTAATTGTTCTGCAGCAGCAATATGCATTGCAGTTGGAAAAGTATCATTAGAAGATTGAGCCTTATTTACATCATCATTTGGATGTACAGGTTTTTTAGAACCTTTTGTCCCGCCTGCAATCTCAATCGCACGATTGGAGATTACTTCGTTGGAGTTCATATTGGTTTGTGTTCCGGAACCCGTTTGCCAAACGCTTAGAGGAAAATGTTCGTCCAATTTTCCGGAGATCACTTCGTCAGCAGCTTGAACGATCAGATTTTTTTTCTCTTCGGTCAAAAGACCAAGCTGAGCGTTTACGATTGCTGCTGATTTTTTAAGAACTCCAAGAGCACGAATCATTTCCCTTGGGAAACGATCGTTCCCGATATGAAAGTGATGAAGAGACCTTTCGGTTTGAGCGCCCCAGTATTTGGAATCGTCTACCTGGATTTCTCCCATGGAGTCGGTTTCGATTCTAGTTTTCATGAATCCTCCGTTCAATAGTAGTAAATTGATCGGGTTGGATTTTCCGGGATCGGAACGAATGTCCTAATCAGAATATGGGGTAGATCACTCGTCTCGGAATTTGCGAAGAGTATCCGCTAAGGCTGCAAACTCCGGTTTTTTGGCGGTGACATTCTCCAAATATTCCAAGGTAGAATCCAACCAGGCGGAATCGGATTCCAATTCTTTCCGGATAAACACATGCCGGATAGAATTCATGGAGCGAATCTCGATATATCTCCGCTTCTGGTCATAATACATAAGGTCGGCTACTTTGTCTTTTCCGAATTCCGGAGCAGAACTAGCATTCACCACTTCATCGAGCCAGATAATTCCGTTATTTTTACGATCCACGTAATCAATCGCTTTCTGGACCTTAGCGGGGATCAAAGTGGATTTTTCTTTAGGACCTAGGAGTACTCCCAAAGATTTTTTCTTTTTAGGAACTTCTTTTTCGGGCTCGGCAGAAGCAGCTCCACTGCTTGGAGATTTTTTACTCTGTTTGGAAGAATGGAATTCGTCCGCAGGTTCGATGTCTTTTTTAGGAGATGGAGAAAAATTCACGCCGAATAAACTGAGGATCCATTCCAAAAGTTTTACCAAGAAGGACTTGGAATCTTGGATTGCTTTCAGTCTTTGTTTTTCCGTTTCTTTTTCCCAATCTGCAATGGCTTTAGAAAGACGGATCTGATCATCTATTACGAGTTCAGGATCGACACCTTCTACAACATCCTTTAGAAAAGCATAAATTCCTTTCGGCTGTCCGTTCTTACGGATCAAAGTGTGAATCGAAGTCCTTCTTTCTTTATTATTTAAAAAAGAAGAAACCACATTTTCCAGAGCAAGTGCTACGATCCCGGGGCCGCCACCTGTTACTTTTTCTCTCGTGAGAATATCATTTCTTGTTTTGAATCTTTCCAGTACCTGATCCAAAACTTCTGTTTTAGTAAGGCCCGCGGCTTGGATAGAAGAGTCCTTGATCTTCAAAGCACCTGAATCTACTACAAGCGGCTCTTTAGATTCTCTGATACGAATCACCATATCACTAAAAGCTAAATTGATTAGAGACTCTTTTCTTAAACTGGAAAGAGAGTCCATGGAGCCCATTAATACTTCGAAAGCTTGTAAGAATATATCAGAACCTTCCCAGGTTTTTCCGGAAGTAAATGCAGGGTGTTTGGATAATTCTCTTAGATAGTCGGGGCCTTGTTCGGTCCCGGAGGCTTTGATCCATCCGGCTTGTTCTCCGGGAAGAAGTGAGATTAATATCTTTCTAGATAAACCAATGAATAATTCGAAAATGATTTCTAATTCAGTCTCTTCATTTGCATTCGGTTTTTTGCTATCTATGGAAATTTCGCCCACAAGTTCTTCTAAAGAAGGTTGGATAACATGAAACTCCAAATGTAGTCTTAATAAAGGAGGGCGGTTTCCTCTTTTTTCTAATGCAAGTAATGCGTCCGGAACCGTTTTGATCTGTGATAAGAAGGCGACTATCTCGTTCGGTTTTTTACTCAAAAGGGAAATTAAAGAAGTTAGAATATCTTCTCGGATTTTAAAATTCCTTTGTAGAAAAGATTCTACAGAAAGAGTTTTAACATTCCTCATCGAGTAAGGAAGATTTCTGGAATCTTGGAAATCCAAAAGATTTCCTTTCTCATCTGTATTCAGATATTGTCGAATCACCCAATCCCTTAATTCCCCAGCGGACCTTCTATCTGCCAAATTGATGTCTCTTCGGACGATGAATTGTAAAAATGCAGCTGCAGACTGAGCCAAACAAGCAGATTTGATTTTTTGGATCTGCTCTGCTCTTCTGGACGCAGGGCGAAGGGCAACATTGGCTAATCCTAATTCTTTTGTTTCTTCCGAGACGAATAGATACTGGTAGAGAACGAAACCGTTCTTATCTTCGAAATATTTTAGATCTGCAGGTTTTAAGAATTGTAACTGTTCGAATTTTGCGAGAGCGAAAGGAGAATAATTGAATAAGAAGAAGTTCTCGACTCCTTTCTCAATTAGGTCCAAATCCCTCATTGCTTTGGGAGTCGTTTGGAGAAGAAGGTTACGAAGTTCCTCTTCCGGTATCAGATCTACACGATCTACCGGAATTACACCTTCTTCCGAGAGCGGATTCGAAGCCGGGGGCGTGGAATTACTTTCCATTTCGGGCATAAATTCTTCCCTTTTGCTCCGATCTTGATTTGGCTTTTTGTCTGAGCCGAGCTAGTATAATATTTTCGGAAACAAATACATGCTTTCTTGAGCAAGTTCCAAGAGTATTAGACTAAATTCGAAACTTCTATAGAAGTCCGTCTTAAGACCTCATCAAACCTTCTAAGAAAGAAACGTAATTTTCCCTTCCAGGGTATGGTCTTCTGGCTGTTCCGCTTTGGACTGCAGCTTCTGCAACTGCCGGAGCCACATGATACAATACCCTTTGATCGAAAGGTTTTGGAATCAGATAATCAGGACCAAATACGAATTTTTCTCCGCCATAAGCGAGGCTAACCGCATCAGGAACGTCCATCCGAGCAAGTTCCGCTAAGGCACGAGCCGCAGCCAATTTCATTTCTAAAGTGATATGTTTGGCTCTAACGTCCAATGCACCTCTAAAAATGAATGGGAAACCTAGTACGTTATTCACTTGGTTCGGCATATCGCTTCTTCCAGTTCCCATAATAATATCAGGACGAACCTTTTTTGCCACTGCATACGGAATTTCAGGATCAGGATTTGCTAAAGCAAAAATAACCGGATTTGGAGCCATGGATTTTACCATGTCTTCGGTAACCATATCTGCTACTGAAACTCCCACAAAAATATCCGCATCCTGCATAACGTCTGCAAGAGTACGAGCGTTTGTCTTCTGAACATATTTTTGTTTGGTAGAATTTAGATCGGTTCTTTCAGTGTGGATCACACCTTTGGTATCTACTAAGAAGATATGTTCTTTTCTGATACCAATATGTTGGACTAATTCTGCGATCGCGATCCCTGCCGCTCCCGCTCCACAGACTACCAGTTTTACATCACTAGGACGTTTTTTATTAATCTCAAATGCGTTCAGCAACCCAGCAACGGTAATGATTGCTGTCCCGTGTTGGTCATCATGGAAGACCGGGATATTCATCGCTTTAATGAGTTCTTCTTCTATATAAAAACTTTCGGGAGCCTTGATATCTTCTAGGTTTATCCCGCCGAAGGTAGGTTCTAACATTTTTACAGTTTTTATGAAGTCGTCCGGATCTTTGGCGTCTACCTCAATATCAAAAACGTCTATCCCGGCAAATTTTTTGAAAAGTACCGCTTTACCTTCCATCACAGGTTTTCCTGCGGCAGGTCCGATATCTCCGAGACCTAAAATTGCAGTCCCGTTAGTAATAATTCCTACCAGATTCCCTTTGTTGGTGTATTCGTACACCAGGTCCGGATTTTCTTTAATTTCCAGACAAGGATAGGCAACTCCCGGAGAGTATGCTAAGGATAAGTCGAATGAATCTCTAGTCGGCTTTGTCGGAACAACTTGTATTTTACCCTTTGGATGAAGGGAATGATATTCGAGGGATTTTTCTCTCATAACGATAAAACCAATTTTTCGACGATCGGGCCTAGGTTCTATTCTATTTCTGAAAGAGCTTATTTCCCAACGCAGAATTTACTAAAAATTCTTCCTAAAATTTCTTCCGTGTCCACTCTTCCATTTACTTCCCCGATTTGTTCCAAAGCGAAATCAATTTCTTTGATGTAAATCTCCGCTGGAGCCCCTTCTTCCATTAAAGTCAGACAGTTTTCCAGGCTTCGAGTGATAGAAGAAAAATGAAATCTGTTCCTTTCTTCCAAAAGGACATAATCTTCTGAACTTTCTAAACCCTGTAGTTTAGTGGCGATTTCAGAGACCAAAGTATCTAGACCTTGTCTGGATTTGCAGGAAACTTCGACTAGGACTGTGCCGGGATAATTTTTCTTTAGAATACTTTCAGGATCCCAGCTTGGATCTCTTATATCCGATTTATTTGCGGCAACGATTGCGCCTTCCAGTTTGGATCTGTTCTCTTCTGCAAACTTGTCCCAATCGTTCTTTTGAGAGACGTCTATCACGAATAATCTTACATCTGCTTGGGAGAATTCTTTCTCACTTCTTTCAATTCCCATCTTTTCGATCTTATCACCGGTCTCTCTAACACCTGCGGTATCGATGAGCCGGATAGGAACTCCTGAAAGTAATAGGTCCTCGCTGATATAATCTCTGGTAGTCCCAGGAATTTCGGAGATAATAGAACGATCTCTTCCTAAGATCAGGTTCATCAAACTAGACTTGCCGGTATTCGGCTCTCCATACAAAACTACTCTACTTCTTTCTAAAAGAGTTTCTGTCTCGCTGGATCTTTTCAGAAGGTTGGAACAAATATCCGAAATAGAACGAATTCTTTTTTTTCTTTCTTCGAAGGATTCGAAAGTAAGATCTTCTGTAGAAAAATCGATCTCGGCTTCGCATTCCGCTTTGAGAGAAATCAATTGGCTTCTGAGATTCGAAGCGAGTCTGGAAATTTCGCCAAAAGCATTCTTTTGGGCCAGTTCCAATTCGAATCTGGAACGAGCGCCTATGATCCTTCCGATCGCTTCCGCTTCGTTCAGATCTATTTTACCGTTTAAGAATGCTCTTTTAGTGAACTCGCCTTGTTTGGCCGGCCTAGCTCCTGAACGAAACAAACATTCTAAAGCTTCTCTGAGTAGGATAGGATTTCCGTGAGTATGTATCTCACACAGATCTTCTCCCGTAAAAGAATTCGGTCCTGCAAAATAGATAAAAACTACTTGGTCTAATTTTTTCTCCCCATCTACAAATCGACAGGTATATGCGTTACGAGGTTTGATGGAAGAAAGAGGAAAGGCTCCCTCAAAAAAGGATAAATGCCTATAGGCGATAGGAAGTGCTTCCGGTCCGGATAACCGAAGGATGCCGATAGCACCGGCGCCGGAAGCTGTGGAGATAGCTGCTATTGTATCAGCCACGACCGATCAGTAATCGTTTACTTCCTCGAGTAAGTCCCCGTTAGGGCTTTTTTCGACGACGTCTTTGTACTTGTGTCTGTCTTTCATCGGAATGATTCGAACTTTTTTATAAGTCCCGTTCCCTTCCGATCTAGTGAAAACTTTTTCGTTCTCTTGTAGAGCCATGTGAACGATCCTTCTTTCGAAAGGATTCATTGGCTCAAGTAATTTGGACTTACCTGATTTTGCGACGGAAGAAGCTACCGACTTGCTCAATCTGATCAAGGACAGTTCTCTTTTGTCTCTGTAAGATTCGGTATCCAATACGATCTTACGACCGTGACGGATCTTAGAATCCACCATCAGGTTTACCAAAAATTGAAGAGCATCCAAAGTTGCTCCTCTCTTTCCGATAATTAGTCCGGATTCGCGGCTGGTAAGTTCAATATAGATCTTTCCGTCCACGTCTCCCATTCCGACAACTTCCGCTTCTACTCCCATCTTGCGGAGAAGTGTAAGCACCACTCCATGGATGATCTTTTCAGCCGGAATATCAAAGTTCGAAACGAATGCTCGAACAACTGCCGGTTTTTTTTGTGTTAAACCTAAAAATCCAGACTTACCGGATTCGACAGTTTCAAAACGAATGTCTCCGGGTTCTAGTCTTAAGGTTTCTAACGCGATCTCTTCGGCCTCGGCTTTTGTTTTTCCTTCGGCTTCGAAAATATAGTTTTCCATATCGTATCCTCGATATATGAATTCAAACTTTTACAGGGGTTTCGTCTTTTTTACGAATATTGGTTACCCACTGTTGAGCAATGGAAAGGACGTTAGTCACAGTCCAATATAATGTCAGTCCGGACGGCATGCTCCAAAGGAAGAATACCATCATAACAGGCATTAAATACATCATCATTTTTTGGTTCGGGTCAGTCTGCACTGATGTCAGTCTCATAGAAAGAAACTGAGTTCCGACCATCAATAATACCAATAAGTTAATAGAAAGCCCGGCTGCTGCGAGATAAGGGATCGCAGGAGAAGTCCAGATAAAATCAGGCTCACTCAAATCCGAAATCCAAAGGAAAGGAGACTTCCAAAGATCGATTGTATCTGCAAACGCAACGTATAATGCGAAGAAGATAGGAAGTTGGATCAACATAGGAAGACATCCACCCAATTGAGAGAGCGGATTCATATTATGTTTTTTGTATAATTCCAACATCTTCTCTTGTTTTTTTGCCGGATCGTTAGCATACTTCTCGTTTAACTTTTTCAGTTCGGGAGAAAGAGCACTCATCTTCTTCATCGCCTCTGCCTGTTTCTGGTTGAGAGGATAGAAGACTAACTTGAATACCAATGCAAAAAGTAAGATACCAAAACCGTAGCTTGGGATCGTGTATTTATAAGATTGTTGTAAGAACCAAACGATACCGTTCCTGATCGGAGTGAAGATACCTTGGTTGAAAGATTTGTTCAGGTCGGCACTTAAACCAGCAAAAGTGGACTTAGGATTTTTAAACGGATCCAGTTTAGGATCTCTAAACAACATCCCATCCCATTCTCTAATTCCGACATAGTTTGCGAATTCGAGGGTTTCTTCTTTTCCTGGATCAATAGTGATATTAGAATACGCTAAGATAGTTCCTGTTTCGTTTTTCTTTCTATTATCTAAAAGAATTCCTTCTGCAGGATGATTTAAAGTGTCTGCTGCGGCCAAGAAGTAACGGCTACCGGAACCGATATAATCCACACCTTCTCCACTACTCCATACTTCCTTATAAAATTCGTTTCCGTTTGGATGTCCTAAGAAGAAGTTACGGATTCCTTCCCAAAATCCCCAAGCGTCCCCGCCGTCAGCAAAGTCTTTCTCACTTCCGTCCATTCTATACACACGGAAAAATTTAGAAAGTTCCTGAGCATTCGCCTCTCTGTTTAAAGGAAGTGGCCCCAAACTTCCAAAAGTTCTTAAGTAAGCAGGTTTATCACGATCTCCGAAATAGAGTTTTTCTTTTCCAAGATTGGTAATGGAAATCTCTGTTTTGAAGTAATTTTCGTGCGGGAAGAATTTATATACTTTTTTAAGAAGAACACCTTTATCGCTAGCTGTGAATGTGATACTTTGATCTTCTTTGTTTTCTTCGGCTTTAAAATTCAGATGGTTCCATTCTGAAGTGGCCACATCTTCTTTTCTATGAGAGAAGTTAAAGTCGAAACCTTTTCCTCTGGAAAGTTCGATTGCCTTGATCTTCTCACCTTCTACTTCAATTTCTTGGAAGTCCGCTCTGGTGATATTGATTTCGGTTCCTTCTACATTCTTGTAATTTCGAATATAAAATTTTTCGACCCTTCCCCCCAAACTGGAAAGAACGACTACGTGCGCTTCCGTTTTGAAGGTAAAAGTTTTAATGTCTTTAGCATTCGTAACCGCGGCGGCAGGTTTAGGTTCTACCTTGGTTTCTTGTTTTACGTTTTCCTTATTTTCAGAAACAGGAGTTTGTTCGGTCTTCTGTTGCTGTTTCGGTTTTCCTGATTCGGGGTTGAAGTAATAGGTTACTAAGAACCAAACTCCCATGGATAAAATTAACGCGAGAAAAAGTCTGTTTTGTCTATCTTCCATTCCTAATTCCTTCTAGGGTTGGGTGGTAAAGGGTCGTCGCCTGCAGCGAATAGGGGATTACATTTTAAAATTCGTTTTGTACTTAGATAAGTCGCCGACAAGAAATCATATTCTTGGAAGGCCTGCATTGCATATTCAGAACAACTAGGATGGAATCTGCAGGAAGGCGGAAGAATAGGTGAGATCCAACGTTTATAAAATCGGATCAGAAAGATGGCGAGTCGGTTCATTTTAATCTACGAGCGAGTAGACCCAAACAAGCCAGAAGTTCGGTATGATCTTTTTCGAATAGGCTCGGTTTCGCAAGTATCGCGATATCGAAACCCTTTGGAAAAAAGCCTGCTATTTCGGCCACAGCGGCTCTTAATCTTCTCCGTATCCGGTTTCTGCGAACGGCCTTGCCGACCGAACGTTCGGGGCAGTATAAGAACCTGTTTTCTTCCAGGCCGTTTCCCCGATAAATCACCGTGAGAGGAGGATTGGTTACCCGTTTTCCGGAAGCAAAAAGTTCCCGGATATCCTTCTTGGATGTAAGTGTCTCTTCTATATGGGTTCGTTAGAATTTTTTACCAGTTCTTTCGTCAGAAACGGTTAGCTTGTAACGGCCTTTAGCTCTTCTGCGGGAAAGTACTTTTCTTCCGCCGGCAGTCGCCATTCTGGCGCGGAATCCGTGGGTACGGGCACGTTTAATCCGGCTGGGTTGGTATGTTCTTCTCATATGGTTCCCTGTATCTCTAAGATTGCGTTTTAAGACCCTGGGTAAGTCTTACCGGTTTACATTTTTTCCGGAGAACCAAGGGTCAATCCGTTTCTTTGGCGGATTTTTACTCTAAAATATAATGGAATAAATAATGGCAACCCGGCAACGTCCTACTCTCCCACACAGCGAACCATGCAGTACCATCAGCGATGAGAGGCTTAACTTCCGTGTTCGGGATGGGAACGGGTGTGACCCTCTCTCTATAATCACCGAGAATCTAAGGACAGTCTGAAAAATTTGCTTGTACTGTCAAGCGCGATTTATTTCAGGTTCAGAGGGTTTTATTCCAATCAATGAACTGTTCACCCGGCACCCTTTGGCAATTGGGACAGAAGAAGGAATCATGACCCAAAACATTTGCCCTGCGTATGGTGGTTCCGCAGCGAGGACAGGGTTCATTCTTTCGATTCCGAACTTTTACATGATCTCGGACCTTAAAATCCAGAGGTGCCTGTTTTTTACGGATATAATCTATAGAATCGTTTAAGACGGATTTGATACTCTGATAGAGTTGGATCTTTTCTTCTTCCGAAAGTTTATTGCATGGAGTTTTGGGATGGATCTTAGAATCAAAAAGTACCTCGTCAGCGTATGCATTTCCTAACGCACTCAGTTTGGTTTGGTCCATGAGAAAAACCCGGGTTTGCTGACGATTCTTCTCTATTCTTTTTAAAAATTCTTCTTGGGTAAAGTTTTCGGAAAGAAGATCCACTCCTTGGTCAGTAAACTTTGGGATCTGGGAGAAGTATTCAGGCTCAGTAAAATACACCTTTCCCATATGCACATCGTCTGCATAATTCAGAATCTTATTTTGGAATTTAATCCGAATCGCCAGGTCCTTCTTCTTATATTTTGGATCTAAGGAAAATTTTCCCGCGAGCATCGGATGAATGACTATATTTTTGGAGCCGAATTTAAAATTCAAAAACGGTCCGGTTCTCTCCAAACTTTCGAATATAGAACCTATAAATGAGGTTTCTGATTTTCCACCGCTAAGATTGCGAACCACAAGAGGATCTAAGATCTCTATCTCTTGGATTATCTCACCTGGAAGTTCTTTTAAAAGACGCTCTCGAATGACTACCAGATCCGGAAGTTCGGGCATAATATTTCCCTATTTCTTTTTACGACTAGGAAGGTATTTATAGTATTCCACTTCTATTGTATTAATTAAGAAAGTATAATATTTAACGAGTTTTTTATCGTATTTTTTCTTTTGGGCTTCGTTTCTTAAGAACTCTGAGATTTGGTCTCGAATCAATGGAGCCTTTAAATCGGTATGACTCAAAATGATAGTGCTCGGCATTCCTACCGGAACGATCTCATCAGGTATCGCAATTGTAGCCGAGTTTTGTAGAAGTGCGTATTCGACAGTGGATGCTACCTTATCATCGTCGGATTCGGTTCTAAGATGAGCTACTGATTGGCGAATATTGTCTATATTGTCCCAGATTTTTTTGCGCATAGACTTGGAATCATGGATCTTATCCTGGATCTTAGTGAATCTGTTTGGGAATACAAAACGTTCTGCACCTTTTGCGATCAGACTTACTTTCTTTTCTTTTGGGCTTTCTGCCTTTCCGAAATGTTCATCTGCATCGTCGTCATCACCGCTCGGATAATAATCGCTTACGGTCGAGATTCCGGAATAACTCGCAGCAAACCCTCCACCACCTCCGGAAGATCTAGGAACTCCACCTGGACCAATATCGGATTTTTCTTTGTCTCTAAAGAATACGGCAAGTAGTCCACCGATCACAAGACCCACAGGAAGTCCGACCAGGATCACACCTGCAGCATTAAAATGAACGCTTGCAATTAAGAAGAATAACATGGTTCCGACGAAGCCCAGAAGACCCATGGAAAGATTGACCTTCTTAGCAAGTGCCTCACTTTTCTGGCGATCTTCTACTTCTCTTTCCATGAGAGCTGCATCTTGTTGTAATTTTACTACGTAATCCGCCTTGAGCATGGAATTGAGCGCAGGGTTCTTGGAACTGAGTAAAGAAGCGTGGATCTCTTTTGCAATCGTGAGCTCCTTTTCTGCGGCTGGGCTTATTTTTGCATCAGCAGTTAACTTGTGTAAAACAGCAGCCATATAACCCGGATCGACTACGTATACCTCGGTGGTACCGTCTTCTCTTTTGATTTCTTTCAAACCGAATTTAGTTTTTAGATCTGCAACGATCTCATTCGTATATTTGGAAACGAGTTCAGAATCGGTAATACCCACAGCATCCAAACGTTTTTCAGGTATAAATCTATATAAGGTCAGATTGTTTTGAGAGTGTTCTTTGGCCTGGATATTCAAACGGTTCTTCAAACTTTTGAAGGCACCTTCTATCTTTCTCTCACTTAAAAGAGCTTTTTCTTGGATTAATTTTCGGATGACTCGAACGGATTGTTGGCATGTCTCCGCGACTCTTTTTCCGAGATCATCTTTTTCTTTATCGAAAGGAAAATCTTCGACAAGTTGAATGAGTGCTTCTACCTTTTCACTGTTTTGCTTTTTGCCAGGTTCTGCATTTCCATGTAGAGTTTCAAAGTCTTGGATACGTGCACGGAACAAATTATAACCAGCTCTCTCAGCAAGTTGTTTTAGATAAGTAAGAGCGAAGACTTCTAAGGCGTCGCTTTGTGCTCTATAATGTGCAATCACTTCTGGTTGATTTACATAAGTTCCATCAGGATTGAGTTGTAAATCATCCAAGATCAAATGATAGTCCGGAAGAATTTCGACTACTGCTCCTTTGTTCTTTGCATAATTTGCAAAGTCCGCTAAGAAATCATTCATCGGAATATAACTATAAGGTTGGAATCCTCTTCTGAGAAGACTTGCCATCTCGGATTGTAAAGAAGCAAGTTTAGGATATAACCAAATCTGCCCACTTTTGTTTTTATGAAGAAGCATCGCTCCAGGACGATCTTCTTCCAATGCTCTCGGTTTTTTTGCTCTATTATTTAAGATGAGGTCAATCGTTTCTTCTGAAAAAGAAAAACATGCCTTTCTGAAAGGAGTTACGTCAGTCTTTGCTTCTTTTTGAGGAGAAGCGATTGAGATCCTAGCCAAAACTTTGTTTCCGTTGCGGACTAAGAATGGATAGATTAGAGCTGATTTGTTTCTTCCCCTCTTTTCTAAATCCATCAATTGGCGAAGGGCCATATCGACAGAAGGAGGAGACTTTGCTTGCTCGCTTAAGTTCCTATATTTGTTAAGAAGTTCCCCTAGTTTATCTAGGGTTAGAAGATAAGATGGATGAACACTTTTAGAGCCGTGCTTTTCGGTCTTTTTATGCCAGTCTCTAAGTTCGTCTAGAATACAACGAGCAGTGGCAGAAAGTCCAACAGCTCCATCGTTTAAGAAGATATAGTCCGGTGCCAGGGCCTCTAGATCGGGGGCCTTGTTTTGATTGGAAGCTAGCTCCTCGAAGGATATTTCCTGCTCCAACGTTTCCATGTTTTGCACCGTACCGGAACAACAATCCGAGTTAGGAAATTTTCTATCGTTTCCTTCCGACCAGGATCTCTAACGGAAAGAGAGAATGAAACAATTTTATTCCACTCCAAATCCGCTGAAATTAGATCGGATCAATCCGTACAAGTACTTAGAATTTCGCCTATTTTTCGTATCCCTTCTTGGATTTCCGAATCTTCTCTGGCAAAACTAATACGAACAGAGTCTTCACCGTAACTATCTCCAGAATTAGTAACAGGATAGAAATATTTCCCTGGTACGATAATGACCCCGTTTTCTTTCAATAGTGGATAAATTTCGGAAATTTTTTTGCGAAGTCCTGCAAATTGGACCCAAAGAAAGAAGGCACCTTCGCTTTCATGGATTCTGAATTTTAATTTGCCCCTCCATTCTCTTCGAATAGAAGAAAGTGCAAGTTCCCTTTTTTTGAGGTAATACGGCTTTACTATGTCTCGAGAGAGTTTGAGCCACTCTCCGGATTTTACAAATTCCAAAGCTATATATTGACCCAGATTTCCTCCGGCCAAATTCAGAACCGCATTCGCTTTATTTAATGCTTTTATAATTTCAGGATCTCCTAAAACAAAACCTGTTCTTACACCAGGTAGACCTATTTTAGAAAAACTGAAACTTTGGATCATTCCTTCCGAATGAAATAATTTCTCATCCGAAAAAACGATCCCTGGAAAAGGAAATCCGTAAGCGTTATCCAACAAGAATGGAATGTTCTTGCTTCTCGCGAACTTAAGTATTTGTTCTAATTCTTCCTTCTTCGCAACTCTTCCTGTTGGATTTGTAGGCCGGGACATGACCACACATCCAAGATTTTCGTTTATAGTATCAAAAGAAGAAGGATCCAACTCGTAGCGAAATCCATCCTCTCCCGTAACAATTTCTTTGCCTAAAGAATAAGAGAATGAATCAGGATCAATCGGTTGGTCCAAGTAACCTATATATTCGGGTAAAACCGGTAAGAATATTTTTTTGAAAGTTCCGTCCTCGAATCTTCCCGAATAAAAATTAAGTAAAAGATAAAACGCGTTTTGAGAACCGCTTGTGATAGCAATCTGATCCTTGGAGATAGATGTTCCAGTTTCCGAACTTAAGAGGGAAGCAAGTATTTCTAATGTTTCCTCTTTACCACTAGGAGTTTCATACTTTCCAAGGATTGAATCCCAAGCACCGGACTCCGAAAACTGGCTTAGGATCTTTCTCCAAACTTCTTCCACTTCCGGGATTAAGGCAGGGCTACCTCCCCCCAACATAGAGACCCCGGGAGAAAGATTACCTAGGTCCTCCATCAATTGGCCAATCCCCGTTTGGTTACGGAATTTGGCTCCGAATTTGGAAAAAATGAAATCTTGGCCCATAAGGTTATTCCACTTTTCTTTTTGCAAAACTGCCGAAAAGATAATCTAAGAGAGGAAGGAATTTTTTTCTATTCTCCTAACAACCTCTCCGGAGAGACCGATGCAAACGTTCGATTCCATCGATGATACCGATATATTGGATCCGAATACCTTGGATCTTCAGACCTACTTGGAAAAATTTCCTTGGGAGGAAAAATGGACCTCTTTAGGAGAACCCATTGAAAAACTTTGGAAATTCGACTTGGAAGTTTCTCCCCAAGAAGTTTGGCCTTGGCTGATAGATACTTCTTCTTTTAATAAAAGAATAGAAATCCCTGAAATGAAATTTCAGGAGATTAACGGACGACTCTTTGGAAAGTCCAAAAACGCTGGAATCCCGATGGAATGGGAAGAAGTTCCTTGGGAATGGGAATACTGCAAACAACTCAATAATGCACGGATCTATTCCAAAGGGTTCGCATATTACGTAAGAACAAGATATCTTATCTATCCATTGGGAGAAAGTTCTACAAGATTATTCGTGTACTTTGGTTGGATTCCAAAAGGTTGGTTCGGAAAAAATCTTTTAAAGATAGGAATGAGCCAACTCGGAAAGACCTATACAAAAGGTTTAAAAGGTGTTGTAGAGGATGTAATCAAAACAAGATCTTATAGTTGGTTAGGGCCAAGTGCGTTAAGCGTAATCAAAGAATCCAAATCGGAAAAAAATCCTGTCTTCCCTGCGAGAATGCAACAGATCCGAGTAGGATATATCAGAGAAGGACAATCCAGAGAATTAGTTGATAAAGTTTTAAATTATATCTTGGATGCGGACGAATCGGATCTGTATAGGATCAGGATCAAATCCTTATCCAAGGCTTGGAAAATTCCTGAAAAAGACCTACTGCTCGTATTTTTACACGGATGCAGATTGGGATTATTCACAATGAGTTGGGACGTTGTATGTCCTCATTGTAGAGGAGTTAGAACGGAAGCACAACATTTAGGAGATCTTCCTACAAAAGATACTTGCGAAGTTTGCGAGATACAATTCGAAGCAAATCAGCTGAATTCTATCGAGATCACTTTCCATGTACATCCTTCTATCCGAGAAGTGCAAAAAAGAATGTTCTGCGCCGCGGAACCGGCCACCAAAAGTCATATCCGATTCCAAAAATATTTGGATTCGGGAGAAACATACAATTCCAAACTTCTACTTTCTCCCGGAGTTTATAGACTGAGAGTAAACGGAGAAAAAAATTACTCTCTATTGGAGATCAAAGAAGAAGTCCCTAATGAAACCCTGGTTTGGAAAACGAATGAAATCCCGGAACAGCTAGAGATCGCGGACCATCCTAAATTAGTTTTAGAAAATCTTTCTTCTTCCCGAAAGGGTTTCGTGATCGAAGAAAGAAAAGAAGATCAGGACTGTCTTAGGCCTACAGACTTATTCAACTTTCAGGACTTCAGAGATCTATTTTCGCAAGAAGCACTTTCCACTGATCTTCAATTAGATATTGGAATGCAGACGATCTTATTCACTGATATTGTAGGCTCTACAAAATTCTATTATAATAAAGGTGACTCCGGTGCATTCTCCGAAGTCAGATATCATTTCGTAGAAGTTTATAAAGTGGTAAGAGAATTCCAAGGCGCAGTGGTCAAAACGATCGGAGACGCAGTAATGGCTGCCTTCCCTTCTCCCAGCGCAGCGGTAGAAGCTTCCGTAAGACTCCAGGAATTTTTCTCCGAAGAAAATACCGAAACTCCAATTCGTATACGGATTAGTTTACATACTGGGCCTTGTCTAGCGGTAAACCTGAATAGCAATATAGATTATTTCGGAAACACTGTAAACTTTGCAGCAAAATTGCAAGCCATCGCCGATGGAGGAGATGTAGTATTCTCTGAAGCCGTATTTAGAGATAAACAAATCCGCCACTTGATGACAGAAAAAGGTTGGAAAGTAAAAAGAGTAAAATTCCACCAAAGCTGGATCGATGAAGAAACTCAGGCTTATAAATTAGTTTTTAGTGGTTTACCTTCTGCAGAAGAATCCAAATAAAAACAGATTTGCAAGTACGTCAGTAAATCAGATAATACCCGAACGATAGGGAAAACATGATCTTTAAAATAGTCTCTCTTCTTTTAGCTGCTTATTTCATTTTCGCGGGCGCAGTTCAATATAATGATCCAGATCCACTTCACTGGATGTTATTGTATTTTACTTCTTCTTTAGCATGTATACTTGCTGCACTCGGTAAAGACAAACTTCCTTTATTGTATGCGATCATTGGTATGGCCGGGATCGAGATTGCAGCCACCATCGATGGATTCTTTGACTGGTTGAGAACAGGAAACGAAAATCTTATCACCGCAAAGATGACTGACGAAAAACCTTATATAGAACTAGGAAGAGAGTTTTTAGGAGCATTGATCAGTCTTGTCGTCATTATTTGGCTTTGGTATAGAAAGCGTCCTAAAAATTCTAAATAATTCATTACTCATGTCATCCATTCCCAAATTTACCAAAAAGAAAAAAGGCAAAGCTCTGATCATAGAGGGTGGAGGAATGAGAGGTTCCTTCGCAGGTGGAGTGCTATCCTCCATGGCGCCTAATTATCCCCCAAACAAATTCGATCTAATCGTTGCAGTCTCTTCCGGTTCTTGTTCCTCCGCGTATTATGTTACTGAATCCAATCCTTCTTCGGAAGAGATTGAAAGAGCATTGGATATTTGGAGAAAAGAATTAGCCGGAAATCATCTCATTTCTTTTTGGAATCTGTTTCGAGGTAAAAGAATATTAGATCAAGATTATTTAATAGATCGTATTTTCCAAGAGAAGGTGCCCATCAAAGCAGAAGTGCTAAAACAAAAAAAGACGGTGCCTTTTTATATTGTAGTCAGTAATTTTAAGACCTTAGAGCCCGAATATATAAGAGCTACGTCTCAAAATCTTTTTCCGCTTCTAAGAGCAGCGACTTCTTTACCAATTGCAACCAAAGGGTATGGCCTTTTGGAAAACTCAAAATATACAGATGGTGGAGTTTTAGATCCGATTCCAGTTGAAGCTGTATTGTCTGCTGGTTATAAAGATATTACGGTCATTCTTACAAAACCTATGGATTTTAGATTAACTCCCACAAATCCTTTGTTGGGAAGTTTGGCATTTCCTAAGTTTCCTGAAATGGGAAAGGCATTTATAGAACAAAGATACCGCCGTTATAACCGAGCTATGGAAATCCTGAATGATCCACCGAAAGGGATCCGTTTTGAGATTATAGCTCCCGAAAAAACTCTTCCTGCGGGAAGAATGACTACAAATGCAAATCTATTGAGCGAAAACGTTCGCTTAGGAATAGAACTGGGAAGAAAGGTTTTTCCTAAATAAAATTCTCCCAGGCGGTCCAATTTCAAAGACCTCGTTTGATATAAAAATAGCAAAAGAGGTTTTATGAAACGTATCTTATTCTGGTCGATTCTGACCATTCTCCTATTGATCCCATTATTTATGAGCTTTGGGATTTGGTCCGCAAGCAATCAGTTATTATTTCCTGTCTGGCGAGATAACCAGAACTTCTCCACTTGTAGTCCTGAAACCCAAAAACATTGGGGAGTATCCTGCGGAAATTTAAGAAATTCCAGCAAGTTCCGATTCGAAGAACTTAAGATACCATCCATAAATGGATTTGATCTTCCTACATGGAAAATCGGCACCCTCGAAAATGGAAATGGCAAAGCAAGAGGTACGATCTTTTTAGTGCACGGAGGAGGAAGTGATAGAAGAGAAATGACAAAACATATCGGTTTCTTTTTAAAAAGAGGACTGGATGTTTACAGTTTCGATTTCGGCTGCCATGGAGAAGCAAGATGTTTAATCCCAGGACTGAGTTATGGTTATAGAGAATCCAAAGATGTATTGTCCATGTACCATTATCTTTCAGAAAGATACGATCGAATCTACGCGTTGGGAAGTTCCGTGGGAGCTTCTTCCATTCTGATCTCTTTGCCTGAGATGCCAAAACTTTCGGGAGTAATCGCAGAAAATCCAATGTATAATTTCGAAAGATTAATCTTAGAATCTCCAGCTGCCCCCAAAGATATCCCTGCTTGGCTTTCTTATCTTTTGATTCGACTTACAATACTTAGAGGAAAATTTGAAACTATCCCAAGTCCTGCAAGTTCTCTATCTAATACCAAGCTTGTGCCTATCTTATTCATTCATGGCAAAGAAGATCAGGTAGTTCCTTTCCGACAAAGCCAAGACTTAGCGAATATTTATAATGGCCCGAGCGAAGTTTGGCTCTTAGAAAAAGGAGAACATGGAGCCGCGAGAGATAAAGATCCAAGCGAGTATGAAAGAAGGGTCGCCGGATTTTTGGATAAATTGAAATAATTACAATGGAGACGCCGGGGTTCGAACCCGGGTCCTATTGTGCCTTAATGGGGCCTCTACATGTTTGTCTTATGTTTTAAATCTCGAAAGGCCTTAGCCCACAAGCAGGCGTGTCCTTCCTATTCGATCCAAATACTCTTTAAATCGTGAACCGAAAACCGATCTAAAAAGTCTCCCGTTTAAGGCAGAAGAAAAACCACCGGGAGAGTAAGCCTTTCTTCCGTAGTAGCGATTAAGCTGCTAGTGCTAATTCGTTGTTAGCGTTTAAAGTTTTGAAGGTTTTTAAGAGGCCCCTCACCCCTACATGCCACCACATCTTAACTACAACAGTCGAAACCTAATTCGTCCCCGTAGATTTAATGGTTAGACTAAAAATCCGTTGAGCTGGGTAGGAAAGCAAGAAAAAGTAGAACAGTTGGTGTTCCTATTTTGAAAATTTTCATTCTTATGGTTTCGATTTTATTATTCTATTGCGGAACTTCTTCTTCCCCGAAAGTCAAAAATCCAAGTCTTGAGATTTCCGGCTCCAAATTACCACTCCGTGAATTGCAGGACGGGCTATATGCGATCCTACTAGGAAAATCATTCTACCCGAACCGGCTCACAAATTCGGACATACGGGATGGCGAGTCTGAGATCGTATTTTTGTTCTATCTCATAAAATTAGAGAAACGTTATATTCTGATCGATACAGGAACTTCTTCTATATCTAATCCGGATATTACGATCCATAATTGGATCTCTCCGGATAAAATTTTAGGATCTGCTGGGATTAAACCTGGAATGATTGGAGAGATTATTCTCACTCATTTTCATTCGGATCATTCAGGGGGAATCGGCCTTTTTCCAAATGCAAAAATTTACGTTACTCCTGAGGATTGGGATGCGTTAAAAAAAACAAATCGATCCGTAAACTCGAAACTTGTCGCCAAAGAAAGGTCGAAAAAGGTCCAATTCGTAAACTCCAGTTTAGAAGTTTTTCAAAATTTTCGGATCTTATTAACCGGAGGACATACCCAAGGTTCGATTGCAGTAGAATGGTTGGTTTCTTCAGGTAAAAAATTTCTGATCACGGGTGACGAATGTTATTGGATAGAATTTTGTAAACAAGGTCAGGGACTTTCTTCGGAGGCAACCTTCTCTCTTTCCAATAATAAAGAATTTTTAGATTATGTATCCGTTCTATCTTCGAGCGGAACAAAAGTTTTAACTATGCATGACCCTAACATTTTATCTTTGGGAGAAGAAGTTTTTCCGAGGATCTATAAGGTGGATTAAAAAAAATCCCCCGGAGTTGAACCCGAGGGATTTTCTACAGCACAAATTAGAATCTAAGTTTTTATTTATAAACTTTATCGATTCTCTTTTGGTATTTTTCAGTGATCACGTGTCTTTTCATTTTGAGTAGGTTAGTCAATTCGTCTCCTATCTCAAAAGGTTTCTGAGCAAGCACCACATGTTGGATCAATTCGAAAGATTTGAATCCGTGTTTAGTGCTATTGTATTCTCTGATTTCCTTTTTGTAAAAATCGATAACCTTAGAGTTGTCGATCAGATCCTTGATATCCTTAGCTTGGATACCATTCTGAGCCAACCAAGGTTGTAGAACTTCTAGATCCGGAACGATAATTGCTCCTAGAACTTTTTGGTCCTGACCGAATACCATGGATTGTTTGATATAAGGAGATTCGTCCATGCGGTTTTCGATTGGAACCGGCTCAACGTTTTCTCCACCTAACAATACGACAGTTTCTTTTGCTCTTCCTGTAAGAGTCAGAGTATGCTTATAGTTAATGAACCCGATATCTCCAGTGTTCAACCATCCGTCCACAATAGTCTTCTTAGTGGTTTCAGGATTTTTGTAATATCCTTTCATCACTTGAGGTCCTTTGATATGAACGATTCCTTTTACTCCTAACTTACCGGCAAGAATCTGTCTTTCATCGTTGATATGAGTCAGCACGTTTCCATGATCGTCTCTCAATTGAAGTTCAGTTTTTGGAACGATATACCCTACGGAACCGATAATCGGATGATCGTAATGGCGCACAGAGATCACAGGAGCACTTTCTGTCATTCCGTAACCTTCTAACACTAAAAGCCCGATATCGTTGAAGAAATTATCTACGTGGCGTTGTAAAGCTCCACCACCGGATAAGGTTCCTCTCAGACGTCCACCAGTTGCTTGCCGGATTTTGGAAAGAACGATAGTATCCAAAGTTTTGAAGTTAAAGATTAGCCCTAAAATCGCGATTGTAAGCAGAACTGGCGCTAAGAATGCCAACTCAGGCTTGTACATCTTGATATAAGAATATCCAACCGCACTGATTAAAGAAATCGTAAATGGCCCAAACAGAATCACCTGAGCAATTGCCTTAACCGCAAGTGCTAAAGATTGGAAGATATTACGGTTTTCGTAATCCACTTCTTTTCCGGTTAAGAAACGAACCCCTGCGTTATAGTTCTTAGAGAACAGATAAGCGGTATTGAACAAAAACTTACGAACCGGAGGAGTTTGTTTAGGATCGTTAATTTTATTATAGATCCCTGTATAAATACTTTCCCAAACCCTTGGAGCGGAAGCCATAAAAGAAGGTCTGGCTTTTGCCAGGTCATTTCTTAGGTCGGCAACCTTAGTATAGAAAGTAGAAATTCCAAGAGAGATCGCAGAGTATTCTACCACTCTTTCAAAGATATGCCATACAGGTAGAATTGACAACATACTATCGTCATCGCGAATAATTGATTTTTTTAGGATCAGAGGAACTACATACTCCATCTGGTGAGCCATATTGGAATGCATTAGCATTACACCTTTAGGCATTCCCGTTGTTCCAGAAGTATAGATCAGAGTGAAGAGATCATCCGGTTTAATACCTTCGATCCTTTTTTCAGTTTTATGTCCACCTTTAGATCTTAACTCTTTTCCAGTTTCAATCAGATCATAAAGATGCAAAACGCCTTTCGCTTTTGTTTTGCTATCTTTATCCATAATGATGACGGTTTCAACGCCTTTCAATTTGGCTTTGTTTTTAACAAACTTCTCATACATCTTATCGTTTTCTAGGAAAACTACAGAAGCTTCCGAGTGAGTTAAGATATATTCCATCTCGGAATCGGTTACGTCAGTTCCTCTAGGAACGTTTGCACAACCGGAGAGTAAAACTCCCGCATCAACGATGATCCATTCCAGACGGTTATCCGCTAACACTCCGATATGTTCGCGGGCCTTCACACCTAAATCTATTAATGCCTCTGATAAACAGAGACCTAGATCTACTAATTGTTTAAAGCTAGTCGATTGATATTCTTTATTTTCATCTTTCGACCAAAACGCCGGTCTGTCCCCATAAGACTCAGAAGCCTTAAGGTACATGTCTGCTAAATTCTTGTACATTGGAGTTATTCCTTTGAAGAAGGGATATATTACGCTTATCTCAATAAAGCGCGTTTACGTTAATGTGAGAAGACGACCCGTCAACTAAATTTTAGAATAACTCAAAGCGTAGGTGCAGTGCAAAATCGAAGAAGAGAAGAGTAAAAAGAGAAAACTCCGCTCGAGAGGACCTCGAACGGAGTGAGAAAGGAAAAATATTACTGTTGTTCCTCGCCAGCGCCTTCTTCAGCAGGAGCAGGTGTAGAATCAGACTTGGTTCCTTCTTCTTTTCCTTTTTTGGAATCTTTCTTATGCTTCTTGTGGTGTTTTTTCTTACCTTTTTTCTTCTTAGCTTTCTTTTCTTTTTTCTCAGCTTTCGAAGCACCAGCATCTTCAGTCTTTGCAGGAGCATCGCCGGTGGTCTCTTGTGCGCTTACTCCGGTGAAACCGAAAAGAGCGATTGCAGACACAAGAAGGGTAACAAGAATTTTTTTGAATAGGTTCATTATGATCTTCCTATAGAAACTTTGGTTTGTGTCGTAATTTTATTGTTCTGCGAGGCAAATCAAATCCATTTTACATAAAAATTAGATTTCATCCGCGGGAGGGACCCATTTGTTCGGGATTGCTACAGCAAGTGACAAACGGTCCAAAAATTTATCCTTAGGGATCTCATAAGCTCCTAAATTCAAAGTGACCGGGTTCATTTGCTGGGTATCGAATAATGTAAAGCCGTCCTTCTTCAATGCTTCAAATAGAAAATAGAGCCCGATCTTCCCAAAGTCAGGTAAAAAGGAGAACATAGACTCTCCGGCAAAAAATTTACCGATAGCTACACCATATACTCCACCACCTAACCGTCCGTTTTCGTCCCAGACCTCGATACTGTGAGCATAACCTTCCTTATGAAAGTTGGTAAAACCTCGTAGAAAGTTTTCCGTTATCCAAGTTTGCTCTTCCGTTCTGAATGCACAGCATCGCATAACTTGTTCAAATGCACGATTAAAAGTGACAGTAAACTTTTTTTGGCGAATTCTTCGATGAACCCTGGAACTAATATGAAGAACATTTAGGTCAAAGATAGCCCTCGGATCCAAAGAAAACCAAAGTAAAGGTTTATCCGCCCAAGGAAAGATCCCGTGAGTATAAGCATATAGAAGGCGATCCGATTTTAGATCTCCACCGATGCCCACAACTTCTTCTACAGAACGTCTAGGATCCGCAAAAAAATCGGAAAAATCCCGGATAGGAGAATACTGACTTTGTCTGGGGTTTTCCATTTATTCCAACAGAAGAGGGTATGATTCTTGGACCGAGTATATCTGACCGTTCGCTCCGCTGCGACTAGAAAATAAATGGAATTCCGACACAGGAACTATGTCGGCTTGGAATTGGGAGAATTCATTCAAATAAAGATCCAAACGTTTTTCCGGGGTCCTTTTGAATCTTCCGATCGTTATATGAGGTCGATAATCCCTTTTATCAATGGAGAAACCTTCCCTCCTAAGAGTGGATTCCAAAACTTTTTGTAACCTTTTCAATTCTTCAGAGAGTGTCACACCCACATATAAAATTTCTGGAAATTTATTCCCAAAGAAACCTACTCCTTTGATCTCTAAAGAAAAACTTTTTTCAGACACCTGACTGCAAATTTCCGAAACTCTTTCAATCTCTTCCTGATTTAACTCACCCAGGAATACCAAGGTAGTATGGAAATTTTCCGCTGAAACCCAGCGAATCTCTTCTAACCCAAAACAGATTTTTTCCAGATCGGATTTTACAGCATCAGGAAGAGCCAGTCCTAAAAAACTTCTCATTCGAAATCCACCCCAGAAACTCTTCTAACTCCTCTGAGGGAATTTACCAAAATGATCTTGGATGCAAGGCTTAGGTCCTGTTTAGAAATTTTCTTTTCCTTTGCTTTCAATTTTCGGATCCATTGTTTCCGAGCCACTCCGGGAAGAATTCCTTCTTCCAAAGAAGGAGTAATCCATTCCCTATTTAAAAAAAGAAAGATAGAATGAATGGATCCTTCTGTTAGATAACCTTCTGTGTTTGTATAAATCTGATCCAGATAACCTTTAGAAGTCGCGGATGTATAACCTTCCGAAAAAATTTCTCTGATATTTGTTTTATGATAAAAGAACCGATTTTTTTTATTTGTAGAAGTTCCGCTAAATAGAACCTTCCCCTCTTTGGGGCCCGAATGATATTCGGAAACTTCGGATTGAAATTTTCCATCCTGCAAAAGAACAATCTTCACTCTATAGTTTTTGTCGGAAGAAATAGTACCTGCAATTTCGTTAATTGCGGATTCCCATCCTTCCTCTTGCCAAACGAATCCGAACTCTTTCGCAGATAATTTCATTCTATCTTTATGATCTTTTAAAAAATAGATCTTCTTTCTTTTACAGATCGCAGTTGTGAAAATGTGAAAATTCTCTTTTGTATCGTTCAGAAATTTTGCTTTGGACCAACATTCTTCCCATTCTGCATTCGCATCGGAGCCGATAGTAATTCCGGAACCTACGCCCATTCTTCCTTTTTTTTGACCCCTTGAGTCTTGTAAAAACTCAAGAGTGCGGATCGCAATGGAAGAGATTTCTTTTTGAGGAGACAGATAAAATATTCCGCCCGTATAAACTCCTCTCTTTTTTTCCAAACTTCGAATGATATCCGAAGATCGTTTTTTAGGAGCCCCAGTGATTGAACCTCCCGGAAATAATGCCTCCAAAATATCAGTCCATTTTATATCCGAAGAAAGTTCAGAACGTATCTCGCTAGTCATTTGGAAAACAGTGGGATATTCTTCGATGGAAAAAAGTTTAGAAACTTCTACAGAGCCAGGTAAAGAGATCCTTCCCAAATCGTTGCGAAGAAGATCCGTGATCATCAAATTTTCCGCTCTGTCCTTTTCTGAATTGGAAAGTTCCAATTTCAATTTTTGGTCTTCTCCGAAATCTTTTCCTCTGGGTCTGGTTCCTTTCATTGGAACAGTTCTAATCTGATTGGAAATTTTTTCCCAAAACAGTTCCGGAGAAAAAGAGAGAATATCTCTTTGTTCCGAAATAGAATCTCCGGTATGGATCCAAGCTTCGTAGGGAACAGGCTGCTTTTTTCTGAGCTCGAAAAATAATCTTCCAAGAGAACCTTGGAATTCTATATGCAAGGGAAATGTAAAATTGACCTGATAGATATCACCTTCATAGAGAAAGTTTCGAATTTTACGAAAAATCTCTTCGTATTCTTTACGATCTATTCCGGATCTGATCTCAGCAGAATATCCTTTGTCTTTAAATTTGGATTCCCATTCCGAAATTTCAGCGGAAGCCAAGATTTTTGGCTCAGAAAAAATCCCGAACCAAAAAAGAGGATCTTCCGAAACTTCTTCCATATTGTCAGGATTTAAAAACAAATCGCCTGTCTCGTAGGAGATCCAACCTGCTGCATAGTACCCTTGAGAGACTTTGTTTTGAATTTCTAAGAAGAATTTCCTTGCTTCACTTCGTCGATTAGTAGTAAGAATCTCTTTCGGCTCTGTTAGAACTAGACGTCCCTCTGTAGAGAAACCTTCTCCTAAATAAATAAA
This sequence comes from Leptospira neocaledonica, assembly GCF_002812205.1. Classification (NCBI taxonomy): domain Bacteria; kingdom Pseudomonadati; phylum Spirochaetota; class Leptospiria; order Leptospirales; family Leptospiraceae; genus Leptospira; species Leptospira neocaledonica. The sequence goes on from NZ_NPEA01000003.1 coordinate 191,292, forward strand.
GGGTTTCCTGGAGTTTTGAAATAGATCGGAAATCATCGGGAAAGGTCTTAAAACCTTATTCTCAGCTGCTTCCGAATCCTAAAAGCGAAATGAAGAAGATTCTAAGATTAATGTTATCTCGATCCCTAAAATTCATCCAAACCGCCGCCAAATTTTTTCTGGTAACTTCCGTGTATTTCCTTTTGGGAAAATTCGGAGAATCCTTCGGGACATTTTCGGATTATGCCTCCCCGATCTGGCCCGCATCCGGCTGGGGGTTGGTCACTCCTTTATTATTCGGAAGAGTTTCCTTTTTCGGAATCTTTGCAGGTTCCTTTTTATATAACTGCCAGATTCGACATGAAGACCTACCTGGACAGGATCTGAGCGTTTATTTTTTGGTAGCAGTGCTCATTGCTAGTGGAAGTACTCTGCAATCATTCACAGGGGCTTACTTATACAAAAAATTTATTCCCGGATTAGATCTTACTAAGAGCACAACTTTCGTTCTTAGATTTCTTTGGATAGAAACATTAGTTTGTATTATCGCTGCAACGATCGCATGTTCGGGGCTTCTACTTTTAGGTTTCCTAGATTTAGATTCACTTTTTCCAAGTTGGATCATTTGGTGGATGGGAGATTCTTTAGGAGTTTTCGTATACTTCCCATTTTTCTTAAGTTGGTTAGGCCCAGGAGTCGCAAGATTCCAGGTACACTCATGGAAAGAAAGTGTGGGACTAGTCTCCTTCTTAATTTTATTAGGAGGAGGGATCTTTTACTTCTTTAGCGTTAACCAAGTCCCTGCATATTTTCCACTTTCTTATCTACTGATCGCAGTCATTTCTCTTGTTTCGCTTAGATTCGGAGGAAGAGAATCTTCCCTTATTCTTATAATCGTTTCTATTCTATCAATCTTAGGTACCGCACAAGGTCATGCTTACAATTTTCCAACTTCAAAAGAAGTTTCCCTTCTTCTTTTGCAAAGTTTTCTGTCTGCGATTTCAATCGCCTCTCTTCTCGCTTTATCAGTTGTGAAGGAAAGAGTAGATGCAGAAGATGAGATCTTCATCTCACATAAACGTTTGGAAAAACTGATCGCAGAAAGGACCCAAGAGTTGGATCGTTCTTATCGCTATTTAGGAGCAAGCGAAGCGATCTATAAAGGTTTATTCGAGAATGTTCCCATTGCAATCTTGGAATGTGATTATTCTGAAGTAAAAAGAATGTTGGGCGAATTGCCAGAGATGTCCAGAAAGGATTTCACAAAATTCCTAAAATCAAATCCGAAATTCGTTTCAGAATGTTATGAAACAGTAAGAGTAGTGGACGCTAATAAAGAATCAGTTCGATTGTTCGAAGCAAGTTCAAAGGAAGAAGTTTTATTCCTCGCTAGAAACTTTTTTAGAAAAGGAAATGATCATTATTTCAAAAAACTTCTGACCCGAATTCATTTTGGAGCAAGAGTTCTTCATACGGAAGTTACATTGTCCACCTGCAATGGAAAACAATTCGAAGCATCCATTCGCTGGTCCTTGGCACCGGAATTCGAAGAAACATTTTCCTCTACGATAATCACTGTTGTAGAAATCACCGATAAAAAACAGGCAGAGAGACAGCTAAAATCTTCCTTAAAGGAAAAGGAAGTTATGCTAAAAGAGATCCATCATAGAGTGAAAAACAATCTACAGGTGATCTCCAGCTTATTCAATCTTCAATCCGAATACGAGAACGATCCTAAAATCCACGAGGCATTTACCGAAAGCCAAAACAGGATCCAAACCATGGCATTGATTCATGATGAGTTGTACCAATCTAACGATCTAGGAAATGTAGAATTTTCAGGATATTCCAGAAGGCTTGCGGAGAAGATCAGAAGCGCTTACAAAATAGGAGCGGAAACAAGAGTTGAGGTGATATCCAATCCCATTCATTTGGAGATTAGCATCGCAATTCCCCTTGGGCTTGCGCTGAATGAACTACTCACAAATTCTTTCAAATATGCATTTCCGCATAATTTTTCTCCTTCCGATGAAAGACCTAGAATCCAAGTTAAACTGCAAAAAAAAGAGAAGTTAATTACATTAGAAGTCTCGGACAACGGAGTCGGCTTACCGAATGAATTGAATCCTATTGCGGCCCATTCTTTCGGTTTAACCTTGGTTCAGGTTCTAACCAAACAGTTGAAAGGAAAATTGGATTTCTCCAGTACCAAAGATCAGGGCGCCAGTTTCCAAATCCGTTTTGAACTTCCAAATTAGGAAAATTCCTTGCGGACTAGTTCTCCAAATCGGAGTAAGGAAAACATGAGAACAAAGCCTCCTAGTCCGATCGCCAATAGGGCAGAAGCAAGAAGAGAACAGATCCTGGAAGCAGCATTGGATGTATTCTCCGAAAAGGGATACCATGAGGCAGGGATCGCGGATATAGCGGGAAAATTAAATATAGGTCATGGCACTTGTTATCGTTATTTTAAGAATAAATTAGATATCCTACATGCTTTAGTGGACCGCATTCTTCTCGGATTATTAGAAGTAGTGCGTAAAGAAAGTCCTGAAAAATCAAATACGATTGAAGAATACAGAAATCAGATCGAAAATATAGGCTGGGAGCTATTCCAACTTTTCAGTAAAGATCCCAGACAGGCAAAGATCGTTTTTTTCGAAGCAATGGCCTTGGATGAAACCGTAAAAAGGAAAGTACAACTCGGAATAGATAAAAGCGCAAGGCTCACCGAGTTGTATTTGAAGAACGGTGTGAAAAAAGGATTTTTGAGAAAGGAATTAGACACTCGTATCGCTTCGCAAGCGGTCAACGCAATGATGTTCGAAGGAATAAGGATCAATTTATCTTCCAAAGTGGATTCTAAATTTGCAAAACGTTGGCTGGAAGAAATGCCCACCCTTATGTTAGAAGGAATGGGCAAACGTTAAATTTTACTTTTACAAAGTAAGGAACTGCACTAGATCTTTCGCTGTTATATCCGGGATTTCTTCCATAGGAATATGACCTGCACCTTCATAAGTAATGAACTTAGAATTCTGAAGATCTTTAGTCCAATTTTGGGCATATTCTAATTTCAACCAATGATCTTCTTTTCCCCACATGACCAATGTAGGAGTTTTTACAAATTTGATCCCATCTGAAACTTTTGGATCAGTAAACTTCTCTCTTGCCGTCCTGAAGAAATAATTATAAGCCTGTCTGTTTCCTTCTCTTCTGGAAAGATCCACATATCTGGTTTTGATCTCAGGCGTAATTTTAGAAGAATCTCCATACACCTCATCCACACTTTTTTCCACCATGAAACTTGGGAGCATATGGCGTGCAAAAGGACTAACGATTGGATTACTTCCTAAGGCGATCATAGGAGGCATAGGTTGTGCATACCCGGCCGCATCTATCAATACCAATTTTTGGACTTTATTAGGATATTTTAATACGTAATTCCAGGAAATATAACCGCCCATTGAATTTCCCACAAGATAGAAAGAATCCACTTTTAGATATTCCAAAAATTTGTTCAGTACTTCTACACCTTCTTCCAAATTCAACTTTTCGAGATCTTCCGGAGGACCGGTGAGACCATGACCAGGAAGATCTATACGGATAACTCTATAACGAGATTTTAATAACTCCGCCCATGCATCCCATGTATGCAAAGAAGAGCAGACCCCATGCAATAGTATAATTACAGGACCTTGGCCCTCGTCTCTGTAATGGATGTTCAGATCCCCGATCGGAGCAAACTTGGACTCTGAGTTCGCATACTTCGCTTTCAAATCCTCTAAAGGTTCGGAACCGATCCCTAAAAATCTACAATCAAGTAGAAAGATGAGAAGTAACATTAAGCTTATTGTTGTTCTTTTCATAATTTCCCTGTTTAATGAAAATTCCCACCCAATCGAAACGACAGATATGTCATTTCTGCCCTAAAGTAAAACATGTTTTTCTTTGAAATTTTTCTGTTTCCCCTATTGACAAAAACTGAATGACATGTCATTCTTATATTCAATAAAGGTGAGGAGAGTTCAATCCAATGGTTCAAGTGGATGTTTTTTGGGCCTACGGCCTGGGAGCCGGTTACGCAATGGCCGCAGCTCGCCAAATTAAAAAATTGCAGTCAGGAGAGACTACACCAGGTTCTCTTCCTTCCATAAAAAAAGAAGAGAAGAGTAAGGTCCCATTTTGGAAGAATACCTACTTCATCTCTAACCTTCTTTATTTAGGTTTATTATTCGCTCCGTCGGGCTTGTATCTGGTCTGGCAATTTACTAGCTGGGAGACAATGCACGCGGGAGACAAAACCATGCCGGGTTGGTTGGTAGCTTTATTCGGTTTAACGAATATTTCTCAAGGGATCTTAGGTTTCTGGGTAGTTTGGGAATTAATAAAAGCGGGAAAAAATTTCTTAGCTTATTTACAGGTTCCTGCGGGATATTTCGGAATGTTCTTCATTCTAGTTCATGGATGGGATGGAACCGGATACAAAAGATTCTTTTCAGAATCTGTGGAACAATTCCAAACAAACTGGACTTGGGGAACTGCAATCAACTGGCTAACATCGGATGTTGCGATCACATTGTATACGATGGGTGTGATCTTAATTCCAGTCCTGATCGTTTCACTTCTAAAAATCGAAAAAGAAGGTTGGGAATTAGGAGGCTCCGGAGAATTCTCCGTCAGAAAATCTCCTTCCGGTTTTGCATCCACAATTGCATTTTTAGCAACTGTGTTCGTAGGTGCATTAGGATTTGCGATTATCTCTAGTATAATACTACACCAACTAGGGTGGATCCTTGGAGCAATTGTTTCCACTTTAGTGATTTATACTTTAGGAATTTCTAAATTTGGATTATTCCCGATTCTATATAAGAATGTTCTACAGTCAGAACCTGAAACAAGCGGCAAACTACAAAGTGTTCGTTCTGCAGCTTAAATTCTAAGATTCGTCTTCTTTAGAACCGTTCAAATTTTTGGCTCTGTTGGATTAATCCCCCAGAGCTTTTTTGTATTCTGCAATTAGAAGATCCGGGTTTTCTCTTCCGATGGAGATTCGGATCAGACTTGGATCCAATCCGACTTCTCGTAAAAAACCTCTTCCAGCTTCTGTAGATACTAGTTCATAATGTGCTAAATACATGTATAACATGTTCAGAGTGAATTCTGTTCCGAAACTTGGTCCTTTTAACAATCTTAAAGAATTATAAAACGGTTCCAAAGGAACTCCAGGCTCGATTGTGATCACTCCGCAATGCAGATTTTTATCTCTTGCGATCTTGGAAAAATTTCCGTGGTTTTCTTCGGAACCACTCCAATGAACAGCTTTGATCTTAGGGTGATTTGAGAAGAAGTTTGCAAGTATTGCAGCATTTCTTCCGATCTCCTTAACTCTTTCAATATAACCTTCTAATTCGAAGGACATACGTTCACAGTCCCTAATATAAGGAGTTTCCAAAAACTCAGGAGAATCTTTTTTTAATATCTCAAAATAAGGAGAAGAAGGATTCAAAAATAAAGCGCCCATCATTACATCCGCATGTCCGGATGCAAACTTGGTCAAACTCTCTACAATTACATCTGCATATGGAGAAAGATCCACAACCGCGGAACCTGCGACTGAAATATCCGCAACCAAGGGAATTCCGTATTTTTCCAAAAGTTTTTTGAGTTCAGGATAATCCGGTACTTGGATGAGAGGATTTGTAGGAGATTCAGTAAGAATTGCCGCTACTCTATGACCTTCTTTAGAAAGGAATTCTTCCAATTCTTTTAGATCGACCACGTCGTGAAATATATGAGAACCTCTAGAATATTTTTCTAATATTCTAATATTATCTACGTATAACCATCCGAGCCTGAGCCAGATGTCTTTTCCTTCTTCTGCACGAACCTTATCTAATGCTCTAAAAGCAGCATACACTGCGTTCATTCCGGAAGTTGCCAGATACACTTGCAGGTTTTTGCCCGGATACAAAGAGGATAATGATCCTTCTACCTTTTCATAAGGTTTTTCTCTTCTGGACTCTTCCTTGTATATGGAATCTATAAGTCCTTTTTTGAATAAGTAATCTTCTGCTTTCCGAGAAGATAATAAACATCCAGTATGTTGAATGAAGGACAATATCTTGGATTCGTTTTCTTTCTGAGAAGGAACAGTTAAAGTGATGATACCTTCGTCTTCTAGGATTCTCGCTCCTTCTATCTTAAAAAAAGAAACGATATGATCAGCTGCTTTGCGAGAGTTTACGATAAACTGAGGACCATCCACCCCGTTAGTCTCTCGGTTATAATCTAAAATTTTTTCTATATAAGCATGAGCTACAAATCGGGGATATCCCGCTTTTAATCTGGAAAGAGTTTCCGTTCTTTTTTCTTCGTATCCGATCACATCAGCGACTTCCGGAAGGCTCATAGAAACCGCATGTATGTTTTCAAATGGTATTCTTTCCCCGCAGATTCTTCGATGCGGTTCTTCTATCTCTAGTATCATACTCTGATTACCATCGCAAAATTTTAGGCAGAAACATCAACTTTATTCGGTTGGACGAACAGAAGTCTAAAATGGTTCTAATTTGCCTGTGAATTTGCGAGGCGCTTGACTCTGTCTTCTTCTGTTAAGGCGTTGATCAGGTCGTCCAGATCTCCTTCCATTATAGCAGAAAGATTATGACTAGTAAATCCGATCCTATGATCTGTACATCTTCCTTGTGGAAAATTATAAGTTCGTATTCTTTCGGATCTGTCTCCTGAACCAACCATCTGTTTTTTTAGAGCATCAGCTGCGGCCTTTTTTTCTTCCGCCTGTTTTTCTAATATCCTAGCACTCAAGATCCTCATTGCCTTTGCTTTGTTCTTGTGCTGGGATTTTTCATCCTGACATGCAACTGCGATCCCAGTTGGAATGTGAGTGATACGAACTGCAGAGTCAGTGGTGTTAACGTGCTGTCCACCAGACCCGGAAGAACGATACACATCTACTCTCAGATCGTTTTCGTTGATATTGATTTCTGATTCTTCCGCTTCAGGTAAAACTGCAACTGTCACTGCGCTTGTGTGGATCCTGCCTCCGGACTCAGTTGCCGGAATTCTCTGTACTCTATGAGTTCCCGCTTCGAATTTAAAAAGATCGTAAGCCTTATCATTTTCCATTGCGAAGATGATCTCTTTTAATCCACCAATCCCAGTAGGAGAAGAATCTATAATCTCATGACGGATGCCTTGTTTATCCGCATACTTGGTATACATTCTGAACAGGTCGGATACGAATAGCCCCGCTTCTTCTCCGCCGGTCCCTGCTCTTATCTCAAGCAGTATATTTTTACCGGAATTCGGATCGGGAGGAAGAAGCAGGATTTCCAACTCCTTCTCCAAACTTTCTATCCTTTCTTCGGCTTCTTTGCGCTCTTCTTCATACATGGAGCGCATATCCCCGTCTTTTTCGGTTTTTAAAAGTTCTTCGGCGTCTTTTTTATTCTGAATTAATTTTTGGTATTCGGTAATTTTATCGAATAAGGGCGTGAGTCGGGAACGTTCCTTATAAAGTCGTTTTAAATCATCCGGATTGGACGCGGTCGTGAGTTCGTCCGATATTTTGAGGTATTTTTGTTGTATTTTTTCTAGTCTATCTAACATAGAAACCGTATCCCATTGCCTTGGTACCTTACTCCTCTACATGGAAAACTACAATTCGATTCTTTCAGCAGTTTCCGATCAGATACTGAATCTTTTATCCGGTCTTCATTCCTATCGTAGCCCCTATGCTAAAACCATAGGATCTCCAAATGAGCTCATCCAAGAGCTGACCCAAAAATCTTCCCTCCAAACAGGTGCGGCGAGTGCAGCTCTTGCCCTCCCTCAAGGACGTTTGGGGCTTGTTACCTTGGCTCCCGAAATTATTTTAGTCTTAAGACTCCAAGGTAAATTAGTAAAAGACATCGCGGCTTTATATGGAAAAGAGCATCAGGTGACTTCGGAACTTATGGCTTATTGTTTATTCAAGGACAAGACCTCATTCTTTAGGAATGTTCTAAAAGATGCCGGAGCCAGAGTTTTGATCCGGCCAATGGCTTGGAACCTTCTGCAAGAAGCGACCTATCAAATCGCAAAAGGTCTCATCAAAGGGAAGAAGTTCTCAAGACCTAAAAATGGATTTTGGCTGCCGATTTTCGGATCCTTACTATCAGGAGGATATTCCTTTTTGGAAACTAGGAATGTAGCCTCCAGAGCTCAGAAATTATTTTCTAAAGATATTATTAGCGTCCAGTCGGACGAGCCTTGGGCTGAGGAAACTGCCTGAACTCAAAATTTAAGTCCTATCGAATGATCAGAGTCTTATCTTTCATATTGCTAGTTTTTCTTTCCTGGAATTGCAAAAGTAAACAGGAAAGTTTAATAGAAGAAATCCAAGAATTACTGGAAGAGCAGAGTTACGAAAAAGCTTCCGGTATGTTAAAGGATTATCTGGTAAAACCTAAATCCGACGACGAAGTTCTTTCTTCTGAAAAACCGGAAACTCCTAGAATAGTCGAACTCTCTTATGACAGAAAAAGATTAATCTATCTAGAAGATAGTAAACTAAATTGGAGAGACGCAAGCGATGGATCCAACGGTTCCAAAAGTTTGGACGAAGTTCCAGCTTCTCTTGCAGTTTCATTAAACGCAAACTTTGCACTGGCAGAATATCCGATGACAAACGGTTGTCGTTTGTTCGCTATTTCATTAAAAAATAATGATCTTCTATATGAATCAGGCGCACAAATCTCTTGTAGGAATAGAGGTGGGATCTCAGACGATGGTTCTAAAATTTACTACTTCGTAGACAACCAACTCTATGAAGAAAAAACAGTAGAGCCTAGAACTCCTAAGTTGGTCGTCTCTAAAGAAAAAATCACTCCACCTTTTGCTGGACTCAAAGCTAGATTCTTTTTATATCCGATCGGAAAAGATTTTTTACTCTTCTCCGGAAACGCTGGCTCTTACTATTTATACTATTTCCAACCTGAAAAAAAATCAGTAGAGAAAATAGACCAAGAAGTCATCAGTCCATTGATCTATTATGGAACAGGAGATTCCGCATATTATTTAGGCGGCTCCATCGGTAGACTTCATTTAAGAAGATTACAACTCGGAAAAGGTAAACCTTCTAGCAGTAAACTATTTACAATTAGCCGAAAAGAGATCAATCCTTGGAAACTTCCAGGTAAGAACGAATTCGTTTCAAATTATTCAGGCAAAGTACATCTTTGGGGTCCTTCTCGCAAAAGCCAGGTTCTACCTTTACTTTGCGAAAGGATCTGGCTTGTGGATCAAAACAAAGTGCTTTGCGAGAATGAAAAGGGCGGATTGTATCTAACCAATTTGGATTTTCCGGAAGAAGACTGGAGAATTCTCAAATTGTACGAAGAAGCCAGAGACAAATAATATCAGAAAAAGATATTAATGATCAGGTTTCCCTTTTGGCCTTCTATCGGCTCAGGTGAACCATAACGTGTCTTTGCAAAACTTTTGGCCGGAAATTCTTGGTTCCAGACTTTTCCGGAAAACTGAACTTGTCCGCTGGATTCAAAAGAAGAATTTTTGATCCATTCTCTAAATTTGCCTTCGTCTTCTTGAGAACCAAGCCCGATCAATTTGCTTACATAAGTTTTTTTAACAATCTCTTCCATTTGAGTAGATTTTAAATCTTCAGTGAATAAGATTCCCAGTCTACCGGAAGGTAAATTTGCTACCCATACTTCAGGTAAAACTTCTTTTTCAAGGCCTGCAGTTTGTCCGCTTTCCGATTTTTGAGTAGAGGTCCTAAGAAGGGAACCTTCTAAAAACTTTCCGGAAGAATCGAATATATAAGCTCTTTCTTGCCATTCGCCGGCTTTAATGGAAAGTTTTCCTTCTTTTACTTCAGGAGAAGGTAAACAAATAGATCCAGCTAAAATCTGAACTCCATACATCTTTGCAAGATCACCGAAAATCCTTTCGTATCTTTCTTTAGAATCTTGAGCAATCTCAAAGGATACTGCGTCTCCATTCAATATATGGAAGAAGTTTTTAACGGAGATCCTTTGGAAGAATAGGGCCCAGTTCCAAGCCGAGTCGATATTCTCCGAATCCAAAAGTTCCTTTCTGGAATCCATTAGAAAAAAGTAATTCCCTATCTCTGGAGGAAAGGCAACGATCGTGGAATTTTGGAGCCAGCCTTTTTCTTTGGCAGTTGCAAGAGGTTCTTCTAACCAGGCTCTGAATCTATCTTCTCTAGTAAAATATTCAGGTTTAAATTCCAACTGAACGATGAGTAGGTTTCCTGACCTTCTGTCCCAACCTAATGAAACGGATTTGGTTTCTTTTTTAGAGATCCTTTTTTGGAATTCTTCTTCACTTAAGGAAACTCCGGATAAAAGCCATCCGATAAATGCGAAGATCGGAACTAAAACTAAAGAAGCGAGTGCATTCCTAACAAATGGGCTCATGCCAGCCAACCTTTAGGACCTAATTTACCGTCCGGGATCAGAGGAACATATTCTGTTTGGTACAATTGCAGAGCGTCTAACATGTATTCAAAAAATAAGGGTTTGGGATCGTAAGTGGCTGCATCTACCCAAGCAATATAATCGTGCTCATCTGAAAGTACGATCTCGCCCGATACAAATTCTCCATGATACGCTACGATCACACAGGGATGATTTCCATCACTGACTCTATGTTTATGAATCAGGATGGGTCTAGGATGAATCTTGATCTCACAAGCTTCTCCCATTTCTTCCTTTAACTCTCTGGATAAACTTTCCAGCCAGTCTCCGTAAAATTCGTCCTCATTCATCCTTCCGCCGGGAAGGTCTCCGAATCCAGATTTGCGGTCCCTTAGAATAAGAAGTTCCTTTCCTTTTCTCAAAAAAACCTTTTGTGTGATTTGAAAAAAACCGTGTTTGCTCAAAGCGCCTATTCCTTTCGAAGCAACCCGTAGGAAGCAAGTCACTAAATACTCGCTCAGGAAGCTTTATGCCTGACAACCACTTTTATATTCTCCGGTTTCCTTGCGTCGATATAGGCTTCCGGGATCGATCCTGAATCGAATTCTTTATTGATCAAGTTTTCAGAAACGGATTTTAGAAATCCTGGTTCTGATCCCAAAAGCTCTCTGGTTCTAACAAAGTCCCCACATCTACTAGTGCTCAAGATTCCACCGTTTACAATCCAATCTAGAAATAAATTGGATTTGCGATCTGCTGACCTAGGCATTAAGATAAAACCTCTTGGTCGAACCAAGGATTTTTCTTCCTTCTTATCCGGACGAATCACTAAGTCTAGTTCGGAGGAAGTATCTACGATTGCAAAATCGAATCGAGACAAGGCTCCTGAGAATTCTTGCGACTTTATAAACTCGGTTCCTTCTTGAATGGAACCTGTAAAGATCCGAATTTGATCTTTCTTTTTGAGACCATCCAATAATTCTTTTTCTTCTTCGTTTAGGCAAACAGAAGAAGAAACAAAAACCCAAGCAGGAGATATCTTTTCAATTCCCCATACCAGATCTAAAAAGCCGGATCTAAGATTCGTGACAGAAATTTCATCTACTACTAGTTCAGTTAGGTGCGTAATTCCAAGAGATGCCTGACCATTTGTAGTCTTTCTATGAATTTCTTTTTGGGTAAGATGAATGCAAGTTTCCAATCCGGAAACGGAACCCGTGGTATCGAACACTAGATCAAATTGATGTTTATAATCGGACCAGGTGGCAGTTGTTGGAACTCCAACATTTTTATAAAAAGAAAACCCTTCTCTTATATCAACTTCTCCCAAGCCGGAAAAGTATAAAACCTGATCTGCGCCCATTTTTAAAGATAGATCCGCTAAGTTCTGATGGCGAATGAAAGAAACAATTTCGTAGTTTAGATTGTTTCTCTTTCTGTACAGATCTAAGGCTGCAATTACCAAGGAACCTAAACGCCTAGGACCTAAAACCGCAATTTTACTGAGTCGAGTTCCGGCTCGTTGGACGGCAACTTCGACACCATGCAAAGAAGCGGCAAATGGTTCCAGTAGAACCGCTTCCATATCTTCTAATTGTTTGGTTTCTACTAAGTTTCCTTTGGGTGCCAGTATATAGGGTCCGAATCCTCCGGGAAGGCGATCAATGCCCAATACCATTCTTGTAGGACTATGTGTTGGAATTCCAACTTTGCAAAATGGATCCGCTTCTTCTCCCCTGGAAACTACCGTATCATTGATCTCTAATACGTATTTTTCTCCGGTGAGATAATCGGATGCTACTACCTCGTGACCTATGATCTGAGGAAGTGGAAAAGGTAAAAATCTGCGATCTAAGTCCGTGGAACAGATCCCGCAAAGTTCGGTTTTGAGAAGTCTATAACCTTTCCCGAGTTCTAGATAAATAGAAGAATTTCGTAATATTTGCCAGCCCGATTCTTCCGAACCTTTCATCTCATAGACTGAATTCGTAAAAGAATCGTTGGAATTGTATTCGTAAGCAGTGAAACGAACTTCGATCAACTATCTCGCTCCGACAAAAAATCCCAAGATTAAAAGTAAAATTACGAACACCAAGTTTAACGCAAATCCTGTATGCAATTCTCGTTTGATCTTATTATTCAAAAAATATGCGGCAAATACCACTGAAATAAATCCACCTAAGTGAGCCCAATGAGCCACTTGGTCCTTGGAAAATAAATTGGTAATATCAGAATATACCATAAGCCAAGCCACTGCAAAGACAGGAAAAGGGTAACTTCTCTTTTTAACCCGAATGGTAAAAGGAGAAAGTAAAGCAGCAACAGCAGATAAACCGGACACAGCTCCAGAAGCTCCAATCGCTGGTTGGTTTTCTCCTAAGATCATTCCTCTCACGAACGAATCCAAACCGCCCGAAACAAGAGCTCCCATAAAAAAGAAAAGTAACCATTTCCCTTGGCCTACTTTGTATTCTACGATCCTTCCTAAAAAAAATAGGAAGATCATATTCCAAAACAAGTGAGCGAAGTCTGCATGTAAGAAGACCATTCCTATCCATTTCCAAGGATAGAATTCTCCCGGTCGGCTGATGAAGAATGCGCTTAGAATTTCTTCCGGAACAAATACAGTAAGAAAGATCTGAGAAATGCTAATCAGTAATACAAAAAAAGCAGTCAGAGGAAATTCGAATAGAAAGGCCTTCATTTAGATCCTCTCTGGATATAATAGTTCATATAAGCTTTAAGCATGGTTTTCAGCTCTTGTAAGATCCCGTCGGCGAGTGCACTATCTTGTCTTTCTCGAAGCCAACGACTTAGAACGGAATCCGATACTTCTACCATGATCCGGGACATTACCATCATTTCCTCTTTTTTCTTCATCCAAGGAATGACCCCGAAAAATAACTCCGCGATAAAATTGGCAATGGCCCTATTATTCTCTCTATCTATACTCACAAGCTCGGGATCTAAATTTTTATTCGACCACATAGGTATAAACCCGGGCTCAGATTTATAAAGTTGAGCAAAAGCATCTATCAGCTTGTCTACCAGATTTTCCCAATCCGTTTTATTCGGATGAGCATCCAGAAAAGTTAGGATCATGGAGTTCACCCTTTCCAAATGCCTTTGGCCGACTGCTTTTAGAATGGCATGTTTGTTCGGGAAATATTGGTATAAAGAACCAATAGGTATTCCCGCTCTTTGGGCGATCAGATTTGTAGTAAGTCCTTCTGTCCCGACCTCGTCCAAAAGATCCGCGACTATATCCAGGATATACTCTACCCTCTCTATAGCTCTTTTTTGAGAAGGTGATTTTCTCAGATTTAGCTTAGAGTTTTTCTCTTTTTGTTTAGAGGATGTTGGCGTTTTCTTTTTTGCGATTTTGGGCAAAGACATTCCCCGGTTCTAAATCGGTTTCTTACTAAAGAACAGAAAACTTGGATTCTATCAAGAAAACTATTTCACTCCGTAATAGCGAAGTATATGACGGAGGCTCGTCAAGTAGGACGCCCCAAAAAGATTAATATGCACTAATACAGGATATAACTGCCAGAATTGGATCCGATCCTTCAAATTCCCCGGATCATCGATACCTGCTGTCGCAAGAATATCCTGCATCTCTTCCAGATTTAAAGGACTTCCGAATAATTGCAACATGGCAAGGTCTTGTTCAGGATGAGAATAAGCCACGGACGGATCTATCAAATATGCAAAACCGTTCTTCCCTTGCAAAACGTTTCCGGACCAAAGATCTCCGTGGATCAATCTAGGTTTTATATGATCCAATCCCCAATCTTCCGAAAACTTATCGAAGATCCCTCGGATCGCCAAAGAGTCTTTTTCGGTCAGAAGTTTTCGAGCTTGTGCAAGTTCGATCTGAGGTTTTAATCTTCTTTCCCAATAAAATTCGCGGAAATTAGAAAACCAACCATTGGCCTGATTAAGAGAGCCTATAAAATTATCTCTCTTCCAACCCCAGGATCCGAATTCGTTTTTGTATAAGTTTTTTAAACTAGCTATCAGATCTTCTCTGAATCCCGCGGAAGAACCTGTTTGTACAAATTCCATAGCAAGGAGAGAAACTTTTCCTAAATGAACAGTTCCAAGATATTCCGGGACTCGGACCCCAAGTTTGCAAAGTTGCTCCAGCCCCTCTGCTTCCGTTTCGGCCATTTCTTTTTTAGGAATGATTTTAATGGCAAGCTGAGTACCGTCTGGTAGCTTTGCTTTATACAGCTCGAACAAGCTGGTAGAATGATGGGCTATCTCCGCCCTTTTGGAGGAGGATAAAATACCAAGACGGTCTAATCCGTCTCGGATCAATTCACCCATTCCCGTATTCGTGATTGCCATCATTCGCATCCTACCTAATTTTTCGACCCTGGCTGTGTATATAAAATCGGAGATCAAACCTTCAGGATTGAAGAAAAATCAAGGATCGGTTTCCTTAATATTACAGGACGGATAAATGAAGATCTTTTCAAGGCTTAGACTCACTTTTACCTGCGTCATTTGTTTTTCCATATGTCCCTTATCCGCTCAAGAGGATGTATGGAAGTATACTATAAGCCAGGATCTGAGCTCCAAATCCTCGGTTTATTGGGAAAATGTATCCAAACCCGGAACCACCATATGTTTTACCGGGACTTATATCGGAAGTAATGGAGAAGTTTCCGGGACTTCGATACCTTCTACCCTTCAAAAAATCGGGAAGAAGAATGGGATCAGATGGTTTCCACTCATCACCTTCCGCTCCGTTGCTACAGGGAAGAAGGTACTCTCTTCTCCCAAACTCAGAAAGGCTCTCGTCCGAAATTTAGAACTTTATTTAGAGGATCATTCCTTCTATTCAGGGATTCATTTGGATTTCGAAGGTTTAGGCCCGGAATATTCTACTCATTATAAAGAGCTGTTGTTGGAACTCCAACCGATGCTAAAAAGGAAAGAAAAACTTCTTACATTGGCGGTCTTTCCGGCAGAAGGATTCGATCCAAAACTTTCCGGTTTTCATTCTGCAATTTATAAAGAAAATCTAGCAGATGAGATCGTACTTATGGCTTATGACCTGCACTCTTCCAAAACTTCTCCCGGGCCTGTTACTGAATTTAGCTGGGCCAAACGAAATACTGAATTTCTACTCAACACATATAAACCGGAACAGATCTGGATAGGCCTCCCTCTTTATGGATATTATTGGAAGAAGAATGCAAAACAGCCCAGGCTCCTAACCCAAACCTCGGACAAAAATTTTGCGATTCAATATGGAAAAGAAAAAGAAGGAATTTATCTAATTCACACCGAAACAGGAGAAGGTAGTCTGATCCTGGATCTGAAACCATGGGAAGAATATGCAAAAAATTTAAAGTTGAAGGGACTCGCATTTTGGAGACTCGGGTTTTAAAATTTTATCTAACGCCGTAAACTATTTTTACTTTATAACTTTTCCCGTTTTCATTGTTAATATTACTGGTACCTCTGTACTCCATAATTCTTTTGGATTCCATATCATATACTAAATCAATCGGTTTTACGAACATGGAAAGAATAGCACTCGATATCTTCAGTTTTAAAAACAAGGCAGGTTTACCTTTATAATCTCCTTCCTTTGATTTTTCTACATAGAAGAGGAACTTATCTCTTTCTGATGGAACTAAAAAGTGAAAATTAATTTTTTTGCCGGATATGAGTTCTTCCCAATGATCAATCACGAAATAATCGAAACCTCCATCTAAGGCAGATAAGTTCCCAGCTTCTATGACCTTCTCTTGGATTATTTCTTCAAACTTTCTGCGGGTGTATAATTTAACCGAGTTCCCAATCTGCAATACACCTCCTTCCAGATATCCGTCCCTATAATCCTCCAATTGAAATTCTGGAAGAGTTCTGTTTTTTAGAAAATTGATCTTTTTCTTTGCAAAAATTTTCCCTTCTGGATCCTTATATATGATAATGGAACTAACGTGCTTTCCATTTTCCCAAGTTTCCTCATGAAAATCCTTATACAGCAAATTGCCGGTTTCCAAATCGGTTGCGGTTCCACTAAATCTAATTTTTCCCAGATCGTTAGATCCGAGAGGGCATACTAAAAACAAAAAGATTAGGACGAAAATCGAATTATACATATGGGTAAGCCTTTTTAGTCAGAGTAAACTATTCTATAAAAACGAAATTTCAAAATCTTTGCAAAAAAATAAGTCTCGGTTTGTTATTTATCAGCAGAAATATATTCCTTCCGTTCTAAATTCATGATCGGAACAATTTTATTTCTAGGCGGAATAAACTAATGAATCGAAAACTCTTCCTTTTGTTCCTAATTGTAACATTCATCGGATCCTCAAACTTCTGTTCGAAAGTTTCTAAATCCAAGCCCGGTCTAGTAATCATATTTCTGGCCGGCAAAGTAGAAGTACAAAGAAACGGAAAGCTTATCCCTGTCTCTTCAGGAAGTGTCCTGCAAAAAAATGATACCATCAGAACAAATAGCGGGACCTTGGATCTACAAACCAGTCTTGGCCATGTGATCCGACTAAAATCTTATACAAATCTAAATATTGATTCTCTGCACGGGGAAGGTTCCGAAGAAACTTCTCTAGCAGTTAAAACGGGACTTCTTCTTGTAAAAACAAACAAGTTAAGTCAAAAAGAGCAGTTCAAAATTTCCACACCTACTGCGATCGCGGGTGTTCGCGGAACTGCATTCTCTTTTGAAGTAGTACAAGGTACACTTCCTAAGATCAAGGTGTATGAGGGAATGGTTGCTATGACCTTAAAGGCTCCCGTTAGTCAGGAAATCTCTGCAGATAAAATCGCAGAAAATCCGAACTACCAAAAGTTTCAAAAACTATTGGAAGAACATGAGATCGTGATCTCGGAAGAAGAAGAGGCGGAAGTCAAGCCTGAATTCGATCAGCTTGCCCAAACTATTCTAAATCGATTGGATGATATTGCAGTTACCCAAAGTATTGAAAGTTTTCGAAATGATCTAGTGCGTACTGTTCAAAAAGGAAAATTCGAAAGAGATCCGAGAGAAAGTGCAGATCTGGAAACATTAGTAAAAGTAGACGAAAACTTGATCTCAGGCAGCCTCGATAATAAATACTTAACGAAAGAAATAGAAAAGGACCAATCCGACAAACTGAATATCGCTTTTGATAAACTAGAATCCGATGCAGGATCTCAAAAACTCGCATCGGAAGAAGAAATCCAAAAGTATTACAGTGTATTGGAATCCGTTCATAAAGTTGACAAGACCGTTCTACACGGAGCAGTAGTAGCTCAGGTCGGAGATACGATGTTAGTACATTCTACCAAAGGAATCTTCCGATTGGATATCACTGAAGTTGAGTATATTCAGTATAAAAACTTCGACGTGATTACTAAAAAGAAAAAGTAAACTCTAAGCTAGGGTTTATTTCCCGGTTTGTATCGAATGCAAATCGGGTTGATCTTCATTTTTTCCTTTCCATTCTTCTTACTGTTCGGAAATTCTTCCTAGAACCTATGAGAAAGAAAATACTTCTGCTCGGCTCCGGAGAGCTGGGAAAAGAATTCGTAATCGCAGCCCAAAGACTAGGCCAATACGTGATCGCTGTCGATAGTTATGACGGTGCTCCCGCAATGCAAGTTGCCCATGAAAAAGAAGTCATCGATATGTTGGATGGAGATGCTTTAGATCGGGTCGTTGCCAAACATAAGCCTGATCTGATCGTTCCGGAAATTGAAGCGATCCGAACAGAAAGATTTTATGAATACGAAAAACAAGGTTATCAAGTAGTTCCAAGCGCCAAAGCAGCTAACTTTACGATGAATCGTAAAGCAATCAGAGATCTTGCTTCCCTAACCCTAAGTTTAAAAACAGCAAAGTATAAATATGCTTCCACGTTGGAAGGATTAAAGGAAGCCATTTCGATCATAGGAATTCCTTGCGTAGTAAAACCTTTGATGTCTTCTTCCGGAAAAGGACAGTCAGTGATCAAAACGGAAGCGGATATCGAACCCGCATGGATCTCTTCCCAAACCAAAGGAAGAACCGGTGCCTCCGAAATTATAGTCGAAGAATTTATTTCTTTCGAATCCGAAATCACATTATTAACGGTAACTCAAAAATCAGGAAGGACTTTGTTCTGTCCTCCTATCGGTCATAGACAGGAAAGAGGAGACTACCAAGAAAGTTGGCAGCCCGCAGAGATCAGTGACTCACAACTCAAATCCGCTCAGGAAATGGCGGAGAAGGTCACTAAAGAACTAGGCGGTGCAGGTATCTGGGGAGTAGAATTTTTCTTAACGAAAGAAGATGTTTATTTTTCGGAACTTTCTCCCAGACCTCATGATACAGGAATGGTTACCTTGGCGGGAACTCAAAGTTTTAACGAATTTGAATTACATGCTAGAACCGTTTTAGGTCTTCCAATTCCTGAAATTCTTTTGGTAAGAAAAGGAGCAAGTGCCGTTATCCTTGCTCAAACAGAAGGTCAGGTTCCGGATATCAAAGGACTAGACAAGGCCTGCGAAATGCCTGAATCGGATCTTAGAATTTTCGGAAAACCGATCACTAAAAAATATAGAAGAATGGGAGTAGCTCTTACTTATTCAGATAAGGAAGAATCCATCTCCATGCTTCGAAAAAGAGCAGTATTGATCGCATCTAAAATCAAAGTGGATTAAAACAAAACCGGCCCGATTAAGTCGGGTCCGGCACCATGTTTCCGTAATATTGTAAAAGTTCAGGCTCTAATGTTTTGATCTGACCGTTTTCTTTTTTGATAAACTTTCTAGAATTTAGAACCTTGATCCCTCGCTCCAAAATTTCCGGAACATCCTTGGTAAGATAATTTCCCTTTCTAGTCAGGATCATTTCTTCTATCATTTTACTTAAATCGGACGAGCTGATCTCTCCCCCCGCTTCTGTTAAAAGTTTTGCGACAATATGATTCGGAAGAATTTTATGATGCGCCTGCCAAGACCTGGAAATCTCCAAAGAAATAGAAAGAGTCGGATCGTCCTCTTGGATATATCTGGAAACCGGAATTGGTTCGCAGAGGTCCATATACACTTCCGTTCTTTTGAATAAGAAATCCTTAAAAGAGAGTCGAGTGTCTTTTCCCGCAAACTCCACATCTTCCGGAACGTTCTCATACGAAAGAACAATCGGAACTACGATCACCTCGCTTCCAGTATGTTTAAACGCATCCACGGATGTGGAAAGAATTCCTGTTTTGATCGGAATAATGCCACCGGTTCTAGACCTGGTTCCCTCCGGATAGACTAATGTGGGAATTCCTGCTTCCAACATCATGGTAGAATATTGGGTCAAACATTCTAAGTAGAGAAGGTTACGATTTCTTTTTCGGTCCACCATGTAAGCACCCAAGGATTTTAAAACCCTGGCAAGCCCCGGAGTCCCCATTACTTTTTTATCAGCAGCGTATCTTGGAACAGGAAGTCCGAGCCATCTCAGACCAAAAGCAACTTCGATAGAATCCAAATGAGATCTATGAGTCGGAGTGTATAAGATATCGTATCTGGAAGCTAACGCTTTGATCTCTTTTACATTTCCACCTATCTTAGGAAGCCCTCCGCCGGGTTTAAAACCACCGATCGCAAAACGTGCGGGAGCAACTAAATGAATAAGAGATTCCCTAAAAAGTGGATTATATCCGTCCGCAATTTCAGAAACATAAAACTCCACCAAACGATCCAAGTTTCTACTTTTTCCGTTTTCGTATGCGAGCTCCGTTTCTTTCCATAGATCAATCTCTCTTGGAAGAAGCATAAGATCTGTTCCTGCCTCAGTCTCGACTGCCTCTGAATATCTTTTTTCCAAAGATTTGATCTGTAATCCTGACTGTTTCAAGATCCGATCCGATAATCCAGGTTGAGAATGAACATGACGCAGTACCCTTCTTCTCAATGCTTGTTGGAATTCCTTCCCGGATGCGAGAGAAAGCCCGAATCTTTTGCGAGCAGTTCTGGAAATGTTTCGTATTTCATCGCTGGTCGATTTGGAAACAAATCGAATCATTTCGGTAGGAGAAACTTTTCTGGTAAGAACTTCGAAGAGAGTAGTAAAAAGTGGAAGTTCTACCTTCTTCTCTTCCGCTAGATCCAAAATAGTAGAAAGTGCATAGGCTCCTTCCACATGCGTTTCACTTTGGCTCATTTCCTTTTGGATGAATTCTTTTGGGTTTAAGAAGAGTTCGATTCTTTCGAGTAAATTCGGAGAATCCTCTCCGGAGATCAGCTTACGGATAAATCTCTGGCCATAAGCTCTGTTACGACTGGATCTGGAAGTCGCCGTAGTAATCAGATCAGCAAGACCGAATTCCATTGCCGGTTTTACAGGAAGTTCTAAAGCATTTAATAAAGTTAATATCTCTGTAAAGCCTAAACTGATCAACTCACCTTCAAAGTTAGACCCACATTCAGGAATCCCATTCACAAGGCCACAGGCAATTGCGATCGGGTTTTTCATCACTCCGAATAATTCCAGAGTTCTGATATCTTCAAAAGATTTAATATGATTTCTGGGGCCAGAAAAAAGATCTTCCATGATCTCGGCAGCCCTTTCACCGGTCGATGCGATAGAGAAAAAGCTATGTTTCCCTTTGGCCATTTCGGAAAGAAGATTAGGTCCTGCCACGGCAACATATTCCATGTCCAGATTTTCTTTCATTTCTCTAACCTTGATCACATAGTCGGAGAAAGTGATGGCATTTGTTTTTTTACGAGTAGAAGTGGAAACCAAACCTTTCGTAAAAGAAATGATCGTATGCTCTTCTTGTTCTGAAAGATAAGAAGAAATCTTATCGATCACATTTTCCATTTGTCTAGAAGGAACTGCGATAACGATAACCCAGGAGCCTTGGGATAAAAAATCGAAATCGTTTGTAACGATAATATTGTCAGCAAGCGGAACAAATTCTTCCAACAATTCTGCAGATCTATCTTTTTGAAGACGATCCGCCTTCTTCTTATCGGCGTACCAAAGAAAAAGTCGATCCGCTCTTTCTGCTAATGATACGGAAAGATGAACTCCCATCGGCCCGCCTCCGAAGACGGCGATATTTTTATGATGGACTCGAGTTTCTTCCAATTCGTTCATCTATTCATTCCAATTTTAATTTTTATATCCGGATCACTTTTCAATAAGACTAGAGGAAGAAAACCAATAAAATTTCTTCACTTTTACGATTGCGTTTCCTGACGAAACAGAGAGCTTAGCGGAAAGCCGATCTTGTCGACTAAACTCAGACTATATCCCAAAATGAAAAAAAGACTTATCATACATTTTTTCTGTATTTTTATTTTGGGCCTTATAGTGATCGATTGTTCAACATACTGGTCTCATCGAAAAAAAGATTTAGGTGATGTCTTTACTGCAGGAATAGAAAGCCCTGGTTACGGGATTGGAGTCCGATTGGGACCTCTTGCAACCGGATTTGTTTTTCAAGGTGGAGAATCCGAACCTGGGAAAAGAGATTTAGGGACAGGATATGGATTGAGAGGTGGAACTTACGGACCTTATAGATCCCAACAATTGATCTTTGGATTTTTAGGCGGGGAGAAGTTCCACTCCATGCCTCCGACCGAAACTTCTCCTCAAAAAGAAGAAACAAAATCACCTGCATCGAATTCTCAAACAAGCGATAATATTTTACTACTTCCGGAAAACCCTGAATCCGAACAGGATCCGAATCCTACTCCAGAACTCTCGGACGAAAGATTAAATTCCAAAAGTTACGAAATTCGATATTTACGTTTTTATAATAATCCAGTTTCCGAAAGAAGAAAGGCGAAAAAGGAAGCGTTCTTTCGAAAATATTTAGAAAGTTTAGATCCCCAAAAAAGGAACGAGGCAATTCAAACCTTCTTGGCACAAAACCCAAAAAACAAGGACAATTATCCTTCTGCATTTTTGTTCGAAGTCGAGTTTTACATTTCTATTCGATACGGTATAAGAGTAGGATTCAATATCGGAGAATTTTTGGATTTTCTATTAGGATTTGCCGGAATCGATCTGATGGAAGACGATATCTGATAATAAAAAAGGCCGCTAAACGCGGCCCTTTTTGTAGCTATAAATCTAAGTTTCGAATTAGAGTTTATATTCGTATTTTTTGATCACGCCTTTTTTATCAACAATCACTTTGATATACTTAGTAGTATCATCTACTCTAGAAGGTTTTTCAGCTAGAGTTTTATAAGAATTTTTTTGGTAAGTAGTAGATTCAAAATACCATTCTAAAACGGATCCGTCTTGCGTGTTTTCTTCGAAAGTAGGAGTTCCTAAAACAGCTTCTGCCTTAATTCTTTTATCTCCTTCCTTGACCATATTCGCCTCTACAACACGAATATCCGAATTCGGAACGTAAGCATGTTCCGATTTTTTTTGTTCGGAAGAACAAGCTCCGAAAATAAGTACCGCAGCAAATGATATTGCGGATAATAAACGTTTCATTCTTAACTCCTTAGCGCGAGCGCACTATTTAAAAAAGCGGCTCTATAGTTTTCGATAAAACGGATTTGTCACGCCGAATTTCTTAATTTTTGTTCTAGGATAATAAGAAGGTCGTCCAAATCCCGTTTTAGGCCTTCCACCTTTTCGGGAGTGAGACCTGATTCTTCCAACAATCGTTCCGGGATACAAACCGCTTTTTTTTGCAATTTTTTTCCTTTTGTGGTTAGGCTAACCACAAGAGAACGCTCGTCTTGATCGGATCGATCTCTAGTCAAAAGACCTGAGGATTCCATTTTTTTGAGAAGAGGAGTTAGGGTCCCGGAATCCAAAAACAATTTTTCCCCTATTTCTTTTAAAGGGATTTTATCCGTTTCCCAAAGGACCAAAAGAACAAGATATTGAGGATAGGTAATATCGAACTCCTCCAAAAGCGGTCTGTATAAAGCAGTCACCGCCCTGGAAGAAGCATAAAGTGGGAAACAGATCTGTTTCTCTAACTTTAAGGATTCGTAATTCACTTGGAAAGAAGTTCCTCGATCTGTTTGTCCAGTTTTTCTGGAGGGGTCAGGGGAGCGAATCTTTTGATCACGTTTCCTTGTTTATCGATCAAGAACTTGGTAAAATTCCATTTAATGGATTTTCCCAAAAGTCCTGGTGCTTGTTTTTTAAGGTATTGGTAAACAGGATGAGTTCCGTCTCCGTTCACTTCTATCTTTTTGAAAAGAGGGAAATTTACCCCGAAGTTCACTTGGCAGAAACTTTGGATCTCAGCGTCGGTTCCCGGCTCTTGGTGACCGAATTGGTCACAAGGGAATCCTAAAATTTCTAGACCTTTTCCCTTGTATTTGTCGTACATTTCCTGAAGGCCTTTGTATTGAGGAGTAAATCCGCATTGGCTCGCGGTATTGACAATCAATAGAACCTTTCCTTTATAATCTTGTAATTTCTTTTCGCTTCCATTGTTTAAAGTAGCGGTTAGTTCGTATAAATTCTGGGCCACGTGTGGGCACCTCCTAGTTACGTAATAAATAGATTGCATACAATTTAATTTTGTTCAATCTTTTTTAGAAAAATTCTAAAAGATTCATTGAAAAAACGACAAAATTAAAGACCGAGGTATAGCTGTAAAAATTGGATTTTAATAAAAAGTTGTAAAATAAATCCAAGGATCCGGCTCTTCTTCCAACATGATTTAAGAGGAATCAAAATGAATTTAATTTCTTTATTTCAAAGAAGAAAAGAAGGCCAGATACAGAATGTGGAATCTGTTTCCGCAGATTGGGAAGAAGCAATTTTCATATGTAGTAAATGTGCGATGAAAATAAGTGGAGAAACAAATGGTAGAAGGACCCGCCTGAAATCTGAATTAAAAGACGCTCTTCGGTTGGAAGGAATCCTAGGTGTTAAAGTTCTGGAAGTTTCCTGCTTAGATGTTTGCGAAAGAAACCGAATCGCAATCGGTTCCAGTATAAATTCCAAATTGAGTAAGAATATTCTTCTATCTCCTCCTGGTATTTCTGGAAAAAAACTTCTCCCCATAATTTTTCCAGATCGATTTAAATCTTGAGAGAAAGAGAGAAAATGAACATACGATCTAGTTTCGATGTATCATTCTCATGAGGATAAATAGAATCCATGGATCTTCTGTACTGGTATGTAAATCTCACCAAAATTGCGGGATCTGGATGATAATCTAAAGTGGCGGTAGCTCCACTTGTTTGAAAACCATCTTTGGTATTCGTGACCACGATCATCTGCTCTCGATCCAAATATCTTTCTAACCGGACACCTATTCTCCAATCAGGCAAGAATCGATAGGCAAGCCATAAGTTTCCCACATAGGTTTGTCTAAACGCAGTGCCATCTCGACGAATATAGATCGGACCTTCCGGAGTATAAACTAAGTCTTCTCTACTTGCCCTTTCTTGGTAAGCCACATCAAAGGAAGAAGCTAAGGTAAGACGTTGGAATGGTTTCCATTCAGCGATAAAATTATTATAGTACCTGGTTTCTTTCGGAGTAGTAGTGGGTTGTTCATTCCCTATAAAAGTATTCCAGCGAAACATCAAATTGCCTAAAGGATTCCATTCTAATCGAAAACCTCCGGAGATATCTTTATTATTATCCGTAACTACTTGGTATCCATTATTCAAATGAAGTTGGTAAGAAACTTTGTCGCTGATCTTTCCGCTCAGTCTTGCTCCGGAAACATAATAAGGTACGTAATCTAGAGAGAATGCACGAGTATAAACAAAATTCTCATGAGAGATCCAAGATTCATATCCCAAATGTCCGAAATAAATTCCTGCATCTAGCCAGGTGGATTTTCCTAACCGAATACCTCCATACGCTTCTTGCATATTACGGATAGAAGTCTCGTTAGAAGTTTTGCCTGTGGTCCCCTCTCCAGAATAATTTGCGACGACTGATGTACCGTATTGGACCGCAAATCTTCCTCTATATTTATCAGTCTCTACTTTGGCATCCAGATAGGCCAGGTTGATATTGTATTCGTTTGTCCGAGTGGCTTGGGTTGTATATAATAGTTCTTTGGAGGCAGGTCGGTTCAAACTTGCATTATAATAACCGTCTATAAAAAAACCGAATTGAATCGGAATCACCAGATCATCTTTCTTTTTAGGATTCAGTTCTTCCTTTTTAAAACCTTCTTCCTCCTCCTCGTCTTTTGTGTCGGAAGCTTTTTTAAGATCGGCCTTAGGATTCTCTTCTTTGATTTGGAGCGTCTTCTCTTTCGGTTTACTTGATTTCTCTTGGGACCCATCTTCAGAAAAAAGCGATCCAGAAACAGAGCAAACGCAAAGTATAAAAATGAATTTGGAAAATCGTAATTTGCGAATCATAAATTTTTGATTTTTTTCGAATTGTTTATTATCTACTCATTTTTGCCTGAAAGATGTTTCTTAACGCAAATCATATGAAGAAACCGCTTTTTCCTCATATTAATCCTAAATAATTATAGCGCTTTCCACTTTGAGGAGAAGAATCATACATAGGAAAAGTGGTTTTATTACCTATCCGTAAAATGTCTAATGAAAATTAATCCAAACCGAAAGGAAGCGCATTAATGGAAGAGAAAAGTCTACTCGTTACCGCTATTATTCTACTCAGCACGGCAGTTCTATGTGTTCCCGTTTTCAAAAAATTGGGAATAGGCTCCATCATAGGTTATGTCGTAGGAGGAATTTTAATCGGACCTCATGGGATCCGACTAGTGACCGGTGGAACCGAAATCATGCATTTCGCGGAATTCGGTGTGGTCCTTCTCCTTTTTTTGATCGGGTTGGAGCTCCGACCTCAAACACTTTGGGTGCTTAGAAAACCGGTTTTTGGAATGGGATTTTTCCAAGTAGCAGTCTCCTCGTTTTTGTTAGGAGGATTGATCGGTTATTTATTCCAGTTGGGATTTATTCCTTCGATTATTTTAGGGGTGAGTTTATCACTTTCTTCCACTGCTTTTGCTCTTCAGTCTTTAGCGGAAAAAAATCAACTTAATACTTCTTACGGAAGATCAGCATTTGCAATCTTACTTTTCCAAGATTTGGCAGTGATCCCGGTGATGGCAATTCTTCCTTTAGCGGCATTGGAACCTGGACAAACAGCTCATAGTGGATTCAATTTTTATAAATTAGGAACCGCAATTGCGGCTATTCTTTTGGTGGTATTAAGCGGACGTTTTTTGATGCGACCTCTTTTCAGAATGATCGCAGCTACAGGGAACCACGAAATTTTCGTGGCTCTTTCTTTGGTGCTGGTCCTAGGAGTTTCTTTTGCAATGGAGAAGGTAGGCTTGTCCATGGCACTCGGTTCCTTTTTAGGAGGAGTGCTACTCGCAGATTCAGAATACAGACATGAATTAGAAGCAAACTTGGAACCTTTTAAAGGATTACTATTAGGGCTATTTTTCCTTGCGGTTGGAATGTCTATGAACCTGGAAATTCTAATCAATCATCCGTTCCTAATTTTTGGACTTGCATTCGGTTTGATGTCCGTCAAAGGAATTGTTCTTTTTGTTTTAGGGAAGATTGCGAAACTTACTTCCGATTCTTCTTCCAATCTTGCGGTTAGCATTTCCCAAGGTGGAGAATTTGCGTTTGTGATCCTAAATGTTGCCGCTCAGCTCAGTGTTCTATCAAAAGAAACCACCGACTATTCTATCGTGATCGTTACCGCTTCTATGATACTCACTCCTTTTATAGGGATCATTAAGGAGAAGGTAATAGATCCTTATTTACACGAAGAAGAAGAGAGGCCTGCAGATCCTATTTATGAAAAGAACCGAGTGATCATTGCAGGTTTCGGAAGGGTGGGACAGATCATCTCCAGGATGTTATATCTGCATAAGATTAGATTCACTGCTTTAGAACATAATGCCGACCAGGTAAATGCTGCCAGAAAATTCGGACATAAGATCTACTATGGAGATGCAAGTAGGCTGGATCTATTAACTGCGGCAGGTGCAGCTCACGCTGAGATACTTGTGCTTGCGATCCAAGACGCAGAGTTATCTGTAAAGATCGCCAAGATGGCTAAAGAGAATTTTCCAAACTTAAGGATTATCGCGAGAGCAAGAAACAGATCTCATTATTTCGATCTGATGGAACTGGGAATTGAAACGATACGAAGAGATACGTTTTCTTCTTCCCTTGAGCTTGCGGAAGAAACTTTAAAAGATCTGGGATTTTTACCTTCAGAGGTAAAATATTTTATCCAAAAGTTCAGAGATTATGATGAAGGAATGGTCAAAGATCAATTCAAACTCAGACATAACGAAAAAGAACTGATCGCTTATTCTAAAAATGCTGTCCGTCAATTGGAAGAAGCTTTTGCCGCGGATATGCTCCAAAAAGAAGCTTCTTAAGGACAAGGATCGCGATAAGCGTCCAAACTTTGGTTTTTCAAAAAACCGGATAAATGATATGAGATCGACTGAGAACAGAAATCGTTCTTGGTCGTTCCATTCTCCACGTATTCTATCTGAAAAACCGCAGATCCTTTGTTTGGAAATGCTTCTTCTAAATTACACCATCCATCATCATAACAACTTTCCGTCACAGCCCAATCGAAGTTTCCGATCAGATCCGGAATTTGGTCTGGATCATTTTTTAATCCGGCAGACATTCCTCTAAAATGAGCTAGATCACTGATCCAACGATTGAATCTAATTTGATCATCGGCACTCAAAGGAAAACCCGTATCGTTTTGATAACCATCTAGATTATCAGGATCTATCCCATCGCAACCTTTTGCCTTTGCCTTATCGAAACGTGCAGAAAGTATCGGACTTAAAAGATCAATACGTCTGATATCCAACCATTGCTCATCCGGATAACCACTATAAACATTTCCTAATACTTCGGGTGGGAAATCAGAAGCATCCGACCTGTAATTTTCGTAGGAACCCACATCAATATAGCAGATTACTTTTTTTCCAGACGTATGCAATCTTTGGATTACAGTCGGGTCCGAATCAGTAAGATCTGAATCTATATCGAATACTTGTGCATCGACAGACTCATCCAAGGTATCTGTAAATTGGATCTGGAATGTTGTTCCAGGAGCAGGGATCCAAACTCTTGTTAAAAGAAATACTAAGATAGAATTTTTATCTCCATTCGAATGATGTTTGCAGGAACTCAAACAAAAGGAAAAGATAAGAAGTAAGCTATAAAAGATCCGAAAAGAGAACATCATTACAACCGGATATTCCGGCTATAATGATTAGAAGATAAGATCTCGGAAATTACTCCAAGAATTTAATATCGCAAATTTAAAAAATGATCAAAGATCATCCGCAGGATTAGAAGTCGCAGGTTTTTTAATGCCTACCAATAAGCTGGAAAACTCGGAGGCCTTCCATACACCTTTTGCATTTCTCTTTACGGTAACAGGCCTTGGAGTGTCAGCCCCCGAAGAAGGAAGAAATAATTTTTTCTGCCCGGACTCTTCCGTTCCACTGAAACGATTTGAGGTTAGTGTAAAATTATAAGGAGGGTTAGAAGGTTTATAACCATTTTGGAAAGAAGAACCTGGAAGATAAGAACCGATCAAGTAAGGATGTTGTTCTAACTGCCTTTTTACTAAATCGATCGTGTTCCGGTTGATATTAAAACCTTTATATCCATTAGGAGAAGTATCCGAGATCAGAGAGTTAGCGTCCAAAGAAATGATCAATGCCTTCTTACCTTCTTCCGCATTTTTGGAATAAATAGAAAGAGCGGCCAAAAGAACGATAACAGCTCCTTGCGGATTGATTGCATTCGCATCTCGAAACGATTCGAAAGAAGAAAAATCAGCAGGCCAAGAATTTGCAGTTACGGTATAGGTCTCGTTTTGAGCGGATAAGGTCGCCGCAAACAAAAGAATCAAAAGAATAGAAACGTATTTTGGAATTCGATCCATAATTTTCCACCGGTCCAAAGAGTGAGGTCAGATTTAGAACCGAAGTAAAAACAAGTCCAGAAAAAACTTTCTGACAAAAGTTGAATTTGAGTCCGATTTGTTAGTAAGTTAGAGACTCGTTTTTTTGATTTTTACAACCAATCCCTCTTATTCCAATTCTTCGCAACTTAAGTAAGCATCTAACTTATTGTTCTCTATATATTTATAAAAATCAACTAAACCACTCCAATCGATTTCACATTTATGAGAAGGCTTACGTTGGGATTCAGTTGAGATCAGAATCAGAATTTTTTCTTTTCGAGGGGACTCACCTTGACTTTCAAAGGAAATCTGGGGAGAACAAGGAAGATTTTTGAGACTACAATCTAAATCCTCGAATTTACTCCCTTTCCAAGTAAGCGTAATTCCAGCATCTTCATTTACTGCGATTATCGAGTATTTTTCCATTAGTTCATGGATCGTTTTATTATGAAGAGCGGGGTTGTAATCTGAATCAGTAAAATTTTTGCGATGAGCCCATCCTGTTTCGGATCCATTCACATTCTTTACTAGAATGAAACCTTCAGGGTCGGAAAATTTTCGAGTAACGTTCTTAACTACGACCAAGTCACTGTAACGTAGCTTAGCTAAAATCTTAGAATTAGAATCAGGCTTTTCATATAGATTGACTCCAGAGTAATTCAGCACATAAATATTTTGATTATAAGGAAGATTTAAAGCTAACAAATAAACTACTCGATCATTAAATAAACATTTTACATCCAGTGAAAATTTCTTTGTACTTTGGAATTCCCCATTAAGATCTGTTAAAATTGTTATTCTTGACCCTTCTGGAATCGAATCTAATTGATATTCCCCGTTCTCATTAACATACCCAGTTGACCTTTCAGTAAAAAAAATCGGACAAGAATCATTTTTTCTACAATCCCCCTTTAATAGAGAGCATTGAATTGCGGGTAAAAGAGCGAAAAAGACAATTTTGAGAATCAATAATAAACGGTATCTCATAGCGAATAAATGAAATATGCTGTTGCCATAGTCATTATTTTTACGACCGTCAGACAAAATATTTTAGATTAAGGAGGAAATTTGCGGGCAGAGGGACTCGAACCCTCACTAGAAGCTTGGAAGGCTACGGTGCTAGCCATTACACCATGCCCGCTAGATAAAAGTCAGTTTTTGGTTGGTGGACGAGATGTCAATCGAAAAGAATGTTTTTTAAGTATGTGGGAATCTGAACTTCAAAATTGGGAAAATATCCTTCCGGCGTTTAAGGCCTATCGGGATGAATTCCGTAATATCTATCATCTCAGAAATATTGGAAGTGTCTTGCATTGGGATATGGAAATCGGCATCCCAAGCGATGGCTTAAGTGAAAGAGGAGACCAACTTAGTTTTCTTTCCGGACTCGCTCATAAATCTTTTATTGGAGATTCATTTCGTAGTTTAGCGGAAAAAGCCAGGGAAGAAAATTCTCGTTCTGATGCTCCAGGTAAATCTCTTAGAGAAAGAGAACTATATTTATTATTCAAAGATTTGGACCGTTCTTCTTGTTTACCGATCTCTTGGGTGGAAGAATTTTCCAAGGTCACAAGCCAGGCTCATTCTATTTGGGTAGATGCAAGAAAGAAGAATGATATTTCTTCTTTTCTTCCTATCTTACAAAAGATCGTGGATCTTGTTTTTCAAAAAGCCGACTATTTCGGTTTTTCAACGGAAGCGTATGACGCTCTTTTAGATGAATATGAACCGGAGGCGAAAGCTGCAGATCTAGAAGTTCTATTTGCAGATCTTAGAAAATCCTTAGTCCCCTTGATCGCAAAAGCAAAGGATGCTACGTTCCCATTTCAGGGAAATTTTCCGATCGATTCACAAATTCCTTTTAATACAAATCTTCCGGTTCTTTTGGGTCTGCCTGAGTCCGGATTTCGTTTAGATTCCAGTGCGCATCCATTTTCCACCTCTTTAGGTTCTTTCGATAAAAGGATCACGACACGTTATGAAGAATCTGATCCTCTTTCTTCTGTGTATTCGGTTTTACATGAGACCGGACATGCCTTATATGAAGCGGGAATTTCTTTGCTGCCAGGAGGTCCTTCTCCTTTAAAAGATTCCGTTTCTTTGGGTGTTCATGAATCTCAAAGTCGCCTTTGGGAAAACCAAGTGGGAAGGTCCAAAGAATTTTGGGAAGGTATCTATCCTTTATTTCTGAAAAACTTAGGAATTTCGGAAGCTTCTCTACCTTTTTCTAAACTTTATTTTTTCGTGAACAAATCCAAACCTTCTTTGATCCGAGTAGAAGCGGACCAAATTACTTACAATCTTCATGTAATCCTAAGATTCCAAATAGAGAGAGCGATCTTCAAAAAGGAACTCGCATTAAAAGATCTTTCTGGTGCTTGGAAAGATGGAATGAAATCCTTACTAGGCGTGGATGTTCCGGATGATTCCAAAGGTTTTTTACAAGATGTTCATTGGAGCGGAGGAGCCTTCGGTTATTTTCCTACTTACTCTTTGGGAAATATTTATGCGGCCCAACTTTATTCCGCCTTTTTGAAACAGAATCCTAAGTTTCCGGAAGAATTGAAAAACAGAGAAACTTCTTCTCTCCTCGAATGGCTTAGAAAACATGTTCACAGCAAGGGAAGAAGTTTGGAAGCAAAGGAACTGGTCCGTCAAGCAACCGGAGAAGAACCGAATTCCAAATACTTGGTAGAATATTTGGACTCTAAGATCAAGGAACAGGAAGCAGTATGAGCGGAGAAGATCAGGAAGAATTAACTCTAAAGTCCTTCGAAGAATTGTCCTACTTTGATAATTTAGCACTGTTTTATTTATGCAACGAAACTCCTCCTCAAACCTTAGCACTTGCATTCTTGGTGGGAGATAAAAAAGTTTGCGGCTCCATGTTGGGAGTTATGGATGCAAAGCGTAGGGCCTTTGTTCATGAATTGATGTCCAAACAAAACGAAGCTCCGGACGAAAAGAAACATGCTGCGGCACAAGGATTACTCATCATAGCAGATGGGTTGATCAGCAGAAATCTGATCCGCAAACAGGGAAAATTCTATTTCGGAACAGAGAGAGGTTAATCTTTCTATTTAAGTGATCTATTATCTAGGCGCATAATAGATCACTGCGACTCCGAACAACGCAATCAAAGATCCAATAATATCGTATCTGTCCGGTTGAAATCCATCCATCTTCCAAGCCCATAATAACGACATTACGATAAAAAATCCCCCATACGTTGCATATACTCTTCCAAACGAAGACGATTGTAAAGCTGCAACAATTCCATACAAGGCCAAGATCAGTCCACCTACAATCAGATAGATTACTGATTTAGATTCTTTGTACCAAAGCCATACAAGATATCCACCGCCGATTTCACAAAGACCGGCAAATAGAAAGATCATTACCGATTTAAAATATTCCATTATGATTTCCTTTTTTTAAGAGCCGGCTTTTTAACAAAATTCATACTTCCTATGATCATTTCTTTTTCTTTTTTACTTTTCGGGAGTTTCAAACTTTGTTCCAGAAATTCTTGGATCGGCTCTGTATCGATCTCTTTTAAAGAAAAATATTCCAAGTAACGGATTTGTTTTGTATCTCCTAATAATATCTTTTCTGGGTCTTTGAGCAAAACTCCCCACTCAAAGATCAAACGAACAGTCTCTTCAAAAGGAAATATACCACATATATAGCCTGAGTTTTTATCTCTAAAGCCGATCGCCTTCCAAACAGGATAACCTCTTTCTTCGAAGTCAGGAAAGCTCGTTTTGATCTTGTTTCTAAGAGAATTTACAATCTCCAAAATACTTTTCGTATGAGGTTTTAAGATCTCTGAAATAATCTCATAGTTATCTTTAGTCTGTTTAGGCTTTTTGGAAACCATAGAATTTCCATAAGTAATCCCGAAACGAGGGACTGAAATTCCAATTTAGAAAGTGAGAAAAAAATAGAAAAAGAAAATCGATCCGAACCAAATCAAAATATGACAGGTTCGGATTTGGAATATCTTAAATCAATGGGCGTCCAAACATCGCGTGAACGAATACAGCTCCAACTAAGATGGAATAACTTATAGAAACTATTTTAACACTTAAAAGATCCCAGCCTTGTTTGATCGCTAAAAAAGCAAACAACGGAAGAATTTGTAATGCATGAATTCCTGCAAAATGTGCAATCCGAATATCGCCGCCATTTCTACTCCAATTCACAATAGGTAATCCGGGACCCCCGTCAGGAACTCCCACTGAATGAGCGAGTCTCGCAGACATAAAAACTCCGATCACCGAAGCGATTGCGAATATCCAAAGAGAAAATCGAATAGCAGTCAAGGCGCGAGGATCCAACTTAGAACCTATAAGCCTAAATTTTTTGTCCATCCAGATCGAGACAGGAATCATCGGAAAGATAAACATCCCCATGATACTATAAATCGCTCCATCAAGTGCAGATGATTGGTTGAAGTGCGATTGCACTCCTCTTGCCGACTGTAAAGTGATAAGCACTAATTCTACTGCGGTAGAGATTACAAAATACTTTTCTACTCTATTTCTAAAGGTCGGAAAATCTCCCAATAGTTCCAAGAACCAAGCCATGGTCCAGAGAAAGATCCCAATCGAAACTGCAAATTTTAATGGTTTAATCCAAGTATTCGCTCCTACAACAAATCTCGGATCAATTTGGGAAAGAAGAATATACACCGGTATTAAAAGTAAAGATACCAACCCTGTGTAAAAACTTAAGCTTCTATTCTTTCTTAAATTATAGAAAAAACCTTTCGATTGAGAATGATTCGGATATAAAACATTAGATGTTTGCACGACTTCCTCCTTTTCTCCAACGTACGATTTGAAATAATAAATAACCGATAGGTCCGAACATTAATGTGAAAAATAAACAAGGGATCAGGATCCATCTAGAAATTCCCAATACCTCTGCTTCTTTTGTTTCCCAAATCCCAACGAATAGATCGAAAGCAAGATAGTGCACCCAACCTGCAAGCAATACCCAGGGATTAGCAAAAAGTTTAGTTACACCTTCCAGAGATCCGAAATCGAAACCCCCTCTTGCATGAAATGCGAGTATCAACAAATACAATACGGAAAGGAGCAAGGGCCAAACTCCATTCCTTACCAGTAGTTTGGTTACTCTTGCATTTGGTAGACCCGCAAGTAATAACCAGCCCACGATCGCAAAGTTGCTGGCCAATTTAAATGTTAGTTCTGGAGTCATAAAACCTCGTCCTTTCCCTTTTTTGTCCCGGGATTTACTTGAAAAATCTAGGACTCGGTCCCAGAATGTTACTATTGGTAACACCAAATGTTACCAACGTCAACATTTTTTAGGAAATTTTTTATGCCTGCAAAGAAAAAAATGAAAAAGCCGGAAGGTTCTTATCATCATGGAAATTTGGCTGAAACCCTAAAATCATTAGCCTTAAAACGTTTGGAAATCAGCAAAGATTCTGCGTTTACCATCAGAGAGATCGCAAGAGAAGCTGGAGTCAGCCATGCGGCAGCGTATAGACATTTCCCTTCTCATAGGGATCTTCTGGCCCAAATTTCTAAGGACGGATTTATAAAAATTACGGAAGAATTTACAAAAGCGGAGAAAGCCTCTTCTCCTTCCGATCCATTTGATCGATTGAAAAGACTAGGCCTTGCTTATATTTCTTTTTGTCTGGAGAATGTAGGCTATTATAGAGCAATGTGGCATATAGATCTTGGGCCCGTCGGTGATCTAAAAGACCTAACGGAAGCAGGTAAAAATTCTTTCTTAAAACTGTGGGAAACGGTGCTGATCTGTGAATCACTTAAGATCAATAAGTTTGAAGCAAGAGAAATGGCAACTGCAGCCTGGTCGCTAGTACATGGATATTCAGTTCTTCTCAATGAATGCCAACTAAATAATCCTGTCTTACAAATTGATAAGAATAACGCACTACAAGAAGCAGAGAAGATATTGCAAATATTGGATTCAGGTTTGAAGAACAAAACCTACAAGTAACACTTCTACTCTAAATAAAAAAAACCTTTCAGATACAACTTACAGTTTCCGCCGATACGAACTCTCTCTCCTCTATTCTCGCATACTAAATGCCCCCCTCTTGCGGAAGCTTGGTACGCATTCAAATCCTTCTTATCAAACTTTTCCGACCAATAAGGGATCAATGTGCAATGAGAAGAACCAGTAACAGGATCTTCCGGAACTCCTTTGGCAGGAGCGAAAAATCTGGAAACAAAATCATAGGACTTCCCACTATCCGCTGGAGCGGTTACTATCGCCGCAAAGAATGGAAGCTTCTTCAAAGCCTCGTGATCCGGAATTAGATTTCGAACCTCGGATTCTTTTTCAAAAACGAATAAGATATCTCTAGCCTTCAAAACTTCTTTCGCTTTTATATTAAAGCAAGAAGATAGATCCTCCGGTGAATACTCGGTCTTTACTGGAGGCCTTGAGGGAAAATCTAAATAGTATTTTCCATTCTCCCGAAACACTTCCAAGAGCCCGCTCTTAGTATGAAATTTTAAAAAAGAAGCATCCGACTTATTTTCCAACACTTCGTAAATTGCAAATGCACTCGCCAAAGTGGCGTGACCACAAAGGTCTACTTCGACACCTGGAGTAAACCATCTCAGATCATATTCCCCCTTTTCCTTTCTGGGACGAAAGAAGGCAGTCTCTGATAGATTATTTTCCGCGGCTAGATCAATCAATTTAGGATCGGGCAACCATTCTCCTTCCCAGGGAATAACTGCCGCAGGATTTCCTTTAAATAAGGAATCTGTAAAAGCATCTATTTGGAAAATTGTATATTCTTGCTTCATACTTTGGATATCATTACCTAATTTTACAAAGGAATACAGTTACAGTTTTATTTCTTTTTTCCAATACAGAAAAAGAATAGAAAGAACAATAAATTGAATTCTTTGTCTAAGAACCGTCAATCGAATCGATTCGAATATTTTGAAATCATATACGGAGAAATAAATGAAAATCGGAATTTTAGGGACAGGAATGGTAGGCGAAACCATCGGAAGCAAACTGGTCCAAAAAGGACATGAAGTAAAAATGGGATCCCGTTCCGCTACAAATGAAAAAGCTGCCCAATGGGTTTCCAAATCCGGAAACAAAGCTTCTCAAGGAACTTTCAAAGACGCAGCTTATTTCGGTGATATTTTATTCAATTGTACAAAGGGAGAAATCAGCGTAGAAGTTTTACGTTCTACGGGAGAAGAAACCTTAAAAGGGAAAATTTTAGTAGATCTTGCTAATGCTTTAGATTTTTCCAAAGGAAGACCTCCCGGTTTAATTTTTGGAACCAATGACTCTTTAGGAGAAACCATCCAAAGATCTTTTCCGGATCTGAAAGTTGTCAAAACACTCAACACAATGAATTGTACCATCATGGTAAACGCAAACAGAGTTCCGGGAGAGCATGATGTATTTATTTGTGGAAACGATCCGGAAGCTAAGAAAAAAGTTTCGGACCTTTTAGCGAATGATTTCGGTTGGAAGAATATTATCGATCTAGGTGATATTACTGGGGCAAGAGCAAGTGAAATGTTATTGCCCATCTGGCTAAGATTATATGGAACTTTTGGAAATACGGATTTTAATTTTCATATTTCCAGATAAGAACTTATTCTTTATCGAAAAAAGCGGAATAAGCGATAGATGCCCAGCCGGCTAAAAACGCCAATCCGCCAAGAGGGGTGATTGCACCTAAAACTCTGATCCCTGTTAAAGAAAGTGTGTATAACGAACCGGAGAAGATCAAGATCCCGCTAAAGATCAGCCAAAATCCGATCCTTCTAAACTTGGACTCCGAAAGTTTTCCACCCAATGTTAATACGAGTAAAACTACCGCATGGATAAGATGGTATCTTGCTCCGGTTTCGAAAATGGTAAGCAAGTCCGGAGTCAGTATTGATTTTAATCCATGAGCGCCGAATGCACCAAGGGCCACTGCTAAAAAACCTAAAATAGCTGATAAGAATAATGGAATAGAGTTAGAATTTTTGGATGCCATAACTTTGAAACCTCAGACATTTTCTTCTGAATAATCCGAAGATATAGGCGGTGTACTCCACGTCCAGCCTACTATCGAATAAGGCTTCAATAGAATTCAACTTCATCTGCTCACCCAATTCTTCGTAAAAACTTTTGTTTCCGAAGGTAAAATGAATCGGAATGAATGCGTCGTTAGACCCTCGTTTAATAGGAAGAAACAAACGTACACCGAATTGGCATCCCTTACTTTCTCCCTCGAATCTTACGATCCTATGTTCGGACCAATCCCAGCCATCTAAAGATGCATGGAACATATCTTTATGAGGAAGAGAAGTAGTAGTGCGGATATAACCGTCAAAACCACCAGTCCTCAGTCTTGTCGAAGATTCTCCATAATGGATAGAAGGATCTCTGAAATTTGCACCATTCAAATGAACATCATTGTCCGGTGGAATTCCAATCCCAGTCGGATAAGGCTCAGGATTTCTTCTGACCAAGGCCTTGTTTGCCCCGCCCATCTGGATACAACCGATCAATTCTGCAAAGATCAGAATGAGAAAAAAGGTCCGTATGTAAGGAATGAATTTCATTCTTTTTTCAAAAGTCTTTGAGGAAGTTTCACTCCGATCCCGGTAACTCTGGTGCATTTTTCAAAATAAAGAGCGAATATAAAGGATTTGTAACTATAATCCGTTTGCACATCGAAAAGAAGATCCGCTTTGTCTTTGATCGCATTTTGGACTGCAGCTTCGTAACTCTCGTCCCCAGTGTAAACCATCCAAAGCCAGCTAGTTCCGCAGGAAGTCCCTTCTAATTTTCCTACCGGTTCCATTCCTCTCACGTCTGAATAACTTTGAGAATAGTACCAGCCGGGAGATTTGATATTTGTATAAAGACAGTTCGTAAGGAACATAATCGCAAAAACAATCGGTACAGAAGTGAATATTTTCGGAAAAGAGAATTGCATGTAATAAATTTCAACAAGTTGAAACATAAAAGTCAAGGTAAAATACCGAAATCTCCTTGTGCGACTCTTGAACCGGTTAGAATCGAGTACGATGCACACGCAAACTTCCCAATTTTACTTCGATACCGAAAAAGAGTACGGAGCATTTAATTACGAACCTCTTCCGGTGGTGCTGGAAAGAGGGAAAGGTATATTTCTTTGGGATACGGATGGAAAAAGATATTTTGATTTTTTATCTGCATACAGCGCGGTAAACCAAGGCCATTGCCATCCTAAAATTATAGAAACCTTAAAGGCCCAATCCGAAAAACTAACTCTTACTTCTAGAGCATTCTATAATGACCAGCTCGGTCCTATGGAAAAATTTTTATGCGATATATTCGGATTCAATAGAATGGTCCCGATGAACACAGGAGTAGAAGCGGCCGAAACCTCCGTCAAACTTGCAAGAAGATGGGGATACCAAGTCAAAAAAATTCCAGCAGACAAAGCTAAGATCGTTTTTGCTTCCGGTAACTTTTGGGGAAGAAGTATCGGGGCAATTTCCGCTTCTACCGATCCTACCAGCAGGGGGGACTTTGGCCCTTTTGTCCCGGGATTTTCTATTATTCCATTTAATGATATCGAAACATTAAAGAAAGAATTAAAAGATCCTAATGTAGCCGCGTTCATGGTGGAGCCCATCCAAGGAGAAGCAGGCGTAATTGTTCCGAGAAAAGGTTACCTAAAAGAAGTTCGTAAACTTTGTTCCGAGAATAATGTTCTTCTGATCCTGGACGAAGTGCAAACTGGACTTGGAAGAACAGGCAAACTTTTAGCCGCAGATCATGAGAATGTAAAGCCGGATCTACTCGTATTAGGCAAAGCTTTGTCTGGAGGAACTCTTCCTGTCTCTGCAGTTTTGGGTTCCGACGAAATCATTCTAACTTTAAAACCTGGAACTCATGGATCCACATTCGGCGGAAACCCATTAGCCGCGGCAGTTGCCAAAACCGCCATTCAAGTATTATTGGAGGAAAATTTATCCGAGAACTCTGAAATAAGAGGAATAGAATTCCGTTCTTCTTTGCAGGCTCTAAAGTCGGAATATCCTGAGAAAGTAAAAGAGATCCGAGGAAAAGGATTATTAAACGCAGTAGAATTATTCCCCGACAAGACAGGACCAAGAGCCAAAAAAATTTGCTATAAACTATTAGAGTCCGGAATTCTCGCGAAACAAACTCATGATCATACCATCCGTTTCGCTCCTCCTCTTTGTATTTCCAAAAGCGAATTAGAAGAGGCGACTTCTATCATTCTCCAAACGATCCGTAAAACCCTTGACTAATCCTTCGAATTCGTTTTTTTAAAAGAATGTCGGCCGAAGACAAAAAGTATATCCGGGTCTGGAAAAAACTGAGCGTGAGCGAAGTTTCTTCTCAATTGATGATCATAGACGATCTGTACGGAACTTGCGGAAAATGTAAACATCTAGGACTGAATTATACGAAAGACAAGTCCTGTCCAGAATGTGGTACTAAATTCAAATATCTGGCGACCAACTTAAAATCTCCCGCCGACATCGCCAAAGTTTTGGCTAGAATAGAAAAAGAAAATTTAGATTTCGTGCTGATCGATAGAGAAGATTATACTTTGTCCAAAGCAAAAGACGCAGTTAAGGATTTATTCAAGTCCAACGACTAAAGTTTCTTCATGGAGCTTGCCTCCCTCATTCTCTGGATACAAAATCCATATTAAAAAGTGAATGGACTATATTCATTTAATAATTTCTTTTTGTAATATCCTTCCAACAAAACTAATCTAAGGGGAATTCATACCGAAAAGATGGAACATCATTCACTCACTCTATTAGTTGATATCGCCCTTAGTATTATTTTCGCGACTCTTTTCGCAATCATAGCAAAAGCATTCAAACAACCTCTGGTCTTAGGTTATGTAATCGCCGGTTTGATCATCGGCCCATTATTCGGACCTTTTGTGGGTGGAAAGCTGACCATCGGTTATGTTAAAAGTGAAGAGAGTATAGAACTGATCTCTGAGATCGGTTTGATTCTTTTATTGTTCATCATCGGTCTAGAGATCGATCTAAAAGAATTGGCTAGAATGGGAAAATCCATGTTTGCCCTGGGAGTTATACAATTCTTCTTAGGCGTCGCGGCGGCTTGGTTCGCATTCCGCACATTCTTCCCTCCTGCTCCCGGCAATTTTGACCTTCTCTACTTTGCGATCGCACTCTCTCTCAGCTCAACAATGATCGTGGTCAAACTTCTACATGATAAGTTCGAGATCAGTACGGTAGCAGGGCGACTTACGATAGGAGTCTTGGTCTTACAGGATATTTGGGCTATTCTCTTTATGGGAATCCAACCGGATTTGCAAGATCCTCAAATCCTGAACGTGCTCGGCTCTTTAGTCAAAGGTATTGCTCTTGTTGCTATCTCCTTCGTGATCAGCCGTTATATTCTATCCAGACTTTTCCTATTCGCAGCTTCTAAACCAGAATTGGTTTTAATCACTTCTATCGCTTGGTGTTTCTTCTTATGCGGTGTTGCGGAAAAACTCCAACTCTCCAAAGAGATGGGAGCATTGATTGCCGGAGTGAGTATCGCAGCCTTCCCTTACGGCGCAGATGTAATCAGCAAACTTTCCGGCATCAGGGACTTCTTCATTACATTATTCTTCGTAGCTCTAGGGATGAAAATCCAAGCTCCGAGTGCAAGCGACTTAGGTCTCGCATTCTTAGCTGTCGGATTCGTTTTAGTGAGCCGAGTTTTGATCATTGCTCCGACTGTGTTCTTCTCCGGCAAAGGTTTAAGAGCTGGAATTGTTGCAGGTCTAAACTTAGCGCAAATTTCGGAATTTTCCTTGGTGATCTTGGCGCTCGGAGTGCAAAAGGAACATATTGGAAAAGATCTGCAAGCGATCGTTCTTACTTCTATGATCATCGCTTCTATCATCTCCACTTATGTAATTTTATTTAACGATAAGATCGCAAGAGGGATTATCTCCTTCTTATCCATCTTTGGGGTGAAGGAAAACAAAGAACCTTTAGAATCCCAAGTGACTGGAGAAACCAAAAGAGATATCGTAGTGTTAGGATATTTCAGAATTGCCCAAGGTTTGATCGATGGAATAGAAGATGATAAACCTTCTTGGTTAAAAAGAATGTTGGTCGTGGATTTTAATCCAATCTATAGACAAACTCTGGAATCTAAGGGAATCCGTTGGGCGTATGGAGATTTAGCAAATCCGGAAAGCCTTCATCATTTGGGAATAGAAGAAGCAAGATACATTGTATGTACGGTTTCCGATATGATCTTAAAAGGAACGACCAATCGCAGATTACTGGAGTCCTTAAAAAGTATCTGTAGGCATCACCAACCGAAGATCATTCTGACTACGGATGATCCAAAAGAAGCGGAAGTTCTTAGAAATAACGGAGCGGCCCACGTAATCGTTCCTGGCAAAATTTCAGGACTTTCTCTATTCACTGAATTATCAGGAATGGTAGACCAGAATGGAAGCAGCACAATTGCAAAATCTGCAAAGGTGAAACCTAAAAAAACAACGTCGAATAAGAAGAAGGTCAAAAAGACCAAGTAGTTCTTAGGATGATTGTTCGTTCTCCATGTATCAAAATTTGCAATATGGACTATGACACCGGTCTCTGCGAAGGTTGTTATCGCACCCTAGAAGAGATCGGCAGATGGACCATGTATTCTGAGGACGAAAGGAAATCGATCCGGCTTAAAATAGAAGAAAGAAAAATTTCTCTCGGAAAACCTTCTTTTAAAAATCCTTAAATTAGTTCTTCACCAGTTCCAAATATTCTTCTACGATTTCGGTTGCTGATTTTTTCCAATCGAATCTCTTAGAATTTTTTAAACCCACTTTGGTCTTGGAATTTAAAAGTTTAGGAGAGTCCAATAGCCGAACTAAGCCTGTCTCGAAGGATAAGGAATCTTTTGGGTCGAAAAAGAACGCAGTATCTTCTAAAATTTCAGGAAGAACACTTGCGTTAGAAGAATATACAGGGCAGCCACAAGATTGAGCTTCCACAGGGGGAAATCCAAATCCTTCGTATAGTGAAGGATAAACAAGCAATCCTGCCGCTGAATAGAGAGTGGCGAGTTCTTGTTCCGACAAATAAGGAACTAGCTTAATTCTATCTTCCCAACCTTTTGCTTCTTCTGTTAAATAATTAGGAAGTTTTCCACCGGAGCCAGCGATCACCCAATCTGTTTTGATCTTTTTTTCGGACCAAAGTTTTTTAAGAGAACGAAGCACAAATCCTAAATTTTTATGCTCTTTTCCTATCCCAACGCTGAGCAAGTATCCGGATTTCAGTCCATACTGTTTTAGGAACTTCTTCTTTTCTGGATCGCTCTTGGGAGAAAAAGTTTTTGAGTCCAGGCCATTATAGATGGTTCGCATTTGAGATGGAGAAAATGAAAAAACTTCGGTAATATCTTTCGCAGTAAAATCGGAAACAGTGATGATCCTTTTGGCCTTCTTCCTAAGGAATAAAAATACAAGTTTCATATAGACTTGTTTCAAAAAAGAAGAATGGAACTGCTTCATTCTAAACGGAATGATATCGTGAATGGTCACGACAGAACGATCTAGAAATTTTAAAGGAGCATTAAAATGAGGGATATCCAACAGATCGAATTTTTTCATCTCAGGGATACCGAACCATTCTTTGAAAGAATAGATCCCTGCATTATATTCTAAGATTTCGTAAGTAGATAAAACTTTAGGTGAGAGATTCTTTTTTATAAGATCAGAATTTCCCAAAAGAACTATTTGGATTCCTTTTTTAGAGGCGATATCTCCGAGCCAATGTAAAAGCCCTTTGATCCTGGAACCGATCCCCGAATGGGCAATCATCCTTGCATCAAATCCGATTTTGATCCTTCTGGGCTTCATGTAAAATTTAAACCATCGTATAGGATGAAGTCGGAATGGCAAGCCAATCGCTTTTCCCCTTGAAAAGAGAAGGAAAGCGCCAAGACTTGTCCAGACGAGTCTAACTACATACATTTTTCAAAGCGAAGAACGGAGAGATACACCTTGGAAAACGAAGTAACGAGTATATTAAAAGCAATCGGAGAAGATCCGAATCGAGAAGGACTTTTAAACACTCCTAAAAGAGTCCGAAAAGCTTACGAATTCCTGACGTCCGGTTATAAAGCAGATATAGATACGATTGTAAACGGAGCAATTTTCGAAGAGGACAGCCAAGGTATGGTTTTAGTCCGGGACATCGAAATGTATTCCCTCTGCGAACATCATCTTCTTCCTTTTTTTGGAAAGGCTCACGTAGGTTATATTCCGAATAAAAAGATCATAGGGATTTCTAAGATCCCACGCATCGTAGACGTATTCGCGAGAAGATTACAGGTTCAGGAAAGAATGACCGAACAAATTGCATACGCCCTCATGGAAGTTTTGGATCCTTTAGGCGTTGCAGTGGTCATCAAGGCAAAACATCTTTGTATGATGATGAGAGGAGTAGAAAAACAAAACTCCGAACTTTTCACATCTTGTATGCTCGGAGAATTTAAGACGAATATGGTGACTAGGAGCGAGTTTCTGGATTTAATTCGGACCGGTTCGACCTAGAAGATTTGTTGCCTCTAAGCTCTTCCGCTTTTTGCTCTGCTCGACTTTTATTTTCGAGCATTGCTTTCTCTACTCTCAATCTTTCTCTTTCGAAACCGGCCTCATCCAGATCTCTAGGGATCAGGATGGGTTCTCCGTAAGAAATCACAAAGGTTGTGAAAGGTTTAGGGATCCTGTGTTTGTCCCAGGACTTCTCCGCAATCCATTGTTTCGTACATTCATAATGAAAAGGTAAGATAGGGACCTGAGAAACCTGGGCGGCGGCAATAACCCCAGGCTGAACAATCCAAGCAGGACCTCTAGGCCCATCCGGTGTAAACGCTGCAGGAAGATTTTTTCTCAAGTGAACGATCATTGCCTTAAGAGCTTTCGAACCACCTTTGGAGGAACTTCCGCGAATACTTCCATTTCCGAATCTATGCACCACTCCGGTAATAAAATCCCCGTCTTTAGATTCAGAAATCAAAACCGCTAACTTACGATTCTTATTCAAGTAGGGTGAATAAAGAACATTTGTATGCCATACACAAAGGATAAACGGCTTCTTTAAAGGATACAGAGAATTAAAATGCTCCTTTCCTAATTCCACCTTTTTTGAGGTGAGTCCGATGATCCTCTGTAAAAATACGACTAGAGTAGGCACTAACCAAACAAGGAACCTACGCTTAAAACTTTCCCGAACATCCAATTTTTCTGACATTGAGCCGAGCCTGGTTAGATGCGGTCGGGGGGCATTCTTTTTTTTACGTAACAGGCGAGATTTTATATAAAAACTATCTCGTAAGAGAGTAAGATTAAGTTAGAAATTTAAAACGAATGTTCAACTTTTTTGCAACATAAGCGCCGGTCCCTTCATGACTAGATATTCGAATTTCGTTGGAGAATGAGTGGACAGTACGGAAATTAAAAAGTTTCGTATTCGATTGCGAAGGAATAAGCCATGTCGAAAGAAAGAATCGTCCAGCCGT
This sequence comes from Leptospira neocaledonica, assembly GCF_002812205.1. NCBI lineage: Bacteria > Pseudomonadati > Spirochaetota > Leptospiria > Leptospirales > Leptospiraceae > Leptospira > Leptospira neocaledonica. The sequence goes on from NZ_NPEA01000003.1 coordinate 236,199, forward strand.
TCGCTCATTTCAAGAAAACGGCAAATATCAACCTCAAAGATTATAAGGCATTATACAAAGAATCAATAGAGAACCCTAAAAAATTCTGGGCCAGAGAAGCTTCTACCAGACTTACCTGGTTCAAAAAATGGACTAAAGTTTTAGATCACGATTTTAAGAATGCAAAAGTAAAATGGTTCGAAGGAGGCAAGATCAATGTCTCTTATAATTGCCTCGACCGTTATATAGACACTCCTTTAAAGAATAAAGCCGCGATCATCTGGGAAGGTGATAATCCGCAGGAATCCAAAACTTATACGTACTACGATCTGTATCGTGAAGTGAATAAGTTTGCAAACGTTCTAAAAAATTCAGGAATCAGAAAAGGCGATGTGGTCATGGTCTATCTGCCTATGATCCCGGAACTCGCCATTTCAATTCTTGCATGTACTCGGATAGGAGCGATTCACTCGGTAGTATTCGGGGGTTTTTCTCCGGAGGCTCTACAAAGTAGAATCGAAGATTGTAAACCAAGACTGATCGTAACTTCCGACGGCGGTTATAGAGGTGGAAAAAGTCTAGACCTCAAAAAAGCTGTGGATACTGCCTTGGATCAATCTTCTGAAAAAGTAAATAATGTGATCGTTGTCAGGAGAACCGGACAAGAAACAGAACTAAATTGGAAAGAAGAAAGAGATCGTTGGTGGCATTATCTGATGAATGATCCAAATCTCCCTGCTTATTGTAAGCCGGAACAAATGGATTCGGAAGATCCTTTGTTCATTCTATACACTTCAGGTTCTACAGGAAAACCTAAAGGAGTTCTTCATACAACTGGAGGGTATCTTCTCGGGGTCAATATGACCTTTCATTATGTTTTCGATATCAAACCTACGGACACTTATTGGTGTACTGCTGATATTGGTTGGGTAACTGGTCATAGTTATTTAGTGTATGGCCCACTTTCTAACGGAGCTACTTCTATCATGTTTGAAGGAGTTCCTACATATCCTGATGTGGGAAGATTCTGGGATGTGATCGATAAACATGGAGTCTCAGTGTTCTACACGGCACCTACTGCTATTCGTTCTTTGATGAGAGAAGGAACAGATCCTATCGAAAAAAGAAACTTAAGCAGTCTTAGATTGATCGGATCTGTTGGAGAACCGATTAACCCGGAAGCTTGGGAATGGTATTTTAAACATGTTGGAAAATCCAAATGCCCCATCGTAGACACTTGGTGGCAGACAGAAACTGGAGCGATCATGATCTCTCCTTTGCCTGGAGCGATCGCTCAAAAACCAGGTTCTGCCACTCTTCCATTCTTCGGAGTACAACCTGTCTTATTGGATGATGAAGGAAAAGAGATCAACTCTAAGGGAGAAGTTTCAGGAAACCTAGCGATTAAATCTCCTTGGCCTTCTATGATGAGAGGAGTATTTAAGGATCCAAAAAGATTTTTCGATACCTACTTCTCCATTTATAAAGGTTACTATTTTACAGGAGACGGAGCAAGAAGGGACAAAGACGGATATTATTGGATCACAGGCCGAGTGGACGATGTGATTAACGTATCAGGCCACAGGATAGGCTCCGCAGAAGTCGAAAGTGCACTTGTAGAAAATCTTTCCGTAGCGGAAGCCGCAGTTGTAGGATTTCCACATGATATCAAGGGCCAGGGAATTTATGCCTATGTCACAGTGAAAGAAGGTGTGACCACGAACGATTCTCTTAAAAAAGAACTGATCGCCACCGTGGAAAAAATGATCGGAAAGATCGCAAGACCTGACGTGATTCATTGGGCCCCCGGACTTCCTAAAACCAGATCCGGAAAAATTATGAGAAGGATCCTTCGAAAAATTGCATCCGGTGAGTTCGAAGGTTTGGGAGATATCTCCACCCTAGCCGATCCAAGTGTAGTAGAAAAATTAATAGATGATAAGAAGAAGTATCACAGTTGAGTAGAATCGGTCCGCAAAGAATCGTATGTTTAACTGAAGAGACTACGGAACTTCTCTATTTATTAGGGGAAGAAGATCGGATTGTGGGAATCTCTGCATACACCGAAAGACCTCCCCAAGCCAAAGAAGAAAAACCTAGGGTCTCCGCTTTTATTAACGGAAACATAAAGAGGATCAAGGATTTAGATCCGGATCTGGTCATCGGTTTTTCGGATATCCAAGCACAACTATCTCATGATCTGGTAAAAGAAGGTCTGAACGTTCTCATCACCAACCAAAGAAGTTTAGAAGAAATTTTCCAAACTATTTTGATGGTAGGATCGCTGATCGGAAAATCGGAACAGGTTTCTAAGCTTGTCGAATCATATAAGAAAAAATTAAACGAGATCAAAGAACGTTCTTCTTCTAAACCTAAACTCAAAGTCTTTTTCCAAGAATGGGATCATCCAATCATCACCGGGATCAGATGGGTTTCGGAATTATTGGAGATTGTAGGAGCAGTAGATTGTTTCGCAAATTTGAAAGAAAAATCCTTGGCCAAGGATAGGATTGTAAGCCTCCATGAAGTGGCAGACGCAAAGCCGGATCTAATCATCGGAAGTTGGTGTGGAAAACCTATGGATTTTGAATGGGTCCGTACCAGAGAAGAATGGAAAGACATTCCTGCGATCAAAAACGATAAAATTTTCGAAATGGACCCAGCAATCATTTTGCAACCGGGACCAGCATTATTCGAAGAAGGTATCCTGGAAATGGATCGAATCTTGGAAGAAGTAAGATCTTCTATTTCTTAAAATCCAAAAGTAATATTAGGCGAATTTAATAAATCAAAATCAAATCAGCCGGAAGGTGAATGATGAATTCCATGGTAAATTCCGCGATCTCTAAAGAATCGTCTATCGCGAAAATCTGGACGAATGGTGCTATCGTAATCAACAGGATCCGCTTAGGACTGGTGCTTCTTTTTATTCTTACCCTGATCGGAGTTTCTAAAACAAATCATCCAACGCAAGTGATCGCTCATTCCGTCGGAACAGGTTTGATGGCAGTATATTGTATCTTCGAATTTTTCTTAGCGCGAGGAGGAAGAGTAGGAATCATATTCCAAAAGACATTGGTTATTCTGGATGTAATCATCCTTTCTGCGATCATGGCTGCCGACTGTAGTATCGATGCGATCGTAGCAAGAGATACTCTTGCAAACATGATCCTATTCTTCATATATTTTTATATCATGATCTATTCTTCCTTATTGGGAGAAAAAAAGTTCGTTCTACTTATCGGACTATTGACTGCAATCGGAGTTGCAATCGCACTTTATGTAGGCTGGAAGAATGGACTCGTATTGACTGAGAATGCAAGCAAATCGAAAGATCCGGATACTCTGATCTTCTCCGTTCAGATCGTGAAGATCGGTTTTATGATCACTGCAAGTGTGATCTTGTACCAATTGATGCGCTTATTCGAAAACCTAACTACGGAAGGCTCTAGACTATTCGGAGAATCGCAAGTATTCTTAACTCAGATACAAGAGAACCAGATCATCATTCGTAACTCTGCGGAAAATTTAGAAACATCTATCAACGAATTTGCAGGTTATATCGCAAGGACCGGAGAAAAAATGGAATCCCAAGCGGCAGCCTTGGAAGAAGTTAACGCAGTATTAGAAGAACTTTCTGCTTCTTCTATCAATAATACTCAATCGATTGAAACTCAAAATGAAGGTATTTCGGGGCTCGCTTCTAAATCCCAAAAGTTAGGAGGTATCATAGGAGACATTACCGAATACAGCGAAACACTTTCCGTGTTTGCTGAAGAAAATAAAGCGGATATGGAGAATGTGACAATTGCTGCCGAAAGAACAAATTCCTATCTTGCAGATATTGCAAGCTCATTCAACAAAGTAGATGAGATCAATCAGATCATGGGAGAGATTGCGGATAAAACAAACCTTCTCGCATTAAATGCATCGATAGAAGCTGCAAGAGCGGGAGTGGCAGGAAGAGGGTTTGCAGTTGTGGCCAATGAAGTCAGCAAACTCGCAGACTTCACTTCGGAAAATGCAAAATCGATTTCTTCCATCGTCAAACAATCCCAGAGTTTTATCAACGAGGCAAAGGTAGCTTCCGCAGAAACGGGAGACCTGACAGAAAAACAAAAATCCAAACTAATTCAAACAACCGATAAGATCGTGAAAATGAACGATCTTTATAAGGAGCAAAAATTCATTCTGAAAAGTTTCCTAAATGAATTGGACACGATCAAGTCTGCTTCTACGGATATTCTGGAATCTACCAAGGAGCAAACCCTGGGACAGAACGAACTAATGAAGACAATGAGCCAGTTGGAAAAAGACATAAACGAGATCAGCGAAGAATCCACCAAACTAAACACCGAAATCGATAAGATCAATAGACAGGCTTCAGAGTTAAGGGTATTAAGCGGACATTCTTCCGAATAAAAGAACTCTAACGTTAGTCTGACTAGGGAAATTCCGTCTATTCTGAAAGATCTTTACCGATCTTTCGAGGCCCTTCGTATTCAGACGAAAACATCTGCCTCCGATAATGATCTTAATCGAGGTAAGAATGGAAACTTCTCATCTAAAAACGGAGTCCACGATCCTACAAATCTGGAAGAACGGGGCTATCGTAATCAACAGGATCCGACTGGGTCTAGTCTTACTTTTTATTCTTTCCTTGGCGGGAGCTTATAAAAGTTTTCAACCATTACAATTTATGGTCCACGCTGGCGGTACAGCTTTCATGGGTCTCTACTGCATTTTCAATTTTGTAGCAAATCGTAAAAGGAATATGTCTATCGGGTTTCATAAACTTTTTGTGTTATTCGATGTGAATGTCCTAAGCGCTACTTTGATCTTAGACACTTTCGTTTCTCCGGACGTAGCTGCAGGAACTTTAAAGAACGTAGTATTATTCTTCATTTATTTTTATATCATGATCTATTCCTGTCTTTTGGGAGAAAGGATCTTCGTTTTAATCGTTGGAGCATTCTCCACTGCCGGCGCGATAGTCGCTCTTGTATGTGCTCTCAAAAACGGTGCTGGATTCGTAATGGATCCGGAAGCAGCCAAACTTCCTTATAATTTAAGCGCTTCTACAGAGATTATAAAACTCGCATTCATATTCGTAGCGAGTGTGATACTCGCTCAATTGATGAGATTGTTTTTAAGACTAACGGTGGAAGGGAACCGCCTCTATAGTGATTCTAAAGACCTGCTGGAAAAATTAAGTGAAAACCAGGCGATCATCAAAGATTCCGCGATCAGCTTAGAAGATTCTATCGTTAAATTTGCAGAATTTATCAATCGTACCGGAGAAAAGATGGAATCCCAAGCTGCCGCCTTGGAAGAGGTAAACGCAGTATTGGAAGAACTTTCTGCCGCTTCTACAAATACTTCTAGATCTATAGAATCACAGAATGCAAGTTTGAGCGAGCTTGCGGATGATTCTAAAAAATTAGGAGAGATAGTTTCGAATATCACAGGTTATAGCGAGGCACTCTCTTCATTCGCAAATGATAATAAAGCTGATATGGAGAACGTCACGATCGCCGCTGAAAAAACGAAATCCTATCTGGCAGATATCGCAGGCTCCTTTGACAAAGTGGATCAAATCAATCAGATCATGGGAGAGATTGCGGATAAAACAAACCTTCTCGCATTAAATGCATCCATAGAAGCTGCAAGGGCGGGGGAAGCGGGAAGAGGATTTGCCGTAGTGGCAAACGAGGTCAGCAAACTGGCAGACTTCACTTCGGAAAATGCAAAATCCATCTCTGCAATTGTGAGACAGTCCCAAAATTTTATCCATGAAGCAAAAAGCGCTTCTGCGGAAACGGGAGATCTGACCGAAAAACAAAAATTTAAAATCCTCGAAACTTCTGATAGGATCGTTCAGATGAACAAACTGTATCTGGAGCAGACAAAAATTATCCGTAAGTTCTTAAGTGAATTGGAAAGTATCAAATCTGTTTCCAATGAGATCCATGAATCTGAAAAAGAACAGTCTTTAGGTCAAAAGGAAATGATCCGGACCATGTCCCAATTAGAAAAAGATATTAATGAAATTAACGAGGATTCATCCAGCTTAAACTCAGAGATTGACCGGATCAAAACAAAAGCTTCCGAGCTAAAAGTATTGAGCAATAATTCCTAAGTCCTTTTCGTTTCCTTCTTCTTTACAATCGGACCCATATTTCGATATATGGAATTTATTCCGATTCAAAGGAGAAGGATATGGGGACTAAAGTAAAAGCTGCAGTTATCGGAGGCACAGGTCTCTATAGTCTGGACGGAATGGAACTAGTCGAAGAAGTTCTTCCGGAGACCCCTTGGGGCAAACCTTCCGACACGATCAAGATCGGAAAAATTCACGACAAACTAATCGCATTCTTACCTCGCCACGGAGTGGGACATTTTATCATGCCACACGAAGTCCCGATGAAGGCAAATATCTGTGCGCTTAAAATTTTAGGCGTAGAAGAGATTGTGGCATTCAGCTCGGTCGGAAGTTTGAGAGAAGAGATCAAACCTTTGGATTTTGTTCTCCCAAGCCAGATCATCGACAGAACCAGAGGAAGAGAGTCCACATTCTTTGGAAAAGGTGTAGTGGCCCATGCTCCTTTCGCAGATCCTTTTTCCAAAAATCTAAGCGATCGAATTAATCAAGCAGCTGCAAAAATAAATCTTCAGATCCATCAAAACAAAACTCTGGTTTGTATGGAAGGTCCTCTATTCTCCACAAGAGCGGAATCTCATATGTATCGTTCTTGGGGAGGAGACATTATCAATATGAGCGTTCTTCCGGAAGCGAAACTTGCAAGAGAAGCAGAGATTGCTTACCAAATGATCTGTATGTCCACAGATTACGATTGTTGGAGAGAGAATGAAGAAGCTGTGACCGCGGAAATGGTGATGGCAAACCTAGGAAAGAATGCGGAGAATGCCAAAAAACTTTTAAGCGCTTTGATTCCTGCTCTCGGGAACGGAGACGATCTAAGTTTAAAGAATAGTACTAAGTATTCGATTATCACTGCTCCGGAGCGCAGAAACCCGGACACTGTTGCGAAACTGAAAGTATTGTTCCCAGATTATCTCTGAGAATTAGATTTTCTCCGGTTTCTATGAACCGATTCTAAAATTTTCGCTAGTCCTTTTTGGTACTCGGGAAAGAAGGAGAGATTATTATGATTTCCTCCTTCTATTTCCAAAAATTCTATCTTTACTCCTGATTCCAAAGCAGTTTTGAATAATTTCTTTCCTTGTCTAAAAGGAACAATCTCATCTTCATTTCCATGTATGATTGTCACAGGAGAATGTAATTTTCCGATCTTATTCTCGGACTTGAGAGAATAAGCCAAGAACCATTCTGGCACGAATGGATAATATTCTTTTGCCAGATCTGCCAGAGAAGTATAAGGAGTTTCTAATATAATATAGCCAGGATTTGTTTTGGTCCCCAAATCCACAACAACGCCGGTCCCGATAGATCTTCCGTAAAGGATGATCTCGTTTTCTTTTTTTAACTTATCCGTTTTCAGATATTCGTACCAACGCTCCGCATCCTGGTACATTCCCTTCTCGCTTAGTTTCGCTCTACTTTTACCATAACCTCTATAATCGGTCATGAGAAGATCCCAGCCTCTAGGAACAAAGTCCTCGGCGATACCTCCCCAACTTCTTAAACTTCCTGCATTCCCATGAAAATACAGAACCGTTCCTTTAGAAGGACCTTGGGCGGGGAAGAATAATGCGTATATCTTCTCTCCGTTTTCCAACTCCAAAGAAACTTCCTGAAACGTATATGGAAAAGAGAAATGAAAGTCCTCGGGCAAATTTTCAGGGAAGAAGATCAGCTTATCTTGATTCGAATACAATAAGCCGAAGAGTCCCAGAAAAATGATAAGTATGACCGAGAGAAGATATAACATAAACTTTTGGATTTTCATTTGGCCTTAATATCCCTGGACCAAAGTTCCTTTCCTGCAGAATCAAAAACTCTAAACACTAAGCTCCTTTGTTTTAAAGGACCTGTGATCTCTATCGTTCCAAAATTCCTTTTATCATCCACCATAGTACCTTCGATCCTTAATGGATTTTTTTCGGTAATCGGCGCATGAGTGGAAGAAGTCAAAGGTGAAACGGTAAAATCATATAGAGGATATTCGAATCCGTCCTGGATATATGATAATTCCGTAAAGTGTCTATCTCCGGTCAAAAATACCAGGTTTTTTATCTTCAATTTGGAAATTTTGGAAAGAAGTTTTTCCCTTTCTTCGGTATAAGTGGAGTAATTTTCAAACACGGATAAGGGATTTAATACCTGACCTCCCACTACGACAAATTTAAAAGTCGCTTTGGAAAACGCTAAACCATTCACCAACCAATCTAATTGTTCCTCTCCAAAGAACGATCTGGATCCTGTTTTATTATCGTTTGCTGTCCTAAAACTACGATCATCCATCAAAAAGAATTGGGCATCTCCCCAAGTGAAAGAACCGTATATTCCTTTTTTTGAATAGTTTGAGTTTGCCCAAAATAGTTTGAAAATTTCTTCTGCAGTAGCTCCCATCCAAAAGGAAGCATCCCCATCGTTCGGTCCCCAATCATGATCGTCCCAAACCGCATAGTGATGAACATTCGCAAGTAAAGGTTGGAGTTCGGCTAAAGATCTCTGTTCCGTATAACGATAAATGAATCCCGTCCGAGATTCCCAATCCGGTTCTCTTAGATAAATATTATCTCCCATCCAGAGCATAAAGTCCGGATTTTGAGCGGAGATGGATCGGTAGATAAAATACTCTCCTCCGTACGGTTTCGCTTGGGTATCATACTTAGGATCGTTTACGAATGCGCAACTTCCTAAAGCAAATTTAATATCTGGAGGACCAGTTGATTTTCCTATCCAAATAGGTTGTGTTCTAAATTTCTGTTCAGACTTAGGTTCTTGGTATTTTCCATTTATATAAATTATATATTCATATGTCTTTCCTGGTTCCAATACGTCGGCGATCAGATGGGCGACATTTCCCTTATGATGTTCAGTATTCACTTCTCTAGTTATGTGGCTTTGTTCGGGACTTCCGGAAATAAAATATTTCGCATATACTTTAGAAGGATTCTTAGTCTGGACCCAAATTTTCACTTCCTTATGAGTCGAGTAACCTAACATCGGCCCCGATTGGATACTAGAAGGCGAAGCTGTGTCGGTTGACTGACTTTTTCCATAAATTGCAAAATCGATGTAAAAGAATCCAAACAGTAAAATCAACAAAGAGGTGGATGATAAAAGCAATCTGCGTCTCATTGTCATGAAATATCTTGAAGCCTTAGGCTTCTTTCAAATCAAAAAAAGGGAAAAACGGAAATGACGAGGGGAGATTCTAGAAAACTCAGATGGAGACTGACCTTAGGCCTGGAGCTATTAACTTCCGTTCTTGCTGTTCCTTTGGCCGTTCTATTTATTATCGCTGCTGGAGCGTATGACTTCAATAAGGCGATCGCCTTGATCGGATCCTCCACAGTCTCATTGACCACATCCTATTTTTTCCCTACGCTCCGATTTTTGTATTTAGGAAGACTATTATCCAACCTGGAACCCAATAATTGGGAAAAGTTGAACACAAAAGGAAAGGTAGAAGTAAAGAAAAAACTTCTGAACTTCCCGTTGCTCAACACCGGATTTTATATAGTGCAGTGGAGTTATGGAATTCCTACCGCTTGGAAAATCATGCATCTTTTCTTTATTCCGGAATTCTTTGAGTCGGCTCCATTTTTGCTCTTACCTCTGATCATTTATCCTACATTAGGAATTTCTCATTTCTTTTTGACCGAATCGGTACTTTCAGAAGTATTAGAATCTGATAAATTGAACGGACTTTCCTTGGAAGAAAAGGAAATTCGTAAAGTTTCTATCTTTACTAGGATCATTTCTACGATCGCATCTATCGCGTTATTACCTGTTGTGATTTTTGGTTATCTTTTATTAGAAGAGACATCCGGTTGGTTGAAACTGGGCGATGTTACATTAGCGCTTTCTCTCACCATACTGTTTATGGTCATCACTCTTACTATTGCTTCCTATCTATTAGCGTCTAGTATTCGTAGGAACTCCAAAAATATGATGAACGCATTTACTGAAATGTCCCAAGGTGAGTTGGAAATCCTGCTTCCTATGGTTTCTACGGACGAGTTGGGTAGAAGTAGCAAGATGCTGAACGATTTTGTGAAACGACTTAGAATCGTTGTTAAAACGGTAATCAAGGAATCCGAAAAACTTTCTCAAAGTTCCAAAGTATTAGAAGGAAAAACAAAAGACCTTTCCATAAAGATGCAAGAGCAAGCCGCTTCTACCGAACAAATGAGTTCAGGGGTAGAAGAAATTGCAGCATCCATTCATTCTACTTCCTCCAGGGCAGAAAGCCAGTCTAACACTGTAGAACAGGCAACAGCTTCTCTTGCAGAATTAGAAGATAGAATTCGTAATGTTCATATTTCTCTTATGGATACAAAAAACGACGCGGAAAGAATGAGATTAGAAACTTCTAATGGAGAATCAGCTTTACAATCAACCCGAGATGCAATGGCGGAAATAGAATCTAATACTGCTAAAATGGAAGCGAGTGTAAATGTAATCCATGAGATTACCGATCGAATCGGACTTCTTTCCTTAAACGCTGCCATAGAAGCTGCACGTGCAGGAGAAGCAGGAAAAGGATTTGCAGTAGTAGCTCAGGAAATTTCCAAACTGGGAGAACAAACTCAAGAGAATGCAAAAAGGATCCGAGCAACATTAGCGGAAGCGGTAAAGGCGACCAACTCAGGAAGAGAAGTTTTAGGAAATACCGAAGTTGCTTTCAGAAGGATTGGAGATACAGCACAAAACACTTCAGAAAGGATCCTACAGGTTTCTTCTTTATCAGAATCTCAATTGGTCGCAAGTGCTCAGGTAAAAAATGCTTTCTCGGATCTAATCCGTTCCGCGGAAGAGATCCGAAATCATACAAAGGAACAATCCCAAACTTCTTTAGAATTTTCTAAAACGATTGGAAGTATTTCGGAAGCCACCGAATTTTTGAACGGGATAGTGAACGATATAGACTCTCTTGCGGAAAAGCTGGCTCAACAAGCAAGTTCTTTGAAAAAAGAAGTAGAGTTTTTTAAAGTTTAATTCAGTTTTTAGGAAGAAGCACCTTAAACACGGTCTTTCCAGGTTTAGAGTTAAACTCTATTCGCCCGCCGTGTTTTAAGACAATCCTTCTGGAAATATCCAGGCCTAGCCCACTACCTTCTCCAGGAGCCTTAGTGGTATAAAAAGGATCGAATATTTTCGATTTAATGTCCGCGGGAATACCGGGACCGTTATCCGAAACCAAAACGGAAACATCCGTGTCTGAATCCAAAATGGAAATTTTGATCTTTCCTTTAAACTGCATGGCTTGTAAGGAATTGTAAATTAAGTTTGTCCAAACCTGAATCAAATCATCCGGATACGCGTAGATGATCGGCCTTGCTTGGAAGTCCAATTCTACCTCAACTCCATTCTTGATCTGGTTATGATAGATTGTAAGAACGGTTTCTATATTTTCTGCAAGATCCGTTTCAATCTTTCCTTCTCCCGAATCGATATGGGCAAAACTTTTAAGAGCATAAACAATTTTAGAAGTTCTATCCACCGCCAAACGAATGGACGCAGCGTTCTTATATGTTTGGATCTCTTCGATCGCAAAATCCAATAGTGCAAGATTCGTCTTGGATTCGAAAATTTCAGGGAATTCTTCTGTGGAATGATATAATCCTACATCCATCAATCTGTCGGCTAGATCATAAGGATTTTCGAAACCAAGTTCGCTCAGTTTATTCTTTAATTTTTTGAGAACATTCCTTCTTTCTTCTCTTGATACCTGAATTTCTTTATTGGAAATTCCAGCGCGAATAAATTCCGATAGTCGTTTAATATAACTCGGTTCCGCTTCCGCAAAGAATGGACCCAACTTTTTCAAACGTTCAGGAGAAGAATCTAAATAAGCTCTCAATTCACCGCTCAAAGCAGAAATTGCTCCTAATGGGTTATTGATCTCATGGGCGATACCTGCAACCAACTGTCCGAGGGCTGCCATCTTTTCGGAAAGGATAAGTTGGTCCTGGGTCTTTTTCAAATTATCCAAAGCAGAAGCCAATTCGGAAGTTCGGATACGAACTGCATTTTCTAATTCTTCCTTTGCTTCTCTTCTTTCTGAATTTAATAATAACTGAGTGACTTGTTCTGCAACTGTGACTATAAACTGTTGCTCAAAACCTTTCCATCTGCGCAGAGCGCCTCTATGTTCCAAGCAGATGACTCCATAAATTTCACCTCTTAAAAAGATAGGGGCATCTAACAAGGATTGAATGCCGAGAGGAATACTATAAGTTTCCGCAAATTCAGAAGTCCTTGGATCGTTAACCACATCATATGCATCTACAAATCTTTCCGTCTTTATCGATGCAAAATAACTAGGATATAGTTTTAGATCCATTGCGACTGGATCCATATACGTATGAAATTTTTGATCCCAACCTGAAACCAAAGACCAAACAGTTTTTTCTTTATCAGAAAAAAGCCATATAGAGGCACGATCACATCCCAAAGTATCCGTGCACATCTTGACTATATTATTCAAACCTGCAGAAATATTACCCGAAGCAAAATCAGGGTCCGTCGCCATATTCAATAGAACTCTTGCCTGTTCGGAAAGTTTTAAATTCTCTTCTTCTTTTTCTCTCGCTGCGGCTTTTCCTGCGGTATTATCTTTTGTAATAGCTACGATTGCGGGTCTTCCTACTAAATTTACAATACGACCTGAAAAAATCGAATCTACCCTAGTCCCATCCTTTCTGATAAAAGGTATATCAAGATCCCTCAATATTCCTTCTTCTTTCATTTGATTTACTAATTTATGTTTGAGATTAGGATCAGGCCAAATCCCGAGATCTATTGAGTTCTTTCCGATCGCTTCTTCTTTTGTGTATCCGAACAGATCATAGAACATTGAGTTTACACTTATATACTTGCCAGTTTCTAGATCGGAAATACATATCGTATCCGGATTTAGATCGAATACTTTTTCGAAAAGGTCTTTGCTTTCCTCTAACTGGAGAAGATACTGATCTCTTTCTTGTTCTATTTTTTTATTGTCAGTTACATCGATCAGCAAAGCCAAAAGCATCATTCTATCCCCGATTTTAAATATCCTATTACCAGAAATCACATGTCTTTCGGTATTGTCTGATCGATTGATAGTTGCTTCTATATTTTTAGACCAACCGAATTCTTCTAATTCTTTAAGGATCTTGGCTCTATCCAAAGGACCTTTCCAGATGCCCAATTCGAAAGAAGTTTTTCCTATAATTTCTTCTCTAGTGTATCCAATCAGGTTACAATATTCTTGGTTGATTTCTTTATAAGTACCAGTTTCCAGATCGGAAAGAGAAACCGCAGCTGGATTCATTTGGAAAATTTTTTCAAAGAGTTCTTTATTATGCCGGACTTCAGCGTTCAATTTCCTGGTTTGTTCTTCCGCTTCCAAACGTTCTCTAATATCAGTTGCAAGAGAAATAACGTGAGGCCGCCCATTTAATTTAACGATCCTTCCTGAATACAGAACCGGGATCGCAGTTCCATCTGATGCTCGAAAAACTGTTTCGATATTACTGACCTCACCTTTCTCGTTTAACTGGTTGTAAATTTCAGTCCTTTTATCAGGATCATAATCCCAAACTTTAATGTCAGTGGTGAGTTTTCCGATTACTTCTGATCTTTTGAGTTTTACGAATTCCAAAAATCTTTCATTCACATCTATGATCTTTCTGGAAATCAAATCAGTAAGAACCACAGAAGAAGGGATCAATTGGAATAATCTTTGGAAAAGTTCCTTACTCTTTTCAAGTTCGGATGCGAGACCTTCTAAATCTACCTGAGCTTCTTTAATATGCGTGATATCATGTCCCACCGCTAAGATCTTTTTTTCACCACCGGCCTCAATTACTCTAGCGGAGAATAGAATGGATCTGACTTTTCCGTCAGAAGTTCCCATCTTTACTTCTAAATTATCCACTGCGCCTTTTTGGAGCAAAAGTCCTCGGATAATTTCTCTATCACTCAGATCGTAATATACGCCCAAGTCAGCTGGAGACTTGCCTACGATTTCCTCTTTGGTTTTTCCGATCAAACTTAAGAATAGATCGTTCGCATCTAAGTAGGTCCCGTCCGATTTGGATAATGTGATTGCGGTAGGATTTAATTTGATGATCTGTTTTAGGATCTCTTGGTTCTCCTTTAACTCATCCAGAAGTTTTTGTTTTTCTACTTCTTCTTTTACTCGATCCGTAATGGGCACTGTGATCGTGAGAAGTTTTAAAGAACCTGCATACTCGATCGGATGAGCGGAGAAGAGTCCCCAAAATTCCTCACCTAATTTATTAGAAAAACGTAATTCTATATCTCGAACAAAACCTTCTTTTTTAATAGCTTCTACTATATCCGCTCTTGTTTTTACGGAACTCCAAAAGCCAAGATCTAATGCACTTTTACCAACAATCTCATCTTCCGAATATTTTACCTGAATACAAAATTGTCTGTTTACTTTTAGGTATTTGCCTGTTTCAATCTCTGTGATCGCCATAGGCAAAGGGTTCATATCGAAAAATTTTTCAAGAGCCCTCCATCCGATTTCTGGATGAGTTATATCTTCTTTAGAAAGTTCGCTTTGTTGTTTGGGAGAACGAATATGGATCCAAGTTGAAGTTTCTGAATCCGTTTCACCTTGGATCTTAAAACCTTGGCAATAGAATGTCCTGATCTCTTTGCTCTTCAGTAAAAAATAACCTAAATACCAATTGGTCTTTTCTTCTTTTTTAAGACTTTCAAAGATTCCGTTTCGGATATCGGAGATCAGACTAAAATCTATCTCTTTCAACTCTTTGGAAGAATAACCCAAGATCTGTAATGCTGCAGGATTCGCTTCGATTAGATTTCCGGAAGAGGAAAATACAAGAACTCCGTCCCCGATCCTTTCGAAAAACTGTTTGAGGATATTAAGCTGTGAAAGGGATGATTCCAAACTTTTATCACCAAGGGAATAAACCCTCAAATACTAATGGACTAAATAACGCTAGAAACTACTTTTCTAAAACTTTCATTTTTTTTCCAAAATTCAAGAAAGTTGTGATCCTAAGGGACACGTTACACGAAAAGGCCTACCTATTATGGAATTTTTGATCGGTTTGTTCGCATTCTTCGCTGGCATATTTTACCTTATCATTCCGTTCGTTTTACTATCCAAGATCAACGGACTTTTAGAAAGGATCCAAGATCTGGAGAATCAATTAAAAGAAAGAGGACCTTCTACTCTTCCAGAAACTAAGGAAGAAAAGAAAAAACCTTCTCCAAAAGAAGAAAAGCCAATCTTGGTAAAAGAAACCATTCCCGAAACCAAGAAAGAAGTGCCTTCTTCCAAGCCGGTTACAAGCGCCCCA
This sequence comes from Leptospira neocaledonica, assembly GCF_002812205.1. Taxonomy (NCBI): domain Bacteria; kingdom Pseudomonadati; phylum Spirochaetota; class Leptospiria; order Leptospirales; family Leptospiraceae; genus Leptospira; species Leptospira neocaledonica. Next base: position 251,676 of record NZ_NPEA01000003.1, read on the forward strand.
AAACCAGCGGCAGTTGTACCTCCAATTATTATAAAACAAGAAGCTCAACCTCTCGCTAAAAAATCGGAGGCTTGGGAGAAATTCGAGAAGCAGATCGCCAATAATTGGACCGGGATCTTAGGAACAATCATACTCGTGATGGGCGTAGGGTTCTTGGGAATTTATGCGGCCCTCAACATGTCTCCATTCTTTAGATTCTTAATGGTATTAGGGATTGGTGTAGGCTTATTCATAGTCTCCACTCTTCTAGTTAAAAAAGAATTCTGGGAACAAATCGGATATTGGATCCGAAGCGGTTCCGGTGCAGTGATATTATTCTCTTGTATCGCTGCAGTTTCCGTTCCCGGAATGAAATGGGTAGAGTCCGAATTTTACTCACTCATCTTAGTAATCGTTGGGATTTTAGTGAACCTAGGACTTGCTTGGCAAACTTCCCAGCAAAAGTTTGCAAGCCTACATATAGTATTAAGTTTAATCTCGCTGGCGATTCTTCCTTTAAGCACTTTGATCTTCTTTCTCGCAGTAGGGGTTTCCGTTTTTAGCATAATCTTATCTTACAGAACTAAATGGGAATTTCATTTAATACAAACCGCGATCTCTTTTTTAATTTTAAATTATCTTTATAAAGGACATTTTTCGGAACAACTGCATGTATTAAATTCTCCTAATTCCAGAGCCTGGGGAATTTTTGGAACTCTTGCTGTTGGAATTCCATCCATCTTAGCTCACTATAGAAAAGTATATTCTTCCGCAAATATACAACGTCTTCCGTTTATTACTCATCTTATTATTTGGGCGGGGATAGGCTTAGGTTTATCCGTATATTCCACCGGATCAAAATGGAACCCTCCTGTTTTGATCACTGTTTCTATAGGATTATTTTTCTGGGCAAGAACCGCTCGTGAAAAATTAAACATACGTTGGCTTTATCTAACTGATACTTTAGTGTCTTTAGCTCTTGCTTCTATCGGGATCATATTACTCAGTCGATGGGAAGTAGATATTTTCCTGATCAATGTATACGTTTCATTATTATTCTCCATCTTCTTTGTGGTGAGTGCTGAAGAAAAAGAGAACCTACTCAAGAATATAGGAGCAGTGCTTCTTCACCTTTCTTGGATTCAGTATATTCTTCTTCTGATTATTAAATACTTCGGTGGATTAAACCTTGGAACTGGACCTATAGTCATCACTACGATTGTGATGATCCTTCTTACATTCTTGATCCAATTCTATGATGAGATAAGGAATAAAGAAAGTTCTACTGCTAGCGACGATATTTACGGAATAGGAGGAGATGATAGAATTTCTCCTTCCGGGATTTTTTCAGGACTTCTAGCTTCTGCTATTTGTTTCCAATTATTCGACTGGAAACATTCAGAGTTATATCTTCCTGCATTCGGAATTTTTTTATTGGCGATCCGGCAGAACCGAAACTGGAATGGCTTAGGGGTAGGGATATTCTTCTTCGTTACTGCATTACACTTCGAAGTGATCAATAGAATTTATTCTTTAGAAAGATGGGAAGTGCTACTTAGAGATCTACCTACGATCTTATTCTGTTTCTTGATGATTCCTCTTTCTAAACTAAAGGTTGGACCTGACAAGATCAGATATTTTTCTTCGCCGGGAGCAGTGCTTCTATCTTTACATATCGTATTTTTAGCCTACTGGACGACTCAAAGTCTTTCTCCTTTTTTACCGGGAATTCTTTGGCTTCTTCTTTCTTTGGTATATCTCGAGACCAAAAACTTTTTCTCAGAAAGAGCGACAAAATGGGAGAATACTTGGAAATCTTCCATCAATTCTGCAGGGCCTGTTTGGCAAGTTTTTGCATTAACATTTGTGGGATTGTTTTTAGGCGATCATATTCTGGTCCATCTACAATCAGAAATATGCATAGGAATCTTCAAAATCAGATTCCTGATCCAGGTATTGGCGATCGGGGTATTTTTATATTGGGCAAACAGTCCGACTCCGAAAAAAGAAACTCCGAGTTACTGGAATTCTCTTTTACCGTTATTCTGGGAACTAACCGGGATCTTTATTACTGCAATCATCGCATTAGAAATTCCGAATACATGGCTGCCTGTTGCCTGGATACTTTGGGCATTCTTCCTAAATAAGATCAGTTTAAAAACTTCTTGGAGAATTTCCAGATTTAGATTTTATTCTCTCTGCTTTTATTGGTATTCCTGCATCCATGTGGCTTTCATTTCTAGTTCGGCTTTAACTCCTTCGGAATATTGGGCCAACCAAGAATGGTTGGGAGGACTCATCGGGATCGTATTACAGATCGCGTACTTAGTAAGGATCCAACTTCTTCCTGCTTACCAAGGGATAGAAGTAGAAGGTTACCCTGGTAGAATTAGTAAACTTTCCGAAAAACTGGACCAGAGATCCGACAGTATCATATTCTATCCTTTGTTCGCAGCGGGAGCATTCTTCCTTTTTTGGAGTTTTGATTCTTCTCTATTAACTCTATTATGGATGGTAGAAGTTTTCATCGTTTTCTCAATGGGACTCATTCTGAAAAAGGAACATTTCCGTTATGTGTCCTTAGTAGCAATGATCGTTTGTCTATTAAGATTGATCTTCTGGGATCTTTCCCAGTCTTCTACAATCACTCGTGCTTTGGTATTCTTAGGAGTGGGGGGAATACTCATCCTCATGAACGCTCTTTACGGCAAATTCGGAAATAAGGGAAAAACAGATGCTCCGTAATAGATTATTATTTTTTGTTATACTTTTAGCTTCGGGTGCTGCTATTTCATTTTTGGCGGTAAAGAGTAAAGCAAATGTAGAAATGCCTGCCACTCTTTCTCCGGCATTTCAGCTTTTGGGAAAACCGATCAAAATATTCGATCGTTCTCTTACAAAACTTATGCCTATCAGCGATCTGGATGAGAAGAAGCTGGGAGATTCCGTTGCGTTACGTTACGAATCCTATGCGGATGAAAAAGATCCGGATCTGATCTATTTGAGAAGTTTGGTATCCAACCTTACCATCGGAAAAAACAAAAGATTCGAATATAGGATTTTTATAATGGATTCGTCTGTTCCGAACGCCTATGCGATGCCTGGCGGAATTTTATTCGTTACCAAAGGGCTTCTTTCTATGGTGGGATCAGAGGCAGAATTAGTCGCAGTGATTGGGCACGAGATCGGCCACGTAGAACTTTCTCACTGTATGGATATGGTGAGGGGAGAACTATTAGCGAAAAAAATCGGTGCCTCTACTTTAGGCGAGTTGGCAGACTTAACTGCAGCATTACTTTTAAGACCTTCTTTCGGGAAAAACCAAGAAGATGAAGCGGATTCTTACGGTTACGACCTATTGCTCAGGGAATATTACGACCCATTCGCAATGGGAAGAACCTTCTTAAAATTACAGGAAGAAAGTGGTGGAAAGGAAAATGCTGCTTCTCCCATCCAAGAATATTTTATGACACATCCTTATCTTTCTCATCGCTCCGAAAAATTTACGGAGAAGGCAAAGCGAGAAGACGAAGGCAAATATTATGTGGGAAAGAAGAACCTAAAAAAAAGGGTCAGCCGCTACCAAGACGAATTGGATAAAGAATTCGTAAATTACTGAAAACTTCTTATTACAAATTTCAATTTTTATAACTTATAGTCTGTTTAAAGCAGGCTTCAAGGCCTTGTCCCGAAAGGCCCAAGCTCTTATAATAAAATCTAAAAATCCGGTACCGTTCGGGAATTTTCCCGGACGGAGAAAGGTCTTATCCTTCGGAGTTTATATGAAAAAAATATTATTCGGGTGCATATTATTATTCTCTAGTTTCGTTTCCGCGTTCGCCGAGCAAGAAAAAGTCCTGATCGTTAGTGGCTTCTCCAAAGTTGCAGTCCCAGCTGAGCTTGTAGAGATACGTATCGGAGTAGAAACAGAATCAAAAACTGCGGAAGAAGCTCATGAAAAAACTTCAGCAAAGACCGATTCTCTTGTAAAATATCTCAAAAAGCAATCCTTACTCTCGTTACAAACTGAAGCGATCCGTCTTCAAACAATATATGAATATCCTAAGTCTGGGGCGAGACAGATCAAAGGTTATGTAGCTTCCAATATAGTTTTAGTAAGAGCTAAAGTAGAATCTGCAGGCAAGCTCATCGATGAATCCATACAAAATGGAGCGAATCAAATTATAGGTATCCGATTGCAAGCAACGGATGCAAATTTAGAGAAGGCTTCCCAAGAAGCATTGCAGTTAGCAGCAAAGGATGCTCGCAAAAAAGCGGATATTATTCTCTCGGCATTAGGCTTGAAATTTAAGGATTTTGTAGAGATAAGAGCCGACTTCCAAGAAATTTCCGAACCACTCCCTGTCATGGATGGTTTTCAAACTATGAGTGCAAAATCTGCGACTCCAATCGAGGCTGGAAATTTATTTCGCGAAGCGAAAATCATATTGAAAGTTTCTTATTAAAAAAACCGCAAATAAGTGAAAAAAATCTGTCTTTTCAATCGGTTATATGGGTATGGTATTTATGGATTGTTACCTAAGTACCAATAACCCGGTAAATAGTTAACATATATCCAATTCTCTTCACTATTCTCACTACGTGAGCGGCCCTTTAGGGGGCCGCTCCGGTCTTTTGTTTTTTTCCTTGCTCTCTTCCTAAATAATTGGTGTTTTGGGAAAAAAATTATTACTCTGGCACCTCATGAAAAAAAAGATTCTAGCTTTATTGGCAACCTATCTAGTTTGCTTTTCTTTATTCGGACAACCAACAAATCCGAATAATCAAAGGCAGCCTAAAAACCAACCCACAAACAACCAACAGCCACCGCAAGACCAGGCTCCTATCGGAGGTAGCGGTTCTACTTCCTCAAGTAATGGAAGTGCATTTCAAAGTGGTTTATTACATATTTTGGAATTAGATGGAGTCGCGGGAAGTCTGAACCAAGGCGGACCTCAATCCATTAACGGAATCTTAAATAGCGTAAGGATTGCCGGAAGTGCGTTGGGCGGAACACCTGAATTCTTCAAAGAAGATAGTAAGACAACTCCAAGCGGTGGATTTCCTAAGATCAGATATTCTCACCAACTATCTGATAATACATTCATAGGGATCGTGGCTTCTTTGGGTGAAAAGTCTACAACAGAGACTACTACCACCAGCACATCTAACAGATATACCACTGATAAGATTACCACAACTACCAACGAGTGGAAAGTGAAGTATGGTTGGGGACCCTTAAACTTAAACACTTCGAATGATATAAGCTACGAGTTCTCTATCGGTTATGGACAATCGAAGACGAGTGGAGATTATTCAAACTTTGGAATCAAGCTCCCAGGCTTTAGTTCAGGAAGTTCAGATGGAATGTCTGGATACGCGCTCGGATTCGGAGATCTTAGATATAATATCACCACACTTTCCTTGGACTATGGCGTTGCTGTTCCTATGTGGAGCTGGATGAACTGGTACTTCCGAGGGGATACAAGCTTCTTCTGGGGAACATTATCTTTGAGTTCCGCCCAGCTCGGCGTTGATACAGGAGCTACTGCAGGAGCATATAACGGCTTAGACTTTAATGCATTCAAATCCAAAGACGGATTTTTTGCAGGAGCATCAGGATTTACAATGACTTTCGAATCAGGTTTCATAATTAAACCTTTCGAAACATTCGGTATCCGATTCGGTGGATTCTACCAACTTACTTATTTCAGCGTAGGAGAAGTAAAGGGACCATCCATTTCCGGAGGCCAAATTGTTGAGGCAGGTGCAGTACCTAACTTAAGTTCCACTACGGACAACGAACAATTCGGAAACTACGGAGGAACCGTAGGATTAGTTAAAAATCTATAGTCCACAACGCGGGCTTCAGGAGCAACGCGACTATAGTCCGCAACGCGGGCTTCAGGAGCGAAGCGACTATAGTCCGCAACGCCGGCTTCAGGAGCGAAGCGACTATAATTCTTTTAAAATTTCAGCCTTCTTCTTTTCGTATTCCGGCTTAGAGATCAATCCCTTATCTAAGAGTTCCTGCAAGGTTCTTAAGCGATCCTCTATCGTCTTAGGGATTTTTTTAGTGGGAGTTCCAACATTCTTCTTAGAAGGATTTGCGGTCCAAAAGCTGTTTTTCACGAGGATACGATTTTTTACTTCTTCTCCCTCGGATGCTAAAGTAAGATAATCCAAACCTTCCGGGCGAATTTCAGGAAGATAAATAGAATTACGAGAAGAAGATTCCGGCTTTACAATAGGCACCAATGTCCAATCCCTAAAAGAATAAGTGGTCTGAAAATCGAGCACTTGTCCTATTTCAGAAAACTCTAATACGATTCCTTCCGTGGTGTTCCTAATGTAAAAAACGATCCTTCTGATCCTGAGTCCTGGACGGATCGGATCTTCTCTCTTGATGATCACTTGATATGCTTGTGGAAGTCCGTCCGGAATTTCTGTCTCCGCTTTATATAATAATTCGCCCAAGCGAGAAGATTCATCTTCCGTAAATAATCGAACAGGTTCCGCGTTTAGAACTCCTGTGTCCGAAACCCCTGTGAATTTAAAAAGTTTTTCCCATCTGGAAAGGAACTCCGACTTATCCAACTGGTCCGGTCCCGCACCAGTCAAAATTCCGGAAGCGATAGGCAGCCAAGTTTCCGATTGTAAGAAGATAGGAGTTTCAGAACTCTTTTTAAGATAATATAATACGATTGAATCCGAAGAGGAAGCCATTCCCTTTCTTTGGGAAGACATGCAGGATATCGTAAATAAAAGGGTAAGAAAGAAACTTAGAAGATTAAGATTTTTCTTTTTTGCCCGAATCGGTTTTTTTAAGCATGCTGCCAATTTTTCCCAATTCCTCCGGCTTAATTTTCGCACCGGCGGCCTTCTTGTTCTCAGCCTGGATCTCACGATACACTTCCGCTCTATGAACAGAAACTTCTTTAGGAGCCTTGACTCCGATTTTTACCTGATCCCCTTTGATATCCACGATAACGATCTCGATATCGTCACCTATAATAATGGATTCATTTGTACGCCTAGCTAGTACGAGCACTTAGGACATCTCCACAGTGGCGCTTTCCAAAATTCTTTCACGAACAGAATGAATCTCATTACGTGATACAAATTGGCGACCTGTCAAATCAGTCTTATTAATCAAAATAGGACCTTGTAGATTTGCGGTCATGGATGCCGGATCGTCATTCGGAATCGTCACAATGACTAAGGTCAAAGCTTCCGAAACATCCTGCAACCCGATTTGAGAAAGTTCTTCTTGGCTCAGAAGTGGTTTATATTCTTTTTTAAATAGAGAAGGTGGAATCACTACAAAAGCAAGGTCCACTTCGTCGACGGACTGCAGCCATTTGAATACGGACTCTTCGTCTTCTTCGATTAGGGCGAAACTTTTATATCCCCCGAAACCTAGAAGTCCTTCCGGAAATTTGATAAGTTGTCGTTCCGAAACTTTTATTTTTCCGAAAGGTTTGCTTTGGATCTCAATCATCGACCGACCTGTTTTTCAGAGCATGGCTCTAAGTTTATACTTTTTTCAAATCTCTACAAGAAGAATTCCCCGACTTAATATCGGAGAATCTTATTCTTATCTTAGGAAGTCCATCAAAGTGGGTTTGATCACCTTGGAACCAACGTTAAGTGCGTATTGATGAATCGTTTCCAGCCACTTCAAGTTCATGATAGTTTCCGGGAAATCGATTCCTTCATTTTTAGCGAGTAGTTCGGTCATATAGGATTTATCAAAGGAAACTCTTTGAGAATGTTCCTCCATACGATTCATCCTAGCACCTACTATGGATCTATAACGAAGAATATTCTCCAATGCAAGATCCAAATCCTGGATATCACGACCTGAAATTCTCTCTTGGTCTTTCTGGATCAGGTCATTTCTGAACTGAATAAGCACATCAAACACCGAAAGTCCTGTAACAGTTGCAGACTTACTGTAATTATTAGGAGGTTCGGAATTGCCCGCGTCGATCAGACCGATATCTCTTAGAACAGTTCCTCCATCCACATCCTCTAACCAAATCTGGTGGGGTGCAGTGGAACTAAGACTGATATTATCTTGAGCAAGTTTATTCGCCTTAGCTTCGATCGGAGAGTTATTGATCTTGTCTATGATATCGTCGATAGTATCACCTGCGGAAACTTGGATCTCCGCTCCATCGATCTTGAATTTTTGATCGGATACAGCAACATAACCTGAGTTATCCACACGGCTGGTAACACTCATGTTCGTTCCCCAGAACACTTTGTTTCCAGGAATGGTAACAGGGATATATTCTCCCTTTTCGATCTCTCTGATCTGCTCTCCGATGTCTCCTCTGTATTCTACTCCAATGTATTGGTTTTTTAGTTCCAATCCTTGGAGTCCTTTGATCTTGGATTCAATCGGTTCAAAAGGAGGTCTTTCGATCACATGTCCGCCGAAAAGAGGTCTTCCTGTGGCATCTCTTGTGTTCGCAATATCGACTAACGCTCTTAGTAATTCATCAATCTCTTTACCAACGGCAACTTCTAATTCGAAACCTTTGTCACCTTGGTAGATACCGTTGGAAGCTTGGACTGCAAGAACTCTCGCTCTTTGAAATAAGTTTCCTATCCTGTCCAATTCGCCGTCGATCTGCTGCAATCTTCCGAAACCGTCGTCGATATTAGCCTGAAAAGTATCCAACTCGTTCATCCTAGATCGGAAGAACATTTGGTTGGTCGCCCTTCCAGGATCGTCGGAAGGAGTCCTAATTCTTTGTCCTGTCCCCAATTGGTTTTGGGTTTCGTCCAAAGACAACTGGTGACGATTCAAAGTCCTCACCAGAGTGTTATTTTGCATCATGTTAGTGATCCGCATCATGGCTTCGCCTCCTTGCTATTCCGGCGGAATTACGCGCCCAAACGATTGATGATCGTATCTAGAATTTCATTCATAGTATTGATCATCTTCGCAGACGCATTGTACGAGTGCTGGAACTGGACCATATTGGCCATTTCCTCGTCCAAACTTACACCCATCACCGACTGTCTCATATTTTCGAGTTCGGTCATAAGATCTGATTGGATCCCAAATTCTTGTTTTGATTCTCTTGCTTCTGTGGCAAGTTTAGAGATCAGACTATTATAAAAATCATCTGTGGTTTTGGAATAATCCACCATCACAGGATTATTTCTAAGGGAAGAAGCTACTAAAAGAGCATTCCTACCGTCCTTATGACCTCCAGGAGAATTATAATCTCCAGTTCCACCAACATCCTTTCCTCTTGCTGCCGCGATATTTGCTACGTTATTCGCAATATGTTCATTCACTTTAAAATGAGAAGAAGGATGAAAATGCGGTGATAAAGTAATGTCTTCCGGCTTAGATTGAAGTTTAGTGATCTCTCCCAAACGTTTGTAATCATAAGCACCGGAAGGCCCGGAAGCCATCAGCATTCCAGTTAAACCTACTAATAATTCTCCGGAATCTTCGATGTGTCTAAGAATGAAGTTTTTCTTAGGAGTATCTTCCGCAACAGTCGCTTTGAATGCCAATTGGTTATCATGATTCATGTAAGCCACAACACCAACTTTAGAAGCATTGATACGTTTGATAATACCGTTCAGAGTATCATTTGCAGAATAAGGAATTAAAACCTGAGTTTCTTTTTCATCAGGTTTTAAGAATGTCATGGTTCCGCTGATCCCTACAGGACGATCCGGATCCAAAGTATTCTTACCGGTAACTCTAAAGATAGCGCTGATATCATTCTGGCCATCGCCGTCTGAATCATATTCACCGAAAGTATTCAAAGCCAAAGAACGAATATCAAAGAAGTTCTGATTTGTATTTCCGTTCAGACCAAAACCGTCTTTATGGATCTCATTGATCACATCCATAACATTGATCGCAAGAGCGTCCACTTGGTCGATCTTCTCGCCCAAAATTTTATCTCTAACTTCGATCAAACCTTGCAGTCTTCCTTTGCGGAGAAGGACCGGGTCTCCCGTAACTTTCCAATAAAGATCTAAAAGACCATCTTTAGAAGGATTTCCTAATATATCTACACGGTTAAGCTTTCCACCTTGGACCAGGATCTGCTGGCCAATAAACACCATCAGCTCGTCTTCGTCACTTCTACCGATGGTAATATCTGTTAAGCCAGAAAGTTCCTGTAAAAGAGCATCTCTCTTGTCATAAAGGTCATTCGGTCTATCGCCTAACGCTTCCGACTTAGCAATCCTTTCGTTTAAGGTGCGGATATTCTCTCCGATCGTATTCAAATGAAGTGCATGAGCTTCGATCTCGCGGTTCGCTTGGTCTCTCAATTGAGAAAGTTTGCGATATACATCTTCCATTCTACTTCCGAGGCCCTGTGCTTTTTCCAAAACTACGGAACGATGTGCGTTATCTTCAGGATAATTCGCAAGTTCTTCCCAAGAAGACCAGAATTTATCCATTAAAGTTCTAAGAGTAGTACCGTTAGGCTCGTTGAAAATATTCTCAGCTTGGTAGAGATATTCGTTCTTAGCGGCCCAATAATCTTTTACACCAGAAGTTTCTATAATTCTATCATCGATAAAATTATCTCTAACACGTTCGATGGAACCGATTTCAACACCTTGTCCAATCTGACCGGGAACGTGAGCACGATTCAAAGAAGGTTCGTACAGAGGATCTGTCGCTTGTAAAACAACTCTTTGGCGGGAATAATGTTTATTATCCGCGTTTGAAATATTATGGCCGGTAGTTTGTAGAGCTTGCTGGTGAGCAGCGAGACCTCTTTTACCTATTTCTAATCCGGAGAATGTGGATCCCATACTTCTTCCCTCCTATCCAATCCTTACGCGGAAGCGTTTACTAATACCGAGGAACGTTTCTTCTTGTTCCTGACTGTGCTTGGATTTTCATCCTCGTAAACTTCGACTTCCCCGCTGTTTGCGTTCGTTCGCATCGCGTCGATGGTGGCCTTCAAAAATTCCTGTCTGGTTCGGATCAATTTATCATTGGCTTTGATCTTATCTTTAAGCCTATGAACCGTATCCTTCAATCTTGTTCCGAGTTGTTTCAACTTGTGCTCGGATTCACGGTCTATCTTATTTAAAAAATCAGTAAGAGTCAGTTCGCCTTCTTTAGGAATTCCTAAATTACCTGATGTATAAACATCATGAATAGCGGACATACGAACTCTTTCCAGTTCGCTTGCGTGAACGATCAATTCATAAGTCTTTTTAGAAATCGTTTCCAAAGATCTTCCGTCCGCTTTCGTGATCGATTCCGTCTTTTCTTTCTCTAACTCCAGGATTTCGGAGTACAGTCGGATTTCTTCCTCGAAAAGAGAAGACACCCGATCCAACCATTCCTCTTTATTTAATATCATTGTCCGGTCCCTGTTCTTTGTTTCGGCGGAATCCGGAATTTTATGAGGGGTTTTTTTGAAAATTCAACGGCTAAGGAAGCAGAGAAGTAGAAGTAAGAAGAATTTTCTAAAGAGAGAACGGGGATTTGCCGAACAAGAAGACTCAAAAAAGAGACATAATTTTCAACGCTCCGGATGAATGTCGGATATACTACATTTTATAAAGAATTGTCTGAAACTTGTATTCAAAAGGATTTCTTATCCAGAAAACTCAAATGAAAATCTTACGAAAAATTCTCCCAGTTTTACTCCTACTCTTACTGAGTTCTGTCGGTTTGTATTTTGCATTCGACAAAGGAATTCTTTGGTTCGTATATCCTTCTCAAACTGAATATCCAATACGCGGGATTGACGTCTCTAATCACCAAGGAGAGATCAACTGGAAGAAGGTCCCTAAAAATAAAATTCAATTCGTCTACATCAAAGCAACCGAAGGAGGAGATTGGAAAGACAAAGCATTCTCCGCTAATTGGGAATCTGCAAATCGTATCGGATTCCGAGTGGGAGCTTATCATTTTTTCACCCTTTGCCGCTCCGGAAAGGAACAAGCTTTTAATTTTATTTCATTAGTTCCCAAAGATCCTGAATCTTTGCCTCCTGTTGCAGATTTAGAATTCGTAGGAAACTGCAAAGAACGACCTCCCATACAGGATGTAAAAAAAGAAATACAAAACTTTCTAACCGCATTAGAAAATCATTATGGAAAGAAGCCCATATTATATCTAACTTACGAATTTATAGATCTATATTTGAAAGACGATTTTTTAGAATATCCTGTTTGGATCCGTGACATATTCGGACACCCATCTTCTTCTTTTAAAAGGAATTGGATTATCTGGCAATACCATAGCAGGGCGCGATTAGAAGGTATAGAAGGTCCGGTGGATCTGAATGTATTGAGGGGAGACGATCTTTTTCTGAAAAAGTTATAGATATTCTCTTAGGTTAGGCATACTAATAAACGCTATTTTGTTTGGGGGTTATATGAAAGAACATCTCCATAAGCTCACAATATTATTCGTAATTAGCGTCTCTTCTTATTGTTTAGTTCAACAAGAATACTACGAAGAGAAAGATAAATCAGATCCATCCAAAATATATTATAAAGATGCTCAAGTCCTACTTATCGCAGCGGTGAATGGATTAGCTCTTAGATGTGAGACTTTTGCACAATCCGGATTTAATTACGGAGTAAGTTATTTGGCTTTAACGGGAGAATCATGCACGGAACCTCAGCTAGTAAAAGGATGTACTGAATACCATTATTTAAATGAGAAAGAAGTATATCAATGTACTGCACTAATATTTTTGGATCCATGCGATGTGACCAGTGATAGCCCTCCTAGAGAAACAGAGGCTGCTCAGAACTATAGATTTGCTACATTTGGAATTTGCGCAGGTGCCTTTCGCTCCAAAATGGCTATACCTTTGTTTCTTTAAGGAACGTTGGGAGAATATTTATAATAGTAAATAACATTCCAAAAATATGAAGAACTGAGGTATTCTCTCAATTAAAAAATAAACAATCGTTTACATAACCATATGTTATTCTTTCTTGAATCCAAAACGAATCCGAATATTATTCGCTTCTATCATGCCTTCCGATTTAAAAGAGAAACCGCAAACTTTTCCATTTCCTTCCGATTTTCCGGAAGTACGTTCCGAATATTTGGATACAAATGGACAAAAATTTTTCTTATTAGAGTCAGGTCCGAAAGACGGAAAACCATTATTACTATTACACGGATTTCCCGAATTTTCTTACGCTTGGAAAAATCAAATCGGCTACTTTGCAAAACTCGGATATTTAGTGATCGCTCCAGATCAAAGAGGTTATGCAAGAAGTTCCAAGCCTAAATCCATTTCAGATTACGGACTAGATATTTTATCCGAAGACATTATTTCAATTTTAGATGCGTATGAAATTTCCAAAACGGATATTATTGCTCACGATTGGGGAGGAGCGGTAACGTACTGGGCCCTTTCTAAGTTTCCGGAACGCTTTAGAAAAGCATGTATCTTAAATGTTCCTCATCCAACGATCATGAAAAGAAAAATTCTTTCGGATAAAGTCCAAAGGAAGAAGAGCATGTATATCCTTTTTTTCCGAATCCCTTGGTTACCTGAATTTTTGCTCTCCAGATTGAATTTCAGAAAATTAGAAAGATCCCTGACAAAAACATCAATGAAGGGGGCCTTTTCTGAAGAAGAAATTTCCATTTATAAGGAAGCCTGGGCAATGCCTGGATGCGTAAAATCAATGCTTCATTGGTATCGTGCAGCAGTTAAAAATCCCCCTAAATTGATTCGGACAAGAAAGATCAAGGTTCCTACACGGATTTTCTGGGGAGAAAAGGATAGATTTTTAGCCAAAGAAATGGCAGAAGAAACTCTGGAACTATTTTCGGATGCTTCAGTACATTTCTTTTCTAAAGGTACTCATTGGATCCATCACGAGATTCCTGAAATATTGAACCCTGAACTTCTTTCGTTTTTGTCTGAAGAATAGATTCTTTACAAATTAGGAAAAATATTTCTGTACCAATAAACGTCTTATTCTAAGATGAGAAGGTCCTTAGTTCAGGACCATTTTCCTTTATGTCTATTTCTCTTAAAAAAACCGCAGTTTTTTGTTTTGTAATCGGTGTCTCTTTTACAGGAGCTTATCCAAAAGACACAAATCCTAAAAATAAAAAAGAAGAACCTAAAAAGGCTTCTGTACTTCCTAAGATAAATCAGGTCGCCTTAAACTCTAAACCGGAAAAGAAAAAGGAAGAGAAAAAACCTAAGACGGTTGTTTCCGAAAAGAAATCATCCAAAAGGCTGAAAGGTGAGATCGTAGAAAAACAGGAAGAACTGTTTTCATTCTCTCTTTCCGGTAGAAAGTTTGCGCAAGGAGACCTTCTTTTTTTAAAAATAAAACCTCTGCCTAAAATTTTAGATAAGCTTGGAAATTTTACGATCAGCTGGGAAGGCCAAGAGATCCCATTCACTCAAAGAGAAGGTTATATCCTCACATTTCTTCCTATCTCCCCCGAATTTTCAAAACCGTACGGAGTTTTGGAATTAACTGAGAAACATCTTTTTACAAAAAATGATTCTAAGAAATACGAGATCCCGATCCAAAAGACATACTTTGCCACTTCTAAAGTGTCCCATCTCACGATGGATAAACAATATACAACAGATGAACTTTCGGAAGAAACAAAGGCATTCATTAAAGAATGTTCCGAAGCAAAAGCAAAGGCGTTCCAATCCAGGTCGGATCTTCAAGTTGAAACAGATTTCGAATATCCTGTTCACAATCCTATATTAAACAGCCCTTTTTATAAACGTAGGATCTATAATAAAGAGAAAGGTCGCCCACATGGCGGTTCCGATTTTAAAGGTGGTGTAGGAGATCCTATTTATGCGATCAATGACGGCACCGTAATCTTAGCAAGATCTATGTACTACGAGGGAAATTTTACAGTGATAGATCATGGTTTGGAATTGTATTCCTTATACATGCACCAGTCCGAAATTTTAGTAAAGCCTGGAGACAAAGTGAAGAAGGGAGATTTGATCGGAAAGATCGGATCCACAGGAATGTCTACCGGCCCCCATTTACATTTGGGACTTAGAGTTTTAGGAACGATGATCGATCCTCTTTCCGTTGTCCAAACGGATCTAATAGAAGCTAGAAAGAAAACTTCTAAAAAATAATCATATTATAGAGAGAGAAGAATAAATTCTCTCCCTATAATATGTCTTTTTCAATTCCAAAGTTTTCCGTCCTCTCCTGTATATATCGCATCCGGTCGGAGGATCCTTTCTTGCATTTGTTCAAAACAATGTGCCGTCCAGCCTGCCGCTCTTCCCATCGCAAATACCGGAGTAAAGATCTCGGTCGGAAATCCTAGTCCATGCAAAAGTAATGCAGTATAAAATTCCACATTGGTTTGCAGAACTCTATCCGGTTTATACTCTTTGAGCAATTCTAAAGCAGTTTTTTCCACGAACATGGCAAGATCATAAAATTCTCTTTTTTCGTCCGTATCATATAGGATTTTAGCTGCCTTTGCGAGAACATCTGCGCGTGGATCTCTAACTTTATAAATCCTATGACCAAAGCCCATTAGTCTTTCGTTATGTTTCAATTTTTCTCTCAGTACCTTCTCCGCATTTTCCTTAGCTCCTATCTCAAAGACGGTGTCTAATGCAGGTCCAGGAGCTCCTCCATGGAGAGGCCCCTTTAATGCGCCGAGTCCTCCGGTGACAGCAGAGATCATATCGGATTGAGTAGAGATAATCACTCTTGCAGCAAATGTAGAAGCATTCAATCCATGATCACAAACCGTATTTAGATACGTATTCAATGCACGAACACTTCTTGGATCCGGATCGTTACCATTCAACATATACAAGAAGTTAGCTGCAATGTCTAGATCCTGTCTTGGAAGAACAGGGGCTTGCCCTTTCAACAAACGAAATGCCCAAGCGACTATTAAAGGAAATGTAGAAAGAACTGCCATCGCATCCTTTTTAGGATCTTCTTTTTGAGAGCCTAAAGAAAGAGCAGCAGATCCAATCCGTAAAATGTCGATCAGAGGAAGATTTGCATATACTGCTTCTTCAATGATGGTTCGTATCACTTTAGAAAATCTTCTGGAAGATCTAAGTTCTTCGGAGAACAGACTTGTTTCGGTAGGCTTTGGCCTCTTATCATTCCAAAGTGTAAAGATAGTTTCTTCGAAGACAGCTTTACCTGCAAATTCTTCGACAGGGTAACCTGCGATGATAAGCCTTCCTCCCTTTCCATCCACCTGGGAAAGTTTGGTTCTTGCAGCTGGGATTCCTTCTAAACCCGGGCTATAAATTTTCTCTTTTTCCTGTTCAGAGACTAGCATAGTGTTTCTCCTTTGATTCTATTCGAGTTTAGCGTGTTGACAAAGTATAGTCAATGTTGATTATATTGTCAATATATGGCTTTTTCTTTCAAAAAACCGTTCTTGAGTGCAGATGAAGCCGCCTCCGCCTTAGGGGTAGAAGTTCAAACTATATATGCATACGTTAGTCGCGGTTTATTACATTCGGAATCCGGAGGCAATAAGGATAGAAGCAAACGATATAGAAGAGAAGATATAGAACAATTATTACTTCGAAGGGAAGAAAGAAGCCAACCCGGAAAGACTGCAAAGGCCGCTTTATCTCTAGGGCAACCTGTATTAGAATCTTCAATCACATTGCTTGGTGAGAATTCCCTCTTTTATAGAGGTAAAGACGTTTTAGAACTTTCGGAGAATGAAAGTTTCGAAGATATTGCCTGTTTACTTTGGGAAGCAGAAGAAATAAATCCGTTCGAATCGGATTGGCCTATATTATCCGAAGAATGTAATAAAATTCTAAAATTATTAGAAGGCAGACCCATATTAGATGTTTCCAGAATCTTACTTCCTTTTTTAGAATATGAAGATGCAAAGGCATTTCGTAAAGATCCTAAAACATTCAGAAAAACTTCTTCTTCTATTATAAGATATTTAACCTTATTTTCTGCCGGCAAAACAGAATCGGAAGGGAAAATTTCAGAAACACTTTTGAGCAGTTGGAATCCTTTTCGGAAAAAAGAAGACCCAAATTATTTATCCAAACTCAAACTTTTAGAGGCAGCTTTAATCCTTTCTGCAGACCATGAATTGAATGTTTCATCCTTTACTGCAAGATGTGTGGCATCTAGTGAAGCTTCTCTTTATCAAGTGGTGCTAGCAGGACTTGCCGCTTTGTCAGGACCCAAGCATGGATTACTCACAGAGAAAGCGATCCTTCTTCTTTCCCAAACAAGCGGAAACAAAAAGAAAGACAAACAACTCTTAGAAGAAAAATTAAGAGGTGGAGAAAATATCCCAGGCTTTGGTCATCCTCTTTATAAAAAAGGAGATCCCAGAGGCAGAAAACTAATCCAAATGGTCGAAAGATTTTTTCCGGACGATGGAGATGTGCAACTCTATCTGCAATTCTTAAAACAGACAGAAGAACTTTTAGAAGATTATCCTACAATTGATGCTGGACTTGCACTTGTTTCTAAGGCGTTAAAATTACCGAAAGGTGCAGGAATTGGAATTTTTGCAATCGGTAGAACTGCAGGCTGGCTAGCTCACGCGATGGAACAATATCATTCAGGAAACTTGATTAGGCCTAGGGCAAAGTATATCGGAAACCTTCCCCAAGAATGATCAAATTCTTGACTCTTCTGGTCTTTTACGTTAGGTATAGGAAAACAGAAATAAAAGAACTGCGGAGAGTCCAATGTCGGATCCAAATTTTTCCAGAAAAGAATTTATACAAAAAACTGTGGCTGTTGGAATTCTAACAAGCTCTGCAACTGTATTAGAATCCTGTTCAAATGCTCCGGCAGGTATAAAAGAAAGAGGACTTAAATTTTCTAATTTTTCAGAAGTGGAAACAGAGTTAGAAAAGATACTTCTCTCTAAAACGATCATTCCTTACGGAGAATGGAATCCGAGCCAGATACTTCTCCACTGCGCTCAAAGTATTTATTATTCTATTAAAGGTTATCCGGAAAATAAATCAGAAGTCTTCCAAAACACTTTGGGCAAAATCGCTTTCTGGAATTTTTCCAGAAAAGGAAAAATGTCTCACGACTTAAATGCTCCGATCCCTGGCGCAGATGTTTTACAATCAAGTGTTTCAATTTCGGATAGCGTTCTCGAACTAAAGAAAGCGATCTCAACATTCTCGAATTATAACGGAGAATTTGCTCCTCACTTTGCTTACGGAAAACTTACTAAACAAGAATACGAGCTCGCTCATGCAATGCATATAGCGAATCATTTAGATTACGTAATGATAGGTTAGGAATTCTAATCTTCTATTTTTACGCTAGTCAGGATCTTTTCGACAGACTCTTCGTGCCTTCTTCCTTTGATCAGGCTTTCGTCAATGATAAAGACCAAACTATAAGGTTGTTTATGTTTTGCTAAGAAAAACATTCCAGTCTTTGCATATCTCGGTCTGAGAACATCGTAGAATGTCCAAAAAGTTCCGTAGTATCTTTCTTCGAAAACTTCCCTTTCTAATTCGTTCAATTCTTGGATATCTCCTCTCTGTAATTGGAGATCCAAAAACTTTTTGAATTGGGTAAGTAATTCGGATTCGTCGTCGAATCTGAATGGAATAAAAAAGATCCTTATTACAGGATAACGATTCGGATCTGAATCACTGGTAGATATAATTCCTGCAATCTGTCCAATTCCAGTCTTATCTTCTAGATTCAGATTTTGAGGATTATGAAAATAAAACTCTTCCGGAAGAAGGACACTGAGTTTCAGATCCTCGTTATGTAAGGTTCGATTCTCTTCATTGTAATTCCAACGAGTTAAATCCTTTTGTTCAAAATCAGGTTTGAACATGGAATAGGCCACAAATATTTCGGCCCTCTGTAAACTTTTAAAACTGACCAGACCGGCAGCTAGGATTGATAGTCCCAATAATCCGATTTTATAATATGTTTTATTGTCTATAAGCCTTGCAGATAAAACTCCGAGTGCATACACAATAAAGAATAGTATGCCCGATCGATTCTCAAAAAATCCGGTGAGCAAACATGCTAAGACTGAAAAAGCGAAGAAGAAAGCTTCTACCCAAGGAACCAATTTAATAGTCGGTCTTTCAATCCCTACTTCGGCAAAAATCGCAGGCAAAACGATCTTAGTTTCTAATTTTCGGAATGCGAATACGATCCCCCAAAAAAGAATTCCGGATACGAGATAACCGATCAAAGCCAAACCGATCATCCAAAGCAATGGAAGATGTATCTCGTGATAAAATAAAAAATATAACGCAAAAACGGAATATACCAGGAATAACTTTTTAGTTAAGGAAAGTTCTTGCAGCTTTCGAGACAGGGCTGTTCTCTTTTCCCATCCTGGAATTTTACGGAGCGAATTAATGAACCAGATCACCCAGTTTTTCTCCAATCTAAAGGCGGACTTTGACAGGTTAAACCAATCCGTGGACGACCTGGTGAGAACCTATAAGGCCATCGTTCATTTTCTGGATTTGATTTCAAATCTCTTTCCTATCGATTTAGTTTTGGTTTTAATACTTTCTCTGCCTTTATTATACGTTATCAATACCTTATCTCCCTCCACGCCTAGAGTAAACTATACGATCTCAGTGGTTTTTATCTCGGGACTTAGATCCTTTTTAAGTCATACGATTTCCGAGTCTTGGGAAATTTTTGCGGTCACAAAAACGGCACTCACCCTTCTTCTTCCTGCTTACTTTTTAGTAACGCTTAAGTTCGGATTTTCTTTATTCCGTAAGTATAGTATAAAGAAGAAGGCTCTCTCTCCCGGACATTTGGAATCTTCTTATATCAGTTTGCAAAAGGCCTACCATGATCTGAGTGCGGAGATCTATTCAGAGCTTGGTAAGAAGGAAGGTAAAGGTTTTGTAGATGGGGAAAAGTTTTTACCTAAGATCCAGGACTTAGAAACCTCTATTTCTGGATTAAAAACTTTGATCAAAAAACCGGAGAATAGCACTCAATCTTCCGAATAGAGGAATACTCCCGGTAGATTTCTGAATTTGCCATCATAGTCCAAACCATATCCGATCACGAATTCTTTTCCTATATTCCAACCGATATATTTGATTGGATATCCAACAGCCTCTCCACCTTCTTTAAATAATAAAGAAGCTACTTCCAGAGAGTTCGGCTTTTTAGAAAGAATATGAGAGATTAAAAATTTCAGGGTGCGGCCGGTATCTACAATATCTTCTACAATTAAAACATCTCTGCCTGTGATCTCTGAATCTAAGTCTTTGATCAGTTCTACGTTTCCGGAGGATTCAGTTCCAGTATATGATTTAGCTTGGATAAAATCCAATTCTATAGGGATGGGAACTGCTTTGGTCAAATCAGAGAAGAAGTAAACTCCTCCTCTTAGAACACATACAAAAACAGGATTCTTGCCTTGGTAGTCATTTGCGATCTGCAAACCTAATTCTTTGACCCGAGATAAGATCGTTTCTTCATTAAACAAGGCCTGGAAAGGTATATTACTAAAATTTGAAGTATTATTTCTCATGGGATCCAAAACCTTTTGAGTCTACAACTTTGTCTTCCCAGATCTGCCCAATCTTTTTGGTCTGTTACCAAACTGATAAAAGAAGAAGTCGGAAATTTTTCGAAAAGAGAGTCCGGATTATTTCCTACTAATAAATAATTTGCCAAGTCTTCCATTCCTGGATTATGACCGATCAAAACAACATTATTAATTTTAAAAGATAAGCCTCTTAAGATCCTAAGTAGATCGGAATATTCCGCTTCATATATTTCACTTATAATCTTAGTGTCCTTTGTAATATTCTGAAAGCTTTGTAATATCTTCCAAGTTTCTGAAGTTCTGATCGATGGCGAAACAAGGGCGGTATCCGCAACAAAGGAAACCTTCTCCACATATTTTCCTAAAAATCGCGCATTTTTACGACCTCTCTTAGACAAAGGACGTTCTTTATCCTTTAAATGAGTATCACTCCAATCGGATTTAGAATGTCTTATGAGATGGATCTCTTTCAAAACCCTTTCCTCCGCGATAAAGCTTCAAATCTGGAATTTCATTGACAAGGATCTTTCCTGACGATAAAACTCATGAGCTATGTCAAGGATGTATATTATCGGGATAATCCTATTAATATCCTTTGCTACAAACCTTTCTTCACAAATTGCAGGAACTCCTGATGAGGAAAAGGCTAAAAAAGAATTACAAAATCAATGGTCCAAAAAATTCCCAGGAGACAGAATACTTTCCGTACAAGCTACAGGTAAGCCTAAGTTAATCGAGAAAGAACCTCCTGAAGAGAATGCACCACCGGATCTAAGATACAAATTTTCCTTCTTCGTTACTAGTCGAAAAAAAGAAGGTCAGACAACCAAAACTCCAGTTGGAGTGATCTACCAATTCGTAAGAGAGAAAGGTTGGATCTTCTCCGATATCGGAATGGCAAGATCGGTAGTTGTCACTGAACCAGGAAAAGAACCTCCTACAAAAGACGAAGTCTATCAAATTGTAGAAGAGGCAATCTTAGAAGAGAAGGGGAAATCCAAATCGGTAGAATCCATTCGTTTAACAGAGCCTGAATTCGGACAAAATCTAACTCCTAATAAAGAACAATTTTGGTTCAGATACGAGGGCGATTTTGAAGTATCCGAAAACGGTTCCAAAACGGTTTGTTCCGATATAGTAATTCGATTGGTGAAGGAACAAAACTCTGCTGCCTGGAAAGCAGAATGGGACGAACGAGGAAAATGTAAAGTATCGGAAGAATAAGATTAAATCTTATTTTTTCCTACTAATTCTGAAATCGATTTCGCTCCTGTTCTTTTCAGAACTCCATCTAAATATTCTAATATTCTCACTGGCAAGAATGGCCCGTTGTATACGTAACCCGTGTATAATTGGACAAGGTCCGCACCCGCTAAAATTTTTTCTAAAGCGGCTTCTCCCGAGTTGATCCCACCAACTCCAATGATAGGAAGACTTCCTTTTAAGATAGAGTATGCATATCTTACAAATTCTGTGGATCGTTGGCGAAGCGGTTTTCCGGAAACTCCACCTTCTTTTTCTACGTTTGGATATCTGGATAAGACTGATTTATCTATAGTAGTGTTAGTAAGAATTACGCCTGATAATTTAGAATCCGGTAGGAGTTCCAATAAACTCTTCAATTCTTCTTTTTCCATGTCTGGAGCAAATTTTACAAAAGTAGGGATTGGAAATTTTCCACCTAAGCCGCTTCGGATACCTTCCATCAATTTGGTAAAGTTTTCCTTCTTCTGAAAATTACGAAGCCCAGGAGTATTCGGAGAAGAGATATTGATGACTGCATAGTCTGCATACGGTATAAGTTTTTTTAGCGAGTACACATAATCATCTACTGCATTCTCTTCGGAGATAATTTTTGTTTTACCAACGTTGATTCCTCTTATGCAGTTTTTTTTCTGTTTTCGAATTGTTTCTTCCGCGACGTCTGCTCCGGGATTATTAAATCCCATTCGATTGATCAAGGCTTCGTCTTCGGAATATCTGAAAATTCTTGGCTTTGGATTTCCAGGTTGGGCTTGGCCGGTAATCGTCCCGACTTCGATCGAACCGAAACCTAATCGAGATAAAAATGGATATAATTCGCCAGTCTTATCGAAACCCGCTCCTAATCCGACCGGATTTACAAATTCGATCCCTGCGACCTTTGTTTTCAAACGATCACTGGAATACGTCATAAGCGATTCCAAAACAGGAAACACAAACGGAAGTTTTTTAGAAAGCCCAAGTAAGTTTTGGGCCAAGTAGTGAGCTGATTCTGGATGAATGCTTAAGAAGAAAGGTTTTGCGGTTTTTTCATAAACCCATTGTTTCCATTCAGAATTCATCCGGTTTCCTTACAGTTAGAACTTATTAAGACCAGCGAAATATACGAAGCCCAACACCCAAGAAAAAAAATCCGATCCCGACCATAAACACGCAAGGATAGACTATTTCCGCAAGTCCGGCTCCTTCTATAAATACGGCTCTTAAAGAATCCGCTATCAAGGTTAAAGGTAAATGTTTTATAAAAGGAAGTACAATATCCGGAAAGTTTTTATAACTGAAGAAGATCCCGGAAAGAACCATCATCGGAAATGTGAACGCATTCACGAGTCCGTTCCCTACCTGAGCACTTTGTGCCCTGGATCCCACAAAGATCCCGATACATGCAAATACAAAGTTTCCAGTCAGAAAGATCAGAAGTGCTGCGAGAATCGATCCGAAAAACGCATTTTCAAAAACAGTAAATGTAAACGTTAAAAAGATGATCGATTCTACTGTTGTGACAAAAATTCGGGTGAAGAAAAAAGACATTACGAATGCCAACTTGTTCATCGGAGTCGCAGACATTCTTCTCAAAAGTTTTTTCATCCTCATCTCGATGAGATTCCAGCCGACTCCCCAAAGACAAGAGTTCATCACTCCCATGGCGAGCATTCCAGGAACCAGATAATCTATGTACCTTGTACCTTTTGAATCTAGTTTTCGAATACTAGAACTACCTTGTTGTTTTCCTTCCATGGTCAAAAGAGCATTAGAAAGTAGAAGATAATCTCTTTGAGCATTTGCATTATTTGGATCGAAGGAAAATTCTAAATTTCCTTTTTCATCTTCTTTGACTAGAAGATTGATTTCTCCTCTTTTGAGTGCCTTGATCGCATCTTCTTCTGCAAGTACCTGAGGAATGATCACTCCTAATCCGTTGGAATTTCCACCGGAAGAATTCAAAAATGCTTTTTCGATTTTTGCAGAAAGTCCGCTCGCATCATGAGAAGAAGAAATAATTGCAACCCTAGTTTGAAGAACTCCTTTAGAAGTGAATGCAAGTCCTAACACACCTGCGATCGCGATCGGAAACACGAACGCCCAGAAAAGAATTCCAGGCTCTCTATAAAATTCTTTTAATTGAATCGTGACTAAATGATAGATTTGTTTCATTCTTCCAACCCTCTTCCGGTCATGGAAAGGAATAAGTCGTCCAAGGTCTTTTTATGACATTCCAGTTCTTTTAAAATGATCCCTGATCTAGAAAATGAATCCAACATGGAAGGAAGATAATCAGTAATTCTTTCCACATAGATCCTGCCTTCTTTGGTGTCGGAATTCCAATTGAATTTGAATTTTCCTTTTTCAGGAAGATACCCGCTTGGATCCGTTCCATTCTCCAATGAAAAACGAACAATCTCTCCTCCCCCTAGTTTTCCCAAAAGATCCGGTAAAGATCCTTGGTCCAAAATCCTACCTTTATCCATTACTATGATCCTCTCGCAGAGAACTTCTGCTTCTTCCATATAATGAGTGGTGAGGATCATTGTGGTTCCATATGCTCTTAGATCCTCTAGGATTTTCCAGATATCTCTTCTAGCTCCCGGATCTAAACCTGTAGTTGGCTCATCCAAAAAAAGAATTTCGGGTTTGTTCATGATAGAAACGCCCAAAGCCAACCTTTGCCTCTGGCCCCCGGATAAACTGTTCACGAAGGATTTATTTTTTTCAGTTAGTCTTGTGAGTTCTAATATTTCATGAAGCCTAGATTCCGGGGCCTTGTAAAAACTTCCGAATAATTTCAGAGTTTCCCAAACAGTGGCTCTATCCATAAATCTGGTCTCTTGCAAAGCGAGACCTATATTACTTCTTAAAAATGTTTCGCTCTCTTTCCAGCTTGTGCCTAAAATTTGGATCTTTCCTGAATCAGGAAATTGGATTCCTTCCAACATTTCGATCAAAGTAGTTTTACCTGCTCCGTTCGGTCCAAGCAAACCCACGAACTCTCCCTTTTTAATTTCGAGAGAAAGATCGCTAACAGCGGTTACATCTTTGAATTTTTTAGTTACATTAGATACCGATATGATCGGGTTTTGAATTTTATTCACAGTACAACCTTAATTCTTACGTAGCTTTTCTGCTTTTTTCACCCAATCTTTTTTGAGATACTCCATGATCTTTTCTTTATTTTTTAATGCGTCCGATTTTCCCATTTCGTAAGTTTCTCTCACACCCTTCGCATTTGTATAATCGAAAGAAGTGATCGGCAGTTGTTTAGAAGGAGTCACCAAAAAACAACGGTCTAACAAACGAGGATCTTTACCTACGATAGTGGTCGGTTCGTAATGTATCCCGATAATTTTTGCATTGGGAGGAAATGTTTCTAAAAGTAAATTATTAGTAAGTCCACCATCCAAATAATATTCCTTTCCATGATTCTGGAAGGAAACGATAGGAGGAATAGAAGAAGAATTCATGATAATCTGTTCGATCACACTCGGGTTCCTGAAATCCGCTTCAGTAAAAAGAACTTCTTTCATATTCCAATTTCTTAAAACACGAAATGTTCTTTCTGTATAAAGTCCTTTGTTACGATCTCTTTCATCCTCTAAGAATGCTTTTCCTGTTTCTGCAATCAATCTTGCAAGTCTGAATGTGTTCTTATTTGCATCATCTTTAGGAAAGGCTTTGATGGTGTGTATAAAAACTTTCACTCCGGATCGGATAATTTTTTCGAAATCCATACCGAATCGGATCGTCCTGCGATACATATCCTCGTGAGGAAATGCCTTCTCTCCGCGAAACAAATTGGTAAAATAAAAATTACGAGGATTCTTCCGGACTATTCTTTCAAAAAAAGAAACAGACTCTTCTTCCGTTTCACACACAAGAGAGAGGACCATTGCTGCTCCAGCCGAAACTCCGGACACTTGTCTGAGTTTTAATCCCCAACTTTTCAATTCATGGCCAAAGCCCAAACCGTAGAATGCCTTACAACCACCGCCTGCGATCGCAAAACAAATTTCGTCTTCTAACCAAATCCCTTGAAGGACTTCGCCGAATTTGGATCCAGGATCGGACTTTCTGGAAGGAAGTTCATATTCATCTATGATCGGCATTTATTTTCTCCGGAGTCCTGGCCCCAATGACCATTTTCCGATTTCGAATCGGAATTCTAAAAGTAAAAAATCAAAGATCTAAAAGAACCAAAACCTCGAAATGTTTAGTTCTTGGAAAAAAATCAGTGAGAACGATTTCCTTTGGCGTATAACCTGAATTTTTTAAGATCCCAAGATCTCTTGCTAAGGTGCTCGGATTACAGCTGGAATAAATAACGCGAGAAGGTCTTGCTCTATCTAAAAAATCTAATACGGAAGAAGAAGCCCCGGCCCTAGGCGGATTTAAAATACCTAATTCTGTGCCGAAAGAATCCAATTTTTTAGGCAATGAAGAATTCAAATCTAATGTATGGAACTCTAAGTGAGAATATCCAATATTCTTAGCATTCTCCTCCGCCGCTTTTACCGAAGAGTTGGACAACTCATAACCGGAAAGACGGCCCACTAAATGACCGATCGCAAGGCTGATGAGTCCGGCCCCTGAATAAAATTCTAATACAGATCCACAATTTTTAGGAATCCAAGATCGGATCTTGAGCATCCATTCTTCTAAAAGGAAACGATTCACTTGGGTAAATCCGTCAGCAGGAATGGACCATTCTATTTTTTCAGGAAGATAAGGACCAAGTTTAACTTCTTTTTTGGCATATTCTAAAATTTCACCAGAAGAGTATCTAAGTTTCCAATCCGAATTTTTGGAAAAAGATTTTAGACTCTCCTTATGTTTTCGAATGTACTCGTTCATTTCGAAAGGAAGATGTTTACAACCTTCTTCAGGAAATAAAACCAAGGAGTTGGAATTCTCCTTATAAAATCCGGCGTTTGTTTTTCCTTTTTTGAATTCAATTTTGATCTGAGCGGTATTTCTATAACCGTTAGAAGGCCCGCTCAAAGTTTCAATTTCAGGAATTTGAGAAGGATCTAATCTGGAAACGTATAAAAACGAATCCTGTAAAAGAGATTTTTTGATCTGAAGTTCT
This sequence comes from Leptospira neocaledonica, assembly GCF_002812205.1. NCBI lineage: Bacteria > Pseudomonadati > Spirochaetota > Leptospiria > Leptospirales > Leptospiraceae > Leptospira > Leptospira neocaledonica. The sequence continues at coordinate 278,513 of NZ_NPEA01000003.1, forward strand.
TCCTCATAAGAAATATGGCGATAAGAACAACCTCCACATTCTGGAAAAGCGGAACAATCGGAAGCGATTCTAAGTGGAGAAGAAGTGTTTATAGATACAACAGTTCCCCAAATCAGTTTAGAATTTTCTTTATCAGTTCTGATCCGAACTGTTTCTCCAGGAACAGCACCTTTTACAAAGACGGTTTTATTCTCCGCATGAGAAATACAAGTTCCTAGATTCGCCCATTTCTCCGCGACCAACCCTGAAATTTCTCTACGGTTCTTTTCCGTACTCATAGGTAAATCACCTTGACAGGGTCCCCCATCTTGTCAGTAAAGTAATCCTTAACCGGAGAAGTGGCCGAGTGGTTTAAGGCAGCGGTCTTGAAAACCGTCGTGGGTAACTCCCACCGTGGGTTCGAATCCTACCTTCTCCGTTGGAACACTGCTGGAGATGTGCCTGAGTGGCTGAAAGGAGCAGTTTGCTAAACTGTCGTATGGGGTAACCTGTACCCAGGGTTCGAATCCCTGCGTCTCCGAAAGTTCCAAACTCTCACACTGACCCCGAGAAATAAGAAGATGTCTGACCAGAGATTCAACACCCGGGAATTCCTGGAAGAGACAAAGCGATTATTAGAAGGGGAAGAATATCCCAATCTATTTGCTGCCATTTCTTATATTCCTTTTTTAGGATGGGTCATTCCTTGGTTTTTTAGAAAAAAACAGGAAATTTGCAAGTTCCATGCACTCCAAGCCATCAAGTTGAATCTGGGATTCGTATTTTTATACTTGGTAGTTTGGTTCTTAAGAGAGTTTCCAATCCTAAGCACCATTTTAAAATGGATACATGCAAATCCAGTGGTCACTGATTTTATCAGCTATGTCGCATGGCTTGCATTATTAGGTTACGGAATTTTAGGAGCCTTGCAAGCTTACCAAGGCAAACTGTTCGTATTACCATTATTCCCGGAAATAGAGAATGAAGTTCGAAAAATACTCAGCAAAATTAGAGGAACTCAAGGCTAAGGCCTTAGAATTTCTCTCTCCGTACTGGAAACAAACAAAAAGTTTTATTAATACCGAAAGATTTCGTATCTACTTGGTAACTCTTCCTTTATTCGGAAATTGGCTAATTGGATTTTCTTTCTATTCCAACGAAGCGGAAGTCTATAGACATTCCAAACTTTCCTTTTTAAACGTTCTGTACTTTATCGCATTCTTAGTATTGTCTTGGTTCTTCTCCTTTGTTCCTATAGCAGGACCTTGGTTAGCTAATCTTGCACACTTTGCAGGAGTTATTATCTATCTTGGCTTATCCGGTTTACTGCTATACAATTACACCAAGGGAAAAAAACTGGTCCCGAAACTTCCCCAAGAGCACTTAGAGCTTTTGGAAAAGAAATTCTTTTAATCACCCGCGCCCATAGCTCAGCTGAATAGAGCGTCTGACTACGGATCAGAAGGTCGGAGGTTTGAATCCTTCTGGGCGCACCAACTTCTTCTTCTTTTCCCCATAAACTCTGACATTATGTCCCATATAGTTTAGAAAATATTCTAAACTTTTGCTCAGAAAACTTGACTTTAATACTGAGTCTCAAAAACGATAGTTATAGAGAGAGATCGGGAACAAGAATGGAAAAGTGCCATTGTGCTCAAATCACGTTTGAAAAAATCGTAGAGACTGCTAAACAACAAGGACAAGACTATCGTGATGTGGTAAAAGCTTGCGGAGCTGCGGATACTTGCACAGCCTGCAAGGATTACTTAATCGCGTATTGCGAGCAGCATCTACAACTTGTCTCGGCCGGATAAATTACTCATTGATCAGGAGTTATTCGATAAACTCCTTCCGCTTGCTTCCTCTTCTGCGAGAGGAAGAACTAATCACAATTTTCACGAACTACTAGAACCGTATCAGAGATTTCTGAACGTACTCACCAAGGACACTTACGTCCAAGCTCATCGTCACAAAAATCCTCCGAAGCCCGAGACCTTTTTAGTGTTAAAAGGAAAACTGGGCTTCATCTTATTCGAAGAAGATGGAAAAGTCCGAGAGAAACATGTACTTAGTTCGGACGGGCCTATCTATGGGATAGATATTCTTCCGGGAGTGTACCATACATTGGTCTGCCTTTCGGAAACCTGCATCTGCTTCGAAGGAAAATCAGGGCCATACGACCCGAGGACCGACAAAGAGTTCGCCACTTTCGCTCCACCGGAGAACAGTGAAGGGAAAACTCAATATCTGGATTTTCTCAGATCGCTTTTCTAAGATCAGAAACGATATAATTGTATGGCTCCGAAAGCCCTTATCAACGGACTACGGATCAAGGTTTCTGATCGAAAATATCCTCGTACAATTCACGGATCTTTTTCAAATTTCTTCCCGGCGGGGAAGGAAATGGAATGATCCTGCCTAGATTTTTCGCCGTACCGGTTTCTTCTGTATCTTCCGATTCTTTATGATTATGTCTGTTTAAAGGGGGGAGATTTTCTCTCTCCATAACTTATCCCTTCGGAAAATCGAAGTCCTAAATTCAGTGACATTCGCTAGATTTTTTAAAAACGAAATCGGAAAATCCGGTTTGAAATTTACGAAAACTGTTGCCATAGTATTTTCCCAGGCAAACATGCGAATGGTTTGAAAGGATTTCGTTTTAAGACGATTCCGATCAGATCCTATTCGAACTTCCCCTTAACGGAAAGGAAAAGTATGCCTGAATTCGATCAAATCGATCTGTTCAACTATGCCGCTTATGGCAATGAAGACGATCCTCAATGGGACGATATACGTAATTATATTCGCTCTAATGCCAACGCTTCGAAGGAATATGAGGAGATCAAAAAAAATCTCTCAAATGTTCAACCGAAACGAAAACAAAAGGATTTCGGAAGATCCCGACAAGAGGTAAAATCCTCTGATGGAGATCCGAACTCTAGTAATCCTGCTGGGCAGGATAAAAAATGGTGGAGCGTTTTCTTAGGAGAATAGTCGCTAGGAAGGTTGACCGTGGAGAAAGAAGCAAAGACATATCTTCGGATCAAAAATTTCGTGGCACCTTTTATAGGTTTAGCCGTGAATATCAGCGCGTACGGAACCGAAAATATAGTAACTAACGGTAAAGTAATTCTTACCTGCAATCATAGATCCGATATGGATCCTTTTATTCTCTCTTACACTTTTCCTAGATTCATTTCCTGGATCGCTGCAGAATACACTTTCAGAATCCCTATCTTTAGAGATCTAGCAAAGATTGCCGGTGGAATTCCAATGTCTATCGACGGAAATATTTCTATCGGTTCAATTAAGATGATCCAACAGGTTTTTAAAAAGGGAGAGACCTTAGGAATTTTTCCCGAAGGCCATGACTATATGGTCAAAAATGATTTTAAATCCGGAATGGTGGACTTTCATTCAGGATTCGCAGCATTCTCTATCCGCAACAAAGTGGACATTCTTCCTTCTGTAATCATACCTGTTGAAGAATCTTATTCTGATATTCCAATTCCACCTATCGTTCGCAGCTTTATGGGAATGCCTAAAGAAGTCTGTGATATTAAAAAGAGAGCAATCTATAAAAAAGTAAAAGTGGTCTACGGAGAAAAAGTAGATCATAGAGAATTTCTTTCAGGTTCATTGGAGGAAAATATGAAACAACTCTCCGATGTGGTTAGAACCAGAATGATCGCATTACAAGAAGGTCAGTACGCGGAAGCTTAAACTTCCACGACTCCGCTGAATACTTCTGTAGCAGGTCCAGTCATCAAGACATGACCTGATTCCAATAATTGCACTCTTAAGGTTCCACCTCTTAGGTCGATTCGAACATCTTTGCCTGTTTTACCATTCAAGTGAGAAGCTGTCATCACAGCACAGGCGCCTGTTCCACATGCCAATGTTTCTCCAGCGCCTCTTTCCCAGGTTCTTTGGTAGAGATGATCTTTTCCTCTTAAGGAAACAAATTCCACATTCACTCTGCGTGGAAATAGTTCCGTATGATTTTCGATCAATGGACCGATCTCTCGGACCGGAAATTTATCCGGGTCTTCCACATAGATAATACAATGAGGATTTCCCATACTTACAGCGCTGAATTTCAAGTTATAGGAAGAATAACCTGGTAATTCACTTAAAAAAGAAAGAGGCTGTTCTAAGATTGGATTTTCATTTTCCCATTTAACAGGGATTAAAGAAGGAACTAAGATCGGTTTTCCCATATCTACGGAAACCTGTTCCACTTTGCCGCTTCCGTTAACTTTCAGGTCGAGCTCTAAAACTCCAGCACCGGTTTCTATCTTAGGTTGTTTTTTATTCGTAAGACCGTGATCGAAAACATATTTACCTACACAACGAATTCCGTTCCCACACATCTCGGAAGAAGAACCGTCCGCATTGTACATATCCATTTGGAAATCGCCTTTATTGGATGCACGAATGAAAATCACTCCATCGCCTCCGATCCCGAAATTACGGTCGGAAAGTTTTTGGATCTGCTCCGGGCTCAGACGTAAATCGTCTTTGGTTGCATCCACATATACGTAATCGTTTCCGATTCCTTCCATCTTCGTAAAATGTACTTTAGCCAAACGAATCTCCTAATCAAACCTGAGCGGTTGTTTCCATGCTTCCAATGGGACCTTCTCCGGAAAATCCAAAAAGCCCCAAAGAAGTTTGGTTTTTTACTGGAATTTACAGACTCGCCCCAAAGGATAAAACTATCACCTAAACGGAACTCCCTTTGAACCAAACCTGTTATCTTTGCGGAAGCCAGAAAAACAAAACCTTATTCGTCGAAAACGGAATCCCTATCGTGCGTTGTTTAAATTGCAGCCACGCATTCTCCACGTACGAACAAGACGAACATTACGAAGGATACTGGGACGACGAAACCGGTTATGATTTAGACTGGTGGGATGTGGCTCATAGAGATATCTATAAAGACTTCATAGGCAAATTTCTTTCGGCTCCCAAGGGAAAAATTTTGGATGTCGGTTGTGGACTTGGCTTCTTCGTAAAAACGATCGGAACCACAAGACCTGGTTGGGAAGCTGTAGGTTACGAGATCTCCGAAAAAGCAGTCAAGTTTGCGAGAGAAAAGAACGGACTCAAACAAGTATTCCCAGGCATCGTTCAGGACAGCGGACTTCCAAAAGAAAGTTTCGATATCATCACTCTTTGGGATGTGATAGAACATATCCCTAAACCACATAGCCTTATCCAATATCTATTCGGGCTCTTGAAGCCTGGCGGATTCTTATTCGTGCAAACTCCGAATTTCCCGGTCCAGCTATTCAAAGCAAAATTGAAAGTAGCTGTCAAAGGTATGCAAGAAGGTGGACATTACCTAGAAGCAAAAGATCATATAAACGATTATACCGAAAAAACCTTGGGACTTTTGGCTGAACAATGTGGATTCTCTTCAGTGGAATTTTCGATCCTAAAACCAATTGCTTCCGTATCTGGAGTTTCCGGCCCAAAAGCAAAATTAGGAATCTTCCTAAAGAAGGCTTTCTATTACGGAACCTTAATGCTTTGGTATCTAACGTTCAAACAAGTGAATTTAAATCTGACCTTATTCGCTCTACTTAAAAAGAAGTAGAGCCCTAGTACAGAGTTTAATTAAACATCTGCACTAGCTTAGCTACTGCACCTTCGGAATGCATCCATTCTGTCATTTCTAATGAGTCTCGTGCTTCATTAGCGGCTCTAACCAGCATTTGTTTTTCATAGGTAGCAATTGCAGTTTGCATGTCTTTAAAATTCTCATTTGTAAGACATTCGCTTAATTCCAAAGCGTCCAGCATGGCTAAATTTACACCTTCGCCGGAAGGAGGCATAGGATGTGCTGCATCACCCAAGATAGTAAGATTCGGTAAAGTGTTCCAACTCTGATCCAAAGGCATACAATATTGAGGACGAAGTAAAAGAGGTAAGCTTACATTTTCAGGTAATTCAAGCCAGAGGCTATCCCACTTCGAGAATTCTTCTTTGAACCAAGCAATTACTTGTGTTTTATCTGAAAAATTTATTCCGCTAGTTTGTATCCAGTGTTCATCCTTTTTACAACTAACATAAAAATCTAAACTGCCATCACCTTTAGATGATACATGCAAAAATTTCTCACCATCATACGCATAAATTTTACCACCTTTCAATAATTGATGAATTCCGGGAGCTGACGTTTCGGAATCTGGCACATTTCCTTGTATGATTGTAACACCTGAATAGAAAGGTTTGGTAGGAGTAATATAAGGTCGAATTTTAGAATTTGCACCGTCGGCTCCAATCACAATATCAGCAGTAGCTATTGTGCCGTTTTTAAATTCCAGCTTCCACTTATCCCCAGCCTGCAACATAGATTTAAACTGACTGTCCCAAACAACAGTATCAGGTTGAAGAGAATTTAATAAAAGATTCCTTAAAGGTCCTCTGTCAATTTCAGGTCTGAATCTTTCATCGCCGAAATCTTCGTTGGATTCTTTCTCATGATCATCGTGGATTATCTTTGCCTGCGTATCTACAATACGCCCTTTATCTGCTCCCGGTCTGTAATTGGCTTTAAAAGCGTCCATCAAGTCGGCTGCATTCATAACTTTCAAACCCGATTCAAAATGTAGGTCAAGGGTAGCGCCTTGTACACGAACATCTCTATTAATATCCCTTTCATACACTTTTACATCTATACCTTTTAGCTGCAAAAGCCTTGCAAGAGTTAAACCGCCTGGGCCACCGCCGACAATAGCCACCCGTTTGTTTTCTAAATTTCCTTTCATACGTAGTATTTTTGGACGATAAAATTATTTAATTTAATCAAATATTTTATTAATTTAAATATTTATTCTAATTAAAAATTTAATCCGATTTACCTATTCTATGGATAGAGGGATAATGCCAGAATGGGCCTAAGAGAGCTTAAAAAAGATAGAATGCGCAAATCGATCTCAAACCTTGCGACCCGACTTTTCATCGAAAAGGGCTACCACAACGTCACTATGGCCGAAATTGCAGAGAAGGCCCAAGTCTCTGTGCCAACTCTGTTCAATTACTTCTCATCGAAAGAAGCTTTAGTATTCGATGAAGACAAAGAACAAGAAAAAGAACTGATCGATGCTGTGATTTCTAGAAAGCCAGGAACGTCAATCCTGGACGCACTTCGCGAATTCACGATCCAACATGCGGCTCTTGAGCCTGAAGAATTGAAAAACTTTAAAACCTTTAATCATCTGATCGACTCGACCCCGGAATTAAGCAATTATGCAAAGTCCATGTGGATGCGTCACGAGCAGGCATTGGCTCTTACGATCCAAAAAGAAGCCAAAAAAAAGATCAGTAAGATCGAAGCAGAGGCAATCGCACATTTCTGTTTGGATTCTCTTCATAGGTCTTTAAAATTCGCGAATCCAAAGTCGAGTATAGATTCACTATTTTCTTTGCTGAAGAATGGCTGGAACGGTTAGGGCTCGCAAAGTTACAGTACGATTCCTTTTTCCAAACTTAAAATATAATTTAATACAGAAGATAGATCGGGAGATTCCCAATATTCTTTTCCTTCTAATATTTTTTTCTCCAGCACCGATTTAGTTTTAGCAGAAGAGATGGGGCTTTTTAGATAAAATGCTTCTAACCCGAAAGCAAGTCCTCCCCCAATATCGTCTTTTAATGAATCTCCGATGATATATGATTTTTTAGGATCCGCACCAGATAAAGCCTTATTAAAGATCAAGGCGGATGGTTTTTCCGCTCCGCTTTCTTCTGAGGTTACTAATTTGTACTGAATGTCTTTCGGAAATAAAACAGATAATTTCAGTAATTGAGTTCTGAGAGATTCGTTCGTGATAATGACCAGATCTTGGGCTTCTTGCAAAACCCTGAGCAAAGATAAAATCTTTTTGAACTCTTTAGAATTTTTCTTTTTCCAATCCTTGATCCCTTGTAGAAAAAAACCAAAGTAGGCAGAATCCAATTTTAAAACGAAAGAAGGATCTAATTTTCCGAAAAGAAGTTCTGATATCTTCTTAAAATATAGAATGCGGAGTCGATTGACCGGATTGTTCGGAAGTTCCTTTTTAACTTCTGCCCGAACCGTCTCATAAGCTTTTTTAAATTCTTTGGAAGAGGAGAAGCCGAGCATCTTTGCTTTTTTCTCCATTTCACGGATTGTAAACTCATAGATCCCTAAAGAATCGAAAACCGTATTATCCAAATCCAAAAGAACTGCCATAACTCTAAAATTCTTGAACCGATGGGAAAGCCAAGGAGAGTTTTGGAAAATGCCTAGGAAATTTCTTTTTCCTTGCTTCTTCTTCCCTCAAAACTAATCTGCAATCCGTTCGTTTATGTCCGAAGATCGTTTTTCCAGAAAAGTATTCCTTTACGCTTTAGCATTCTGTACGGCCCTTTTGGGGATTGGCTCTTATTTCAGATTCAGAAAAAGAAACATCCAAGGAAGTATCTTAGGCCCAGACAGAGAAACAGGTCATAGACTCAGACAAGTCAGGACGGATTTTTCTCCAGCAAGTACGATCAAAACAAAGGTGCTAATCGCCGGAGGAGGGATCTCAGGACTTTCTTCAGGATATTACCTATCCCAATTCGGGATCTCAGATTATTTGATCTTGGATCTGGAGAATGAAGTGGGAGGCAATTCCAGATACTCCGAAACGAATTCCTTAAAATATCCTTGGGGCGCACATTATCTTCCTCAACCGGGACCGGAATCAGTATTAGTTCGTAAATTTTTAGAAGAGAACGGACTGGTCCAAGGGAAAGACTCGAATGGAAATCCAATCTATCCCGAAAAGTATTTATGCTTCGATCCGGAAGAAAGACTTTTTTACCAAGGAAGATGGCAAGCAGGTTTAGTTCCGAGAAGAACAGGCGAACCGGATGCTCAAGAATTATTATTTCGTAAAATTATAAACTCTTGGCAAAACAAAAGAGGAAGAGATGGACAAAAAGCATTTTGTATTCCGATCGATCGTTCTTCCAGAGATCCGGAAATTTTAAAATTAGATCGGATCACTTTTTCCGAATATCTAAAATTTTCGGGCATCCAATCACCTGAAATCTTATGGTATGCGGACTATTGCACTCGAGATGATTATGGTGGTAACTTTGACAATATTTCGGCCTGGGCAGGACTTCACTATTTCTGTTCCCGTCTGAGAGAAGACGAGGATTCTCCTCCAGTTCTAACCTGGCCGGAAGGAAACGGATTCCTGTTGGAACTCCTACAAAAGCCTTCTAAAGATAAGATCAAAACTTCTACACTTGTAGAAAGAATTCGCAAGGTATCTGGAAGTTGGGAAATCAATGCCTACGATGTAAAAACAAAAAAAGATCTGCTCATCAAAGCAGAACAAGTCATCTATGCTCTACCTTCTTTCACCAGAAAATATATCTTAGGGGAGAAGGAAGCACTTCTGCAAAAACTGGAATATTCTCCATGGCTGGTTGCAAATCTATTTGTGGACGAACTTCCCCAAGGAAAAGGCCACCCTCCCGCTTGGGAGAATGTAATTTATAAGAGTAAATCTCTAGGTTACGTAGTTTCCACCCACCAAGATTTAAGAGCCCTCAGGCCGGGGTCCGTTCTTACTTACTATCTTGCTTTCGGAGAAAAAGATACTCTCGCAGCAAGAAGGTCCATTCTTCCTAAAACCTGGAACTTATGGAAAGAAGAGATACTCTCTGATCTAAAAAGGCCTCATCCCAATATAGAAAGTTTGGTTTCTCGAATCGATATCATGACCCATGCCCACGCAATGGTCCGCCCTGTTCCTGGATTTCTTTGGGGAGGAGAAAGAGAGAAATTAGCAAAATCAGAATCGGGAATTCATTTTGCTCATTGCGACCTAAGCGGGATTTCTATTTTTGAAGAAGCACTGTATAGAGGATTTGAAGCTTCTAAAAAAGTCCAAACCGTTGCCAAGAGAAGTTGATGGAAGAGAAGAAAGCACTCAGTCCTTGGATCATTTCTAAAAGATTCGATCTTACCTGGTTCATTGCACCTGGATTAATTTCCGTGATGATTGTGCTTCTTGCGAGTTATCTTGGATTTCCGGAAAATTCTTCTCTTGGTTCTTCTAGGACAAGTGGCAATGCTCTGCCTCCTTGGCTTTGGTTACTTCTTATTCCGGGCGTTGATGTTTCACATGTCTATTCTACTTTATTTAGAGCCTATTGGGATAATGAAGTTTGGAATCGAAAAAAAGTTCTACTCACACTTATTCCATTTCTATGCTTTATAGCAGCGTTGATACTATACTCTTTTGGAAAATTATTTTTCTGGGGAGCGATGGCCTATCTTGCGGTATTTCATTTTATCAGACAGCAATACGGTTTTTTAAGTTTGTATGCGAGAACGGAACCCAAGACTGAAAGTAAGATCCCCTTTCTCTTAGATAAGATTACCTTGTATATGATAACTGGTTTGCCGGTTCTATATTGGCATTTGGTTCCGGGAGGAAGACATTTCGAATGGTTTATGGAAGGTGATTTTTATCAGTATCCAAACCGTACTATTTCAGACTTCATTCATATTCTATTTTGGGCTTGGGTGATAGTATACTCCTTGAGCCAAGTCTACCATCTTCTTAAAGGACAAAGGATTAGTGTAGGAAAACTTCTACTCTTATTCAACACGGCCTCGGTTTGGTATGTGGGAATCGTATTATTAAACGATGATTTCGCTTTCACTCTCACGAATGTGATCAACCACGGAATTCCTTATATGGCCTTAGTATTCGCATATTCTAATTTTAGAAAGAAACAGCTTCCTTCCTTCTTTTATAATAGTTTTCGTAACGGAGGTTTGGCGATCCTCAGCTTCTCAATGGTATTATTGGCCTTTGCCTTTTCCGAAGAATGGCTATGGGATAGTTTTGTATGGAGGGAACATCCTTATCTATTCGGAAACTCTTCCGTAATAAAGGCAGAGCTAGGACTCGGCCTCGAAGGAATCTTAGTGCCTATCTTCTTCCTTCCCCAATTCAGTCATTATATCTTAGATGGGTTCCTTTGGAAGGGAGGGAAAAAAAACTCAGAACTGGAAGGCTTTCTTTAGCCTCCAAATTTAGGCTCATAAAGGCCATTCGACTTGAAAATCGAGTACCTTGCGGTTTTCCGATAGACAAGCCCGGTTTTCTTCTCATAATGACGAAAAAGGAAAACAGGATCTACCTCAATGATCATCGTAGAAGGAATCGATTATATTGTAATACCTACCGGGGATATAGAAGCCTCTGTAAAATTCTATTCCGAACTATTTGATTTCGAGACGATCGAGGAAAAAGGAAACGAATTCGCAATCATCGGTTTGGATTCTGTGAACATTAAACTCCTCAATACCAACGGAGTTAAAAGTTCTTTAACCGAAGTTAAATCCCCTGTCCTAAGCTTTGTATTGGATGTGGATGATTTTACCGAAGCAATCGTAGAACTCGAGTCTAAGTCCGTTCAAATCGTAAGAGGACCAGAAGCCAGAGACGGAGGAGAGTTCCTTCATTTCTTGGATCCGTCCGGTAATATTTTAGAGATCAATTACAAAGAAGATTAAGGCTAAAACTTCAGTCTTAATAAAGAAAAGCCCTCATATTGAGGGCTTTTTTATTGTGTTTAGACAATCGGGCCAAAAGAAGTTAGGAGATCTTGTCTACAAATGCTCCCTTAGTTTTATAAATATCGCCCGCATAACTAGGATTCATTGCTTTTTGATCAAAAACATCCGCCTGCTTGTTTTCGTAAGGTTTATTTGGAATTCCTTCCACCTTAGGCATTTTGCGCGGATCTGAAGAGGCCTTTTCGGCAAGTCCGAGATATATAGAGGTTATTGTTGACATTCAGTATTCCCTCCATTCCGATCCTAATCCAAATCTAATAATAAACCAAGTATTTTTTTGTCTTAAAAATCAGGGAAAAGATACGGTACAATCTCCCTTCCCGGCAGTAACGAACATCTGAACTGTATAATAACTGGAGAATGTCAAAGTAGGCTCAAATATCCAAGTGCTTGTATCCGAAAAAGTCCCAACGTTTGTCCGGCCACAGGTCTTAGAAAACTTAGAATAGATAAGATACGTATCACATGAGATCTTAACATTGGTAGGTCCATCTGGGTTTAAATCAATTCTGAGTGCTTTAGTCCCTGTCTGGCCTGTAATTTCAAAAGTTTTGGAATTAGGATATGATACTCCTAATTCTTCGCCATAAAGACTGTCAAAGGACTTATAACAATCTACATAGAATGTCCGACCGTAACAGTTCGTAGCCCCGTCTCCATTATTTTCATCGCAAAGAACAGGACCATCTTTGGTCACAAATAATGTTCCTGTAGAAGCCCCAGCCGGAACTACTGTAACAATCTCGGTGCTTGTTGCACTCAGAACGCTTGCCGAGACTCCATTAAATTTAACTGTCGTTAAACTTGTATCTGCAGAAAATAAACGTCCCTTGATCGTAATCGTTGTCCCTGGATTACTTCCAATGGGAGGAGATCCGCTTGGAGGATCTATTTCAGTAATCACAGGATTTCCCAAGCCTAACTGGGTAGCAAGGTCCGAGTCTTTGCTCGAAGAACAGCTAAAACCGAAAATAGATAGGGATAAAATAAAAGCTAAGATCTGAGTCTGAAATCGCATTTTTTCTTTAACCTAGAACCGTTCGTACGTAACGCTTTTGCTTGCCGTTTTTAAAAAACCGCAGAATCTACCCAATTATCGGAAAGATCCGGCCCATCCGGGAAAGATTTTTTAGAAGGTGAACATGAGCGAAACTGTTCTTTATTCCATCGAAGATTATACGTGTATAATCAGTTTAAATCGACCCGAAAAACGAAACGCAATTTCTAGAGAATTGCTCCATCAACTTATGTCCCATATAGAAAGAGTAAGCAAAGATCCAAAAATCAGGGCTCTAGTACTCAGGGGAGAAGGTTCCGTATTCTGCGCAGGAGCAGACCTGAAAGAAAGAGCGGATATGTCAGAAAAGGAAGTACATAAATTTCTGGATCAAGTAGGAGAATGTTTTCTGGCCATGGAAAATCTTCCCTTCCCAACTATCGCTGCTCTAGATGGAGATGCTTACGGCGGCGGATTAGAAATGGCTCTCTGTTGTGACTTTATCTTGATGAGTGCAGAAGCAAAAGTAGGCCTTACCGAAACCGGACTTGGTATTATCCCAGGTGCAGGTGGAACCCAAAGACTTCCAAGAAGAGTTGGGAAAACAAAAGCATTAGAACTTATTTTAACAGCTTCCGTGATAGATTCTCAAACAGCATTGGATATCCAACTAGCAAATTCAGTCTGGCATGATTCTGCATTTATGGCCGGAAAAAAATTAGCTTCCTTACTTTCCGAAAAGGCTCCCATCTCCTTAAGGCTTGCTAAAGAATCCATAAGGGAAGGAGAAGGAAAAGATATTCGAACAGCTTTAAAGATAGAAAGGAAACATTATAATAAAACCCTAAAAACGGAAGACAGGATAGAAGCCCTAAAGGCTTTCCGTGAGAAAAGAAAACCGGAATTTAAAGGAAGATAGAACTCCGAAAAAGGGAGGCGAGACACAAGCCCGACCCGAAAATAGGCAAAACAAGGAAGCTGGAATACGAATGATTCTAACGGGTAAGGAAATTAAAAAAAGATTAGAGAAGGATATCATCATAGATCCTTACTCCGACAATAGATTAAATCCAAACTCTTATAATCTAAGGCTTCATAACGAATTGGTTCGTTATACCGAAACCCCGTTGGATATGAAAAAATCCAACCCTTCCGAAAACCTGATCATTCCTGAGAGCGGACTACTCTTACAACCTGGAGTTCTTTATCTAGGCAGGACCTTAGAATACACTGAAACACATAACCTGGTCCCGATGTTAGAAGGGCGTTCTTCTATTGGTAGACTAGGGATGTATGTGCATGTCACTGCAGGGTTCGGAGACGTTGGATTTAAAGGGTTCTGGACCCTTGAAATTTCAGTCATCCAGCCTTTAGTGATTTATCCGAATGTAGAAATTTGCCAGATCTTCTATCATACTGTAGAAGGCGAGATCACAGAATACAAATCAGGCAAATACCAAGGCAATAAAGGTATCCAAACCTCTATGCTTTATAAGGATTTCGAGAACGGAAAATATTAAACTTCTATTAAGAAGCTTTTCTATCTCTTTCGATCAATCTAACTAATTTCTGTGCATTCTCGTCTTCTGGATCCTTCTCCAGAGCTAAATGAGCATATTCCAAAGCTAATTCGAATTGTTCCGTCTGACGGTATAAGTCGGAAAGATTGATAAGATTCATGGAATTGTCCGGTTGGAGCTCTTCCATTCTCTTCGCAGCCAAGATAGCTTCGTCCATTCTTCCGATCCTGCGATTCGCCAAAGAAAGATAATACCAGTATTCAACCAAATCAGGGTCCGATCCTAAATACTTATTCAGGACTTCTACTGCCTTTCCGTAATTCTTACCTTTAAAGCTAAGAAGTCCAAGTAATTTGGTCACTTTTGTGTTTTGAGGATCTGATTTGTACAAGCCTTCAAGGGCACCGAGAGCCTCGCTCAAACGGCCGCCCATATAATCTTCTTTTGCTTTTTTGTAGATGAACTTCCAATCGAAAGGATCTGAGATTTCATCTTCTTTTCCGTTTTTTTCCGGAGAAACAACAGGAGAATATTCCAACTTGAGAAGAGATAAGTCGTCCGTTAGCTCACCTACTTTTAGTAGCTCTTCCTCTATTCTTTCCAGATCACCTTGGCCTTTTTCTACCATTTGTAAGAAGAGCATTTCATCTTCATTGATGGTGCGGACCTCTTTTTCAGGAGTGAGATCTAAGTCGTCCTTACCGTCCGAACCGACTATCAATACATCGCCAGGTTCTAATCTTCCGGAATGGACCTTAAACTCGTATTCTGAATCCAATCCTATTTTTCTAAGAGTAAGCCCAGTTTCTAAGAACCCGGCTCTTCCATCTCTATACATTACAGAGAATGGGTGCTCCGCATTGAAATACCAGAACTTACCTGTCTCATCTTCTATCACGATAAAAGTTCCAGAGATTACCATGGATCCATTGAATGATTTGAAAACGGATTGCATCTCTTTATAAATTTCGGTTAACCATTCCGTAGGAGTGGTATCCATTACTCTGTCGTTCGCAGCGGACCTTGCAAGGATCGAGTTAACCACAACCCCCATAACAAGAGAGCCTCCTGCTCCCTGCATAGATTTACCCATTGCATCTCCATTCATCGCGAAAGTATAACGTTTATAATCGTTCTCCTTTCCCAAACGAAGATTTCCAGTAACACAAAGGTCCCCACCCAAGTCCGCATGTTTGCCTTTGAACTCGAATTTTTTCTTTTGGCGAAGAATAAACTCTGTGCTTACCTTTGGAGATTTGTTAGCATTATAAAAAAGTGGTTTTGCTAATAAAGAAGTTAAGAAATAGTCCCCGTCTTGCTGAACTTTCAGACGTTGGAGTTCCTCCATTTTTTCGGAAAGTTCTCTCGTTCTTTCTCGTACCTTTGTAGCCAAGTGCTCAGCGTAATCTTGGAGTTCTCCCCTCGCTTTTCGGATAGAAGTCACCATGTTATTGAATGAGTCGGATAAAAACCCGATCTCATCTTTTAAGTCCACTTTTACCTCAACGTCTAAGGCGCCCAAGTTTACTTTTTCTACCCCTGACAAAAGCCTGTTTAACGGAGTGATCAAACTTTGTCGGAAGAATAGAGGGAATATGAAAAATACAACTACCAAAACCAAACCTAAAATCAGGGTCTGTTTAGCTGCAGTTGGGTGCATAAATTCTCTATATTTGCGGTAAGAATAACCTACCTCACTAACCACATCCTTCTTCACATCATAATGGATATATGTTACAAAATGTTGGTGTTCATCCAAACTTTTCCTGTAATGGCGGTACAATGCAGGCTGGAATGGACGGAAATATAAAAGTATTTCTGCCTTTAAATGACCGATCAGCAGATCTTTCTCATCAAAAGTGCAAGTTCCGTCTTTTTCTTTCCATTTTTGAAGAAGATGTTCTTTAAACGGAATGACCCCTTTATTCCCGACACCTTTCAGATAATTTCTTCCATCAACGCAAAAATCTTTGGGGAAGATATAATCCAGTTTGTTAGAAGTTACAAAGACTGCGGTGTTTAAAGTATTTAGGTGATCGAATAATTTTGTTTTTAATTCTTTTCCTTCCAGATTCGGATTATCATCCAAAAACTTCAGGATAGCTGCCTTATATCCGCTGAAATATTCATGAGTATCTTTCAGGGTCTTTTTAGCGGAATTTCTAAAACCTTCTTCCGCTAAAAGTTTCATGTGTTCGAAGATAATCGTATTTTTAAAGTCTATCTCTAGTTGAGGAAGTCTCAGATCGTATTGATTATCATAGCGAGAATAATCCACATTTTTGGATCCACCTTCCCACTGAACGATATATTGCATTTCAGGGATTTGTTTTCCACCTTCTAAAGCCCTTGCCATGTTCACGATACTTTTGGTATCATATTCGGCTTCCTTATCCTGGTTGGAAATGAATACCAATGCCTGCATGATCAACATCAAGGTCACAAAAGTAATCCCTACGATCTTTACCATGAAGGTGGTTTTTTCTTCACTGAAGTTTAAGAAGATTACTAGGATCAAAAAGATTCCTAAGGTCATCAAAAGAACGATGGAAGTTAGATAGGTGGAACGCTCAATCCACCCGTCTCGACTCAGAATATTCGTAAGTGCAGGGACCACACCGCCTGCTAGAAGCGCCCCCATAAAACCGCCGATCGCAAACCGAATCCTTCCTTTTGTTTTGGTCATCCTATAGATCGGAATAATCAAAAAGGAGATCAGAACAAATAGACCAATCAAAACTGCGATAATGGAAGAAGCTTTTTCCGCATTAAAGTCCCAGTGGTGAGCGGTGAAGTGATATTTTCGAGGAGAACTCAGAGTAACGTAATAAAAGTATGAGATCCCAATAGCAGCGACTACATACATCCCGATCGTAAGATTTCTGTTCACTTTGGGATTTGCATGCCCCGGATAACGTGCTAAAAATTGGCCTAAGTGAATTAGAGCAGGCAGAATAAATCCAACGGTCAACCATCTATGATAGGCAGCGATTGGGTTGTATAAGAAAGCAGCGAAAAAATATCCGGAGCAGAAGAAGGAGAAAAATAGAGCTCCAAGCGCGAGATGCATTGTACTTGAAGATTTTTCTTTCAAAAAAAGGAAGAACAAGGAAGTACATAAGAAGGCTAGGATTGATAATAAACTTCCGAAAGAATAATAGTTCAGTAGAACGTCGTTTTGTAAGATTGAAAAAATTTCCATGCGAGCAAAAGAGAATCGATCCTAACTTCGATTTGGTGGATCGAATTCGGCCGGTCCAGAATACTTATAATCCGGCCTTTGGCCGGGTTTCAAGAGCTTGGCCAATGGCCATGCTCTTATAAATGGATTATATAAAAGCCGGAACCGATCAGATCAAATCAAAAAAGAAATCCGTTTAGAATTCACCATTTTGTATAACGAATGCAATATAAAAATCAAGCTTAAAGTTTTTCTATGTCTTGGATTTTCATAAAGGAAGTCGGAGGATAAACGGTGTATGGCCCAGGTTCCACCCAACCCTGTAGGATTTTATTCCAATCTTTTCTCTGAATCTTATTTAAAATCTTAAAAACTAGTTCTGTATTCAGCATTTCTGAAGAAGCCACAAGCTTCAGAAAAGATTTATAACCTTCGTAGCCCAATTCTTTGTGAATTATAAACTGAGTGCGGACCGACTTAGAATAGAACCAAAGCCCCAAATTAGGATTGGATAGATGAAAATCCTTTGAAAGAGGAAGATCATTTTTAGGAATCGCTTCGGTCAGATTCCATTCTTCTACTATGGATTGTAATTCGTCCGAATCCAATTTCAAATAACCTCTTTTGGACAAAAGGTAAGGCAAATATGAAACGATCCCTTCGCTTAACCAAGAAGGTTCTGTAAAATAATAATGTCCCAACTCATGCAAAAGTAAAGCAGGGTAACCAGGAGGAACGAGACCCAATTCCATAAATATCCCGAGTTCTTTTCCCAACTCCCCGGACACATTATTATATCCTCCTACTCTGGTTCCGTTCAGAAACACTGTGTCTTTTAAGACCAATCGTATCTTATCTTTTTCAGCGGAAGGAAGAGTTTTGAATATAGGAGAAGAAGCCTGATGGAATGGGATTCCGAGATAAGACTCATACGCGTCCAAGATCTTTTTTGTTTTTTCGAAAGCGTATTTATCCCATTCTTTCAGTTCGGTCTCATTTCGGACTGCTAATTTAATTTCTCCTCCTTTTAATCTAAAGGAGAAGTTTGACTCATTCGTTTTAGAGGACTTCTTACTTTGAGAAAGAAGCGGAAGGACGGAAATGAAAAATGCGGAAATTATTCCGATCCGCATCCATAAAGTTAACTTAGGGAGAAAAGCCCTGATCAACGATCTCTCTCTATCAAACGGATCAGCTTATGAGCGTTTTCGTTCCCCGGCTCTTTTTGTAATACTTTTCGAGCATATTCTTCCGCTCTATCATACATTTCCATGAGCCGATAGATATCTGATAAATTGATCATATTGGAAATATTGTTTGGATCGATTTCCAGAAGTTTCAAGCTCGCGGTTAAGGCCTGATCATACTTACCCATCTTCTTGTTTGCTATAGAAAGATAGAACCAATACTCATGAAGATCCGGATCCGTTCCTAGATAGTTATTCAAAACTTCCACAGCAGTGTTATAGTCTTTGCCTTTAAAGCTTAGAAGTCCCAAAAGTTTGTTCAATCTTAGGTTGGCACTATCGTGCATATATCCCGTTTTCAGAAGGTCTAACGCTTCGTCCAAACGTCCAGTTTTGTACATCTTCTTAGCATCCTCGTAGACCGAATCTGTATTTAATGCCTTGTCGATATGGTCCGAGGATTCGAAAATTTCTTCGATCTCGTCGCTTTTAGGTTCTCCTTGGAACTCTATTTTTAGAAGAGAAAGGTCGTCTGTAAGCTCTCCTATTTTGCGGATCTCCGTCTCTATATCTTCCAGATTCGCTTTTGCTGTTTCCACATGACGAAGGAATAACATCTCATCTTCGTTGATGGTACGGATAGTTTCCTCTGGAGTTAGGTCCACATCATCCCTACCGTCCGAGCCAAGGATAATAATATCACCTTTTTTGAGTTGAAAACTTCTTACTTTAAACTCGAACTCCGAATCCAGACCTAATTTTCTGAGAGTCAGTCCATCTTCGATAAAACTTGCCTTTCCATCTCTATACAATACCGAATAAGGGTGTTCCGCATTAAAGTACCAACACTTTCCAGTTTCATCTTCTATCAGATAAAGAGAAGCAGAGATGACCATCGATCCGTTGAATGATTTGAATACGGAATGGATCTCATTATAAATTTCAGTTAACCATTGCTCAGGAGTCGCATCCAGAATTCTGTTGTTAGCTGCAGAGCGAGCAAGAATAGAGTTCATCACAACCCCCATTACCAATGCACCGCCGGCCCCTTGCATGGATTTACCCATTGCATCCCCGTTCATGGAAAGAGTATAACGTTTGAATGAATCTGGACGTCCTAATCTAAGATTTCCGGTAACGCAGATGTCCCCGCCCAGGTCTGAATGTTTTCCCCTGAACTCGAATTGTTTCTTTTGGCGAATGATAAAATCTGTAGAAACCAATTTAGATTTGTTCGCGTTGTAGAAGAGAGGTTTTGCCAATAAGGAAGTTAAGAAATAATCTCCATCTTGTTGCACTTTGAGGCGTTGGACTTCTTCCATTTTTTCCTGAACTTCTCTAGTTCTTTCACGAACTTTTTCTTCCAGGTTTTCGGCGTAATCTTGGAGTTCTCGTCTGGCTTGCTTGATAGAAGCCACCATCGCATTAAATGAGTCTGCCAAGAATCCGATCTCGTCTCGGACCTTGACTGGAACCACTACATCCAGATCCCCCTTGTTTACCTTCTCCACACCTGAAAGTAGGCTATTCAAAGGATCCACTAAACTGTTTTTGAAGAAGAGTGGAAACAACGCTAGAACGATAAAGATTACCGCGAGTAAGATGCCGGTTTGTTTTACCGCAGTCGGGTGCATGAAGTCTCTATATAATCTATAAGAGAATCCGACCTCACTCATCTGTTGTTTCTCAGGTTGGAATTTCATGAAGGCAACGTAGTGCCCTGTTCCATCCTTGCTTCTTCTGTAGTGACGGGTTTCGCTCGGTTTAAAATATCTGAAATATTTTAGGACTTCGGAACGGATCTGCGCTTGGTCTAAATCCTTTCCATCCCAAAGACAATCTTCGGACCAATGGGAGAAAATTTCTTCCTTAAAGCCGAACTCTGAATCTCCTAAAGCATTTACGAAGTCTCTTCCCTTTTTACAGAAAGATCCTCCTACAATTGCCTCGAGTCTATTCGTAGAAACGAAAGCCCGTTTGTTCCATTGCTCTGCACTTGCTAAGATAAGTTTTTTGAGTTCTGCATCGGAGAGATCTTGTTTATCTTCCAATAATTTTTGGATGAAACGTTTATAACCGCCAAAATATGTATGGGTTCGGTCCAGAATGGAATTTAAGGATTTTCTAAATCCTTCTTCCTTTAAATTGCGGATCTCTTCGTAAGTTGTAACGTTCTGTAAGTCTGCCTCTATCTGTTTGAGGTCTAATTCTTTGTTAGGATCGTATTCGGAAGAATTCAAACTTTCCTTGGAGTCATCCCAATGGAAAGCATACTCTATATCTCCGGATTTTACACCATTCTCCAAAGCCCTTTCAATATTCACCATACGCAAACTATCATATTCTGCGTCTTTTTCCTGGCTAGAGATATAAACCAGAGCCTGCATGATCAAACAAATCGTGAAGAGTGTAATCCCCACGATCTTAACCATGAAGGTAGTTCGTTCGGCACTATTATTGATGAATGCGATTACTAAGAACGAGAACGCAGTCAAGAATAGAATTACGTTCGAAGTCATGTACGTAGAACGTTCCATCACTCCGTCTCGGCTGAGAATATTCGAGATATTCGGATAAATTGCTGCGATCAAAAATCCAATAGTGAACATGAGAAGAGCGATCCTTCTCTTGTCCTTTGTGATAACGACTCTCCAAGTAGGTATAATAATAAAACCTACGATGGAGAATATTCCAATCACCAATGCAAGATAGCGGCTTGCATCAAACGCATTAAAGTCCCAATGGTGAGCAGTGAAGTGATAGATCTTCTCTGAAATATAAGTGAAGTATACAAACAAACTTACGGTGATCACTGAAACAGAATGTTCAGCCATCAAAACCCATTTTGCTATACGTTGGTTGCTGTTCCCAGGAAACCTAAGTAGGAATTGGGTAAAGTGAGCAAGAGCAAATAGAATGAATCCACCAGTCATCCAACGGTGATATGCTGCGATTGGATGATATAAAAACGCTGCTAAGAAGTATCCAGTCTCGAATACAC